>JALOCC010000038.1 GCA_023227945.1 Candidatus Omnitrophota bacterium
TTACATGCCGCCCCTGGCGCACAAAATTGCGATTGGCATAGCGATTCAACCGGAAAAGCTCTTTTTTGGGAAAAAGAAAAGTTCCGCAAAGAAACATTGCAGTTATGGGAAGAAATAGTAAGTAAAGTTAAGGAAGAGCCGGCATTAATCGGCTTCGACGTTATTAATGAACCGGTTCTTGATCAGAAGCCAACAAGTATTTTGACTAAATTCTACAAAGAGGCCATAGAATGCATTAAGGCAATAGATAAAAAACATACCATATTTCTTGAAGGAAGCCTCTGGGCTCAACGCATAGATTTTCTTCGTGACTTGATAGAAGAAAATGTTTCGATAAGTATTCATACTTATCAGCCGCTTGATTTTACGTTTAATTTTGTGCCTTTTTATAAGTTTCCCGGAAAAATTAATAATGAACATTGGGACGCAGATAAGATGCGAAAATACCTTGAACCCTATTTCTTATTTTCTAAAGATAATAAAGTCCCCATCTTTGTAGGGGAATTTGGCATAAATTGGAGAGGAGGGTTTTGGGGTGAACTCAATTGGCTGGAAGATATTTTGAAAGCATTTGACGATTTTGGATTTAACTATACCTATTGGACATATAAGGCAGTTTCCGGTTATGTATTTCCGGATGGATTATACCAGTATATACAAAACAGTAAATACATCCTAAGAGAAGGCCCGATTCACGGGTGGGAAAATTATATAACCAACTTCCAAAAAGAAAAAAATAATATTTTAGATTTCTGGCAGACAAAAAATTTTACACCAAATAATGCAATTATTTCTAAATTAAAGGAGCATTTCAAAAATGAAAACTGAGAAAAATGTAGTACCGGCAATCCTTACCGATAAAAAAGAAAAGTTACTCGATATGGTGGATAACTGTTCTCAATTTTGCAATTATGTTCAAATAGATATAATGGACGGCGTGTTTGTTCCTTCAAAAAGCATAAGCGTAGCTGACCTTAAAGGTGTGCGTTTTCCCGTAAAAAGTGAAGCGCATTTAATGGTTGCTAAACCCCTTGAGTGGATAGAAGCATTTAAAAATGCCGGTTCACACAGGATAATTTATCATTTTGAAATACCTAATGAGCACTTACGAATAATAGAGGCAATAAAAAAACTGAATCTCGAAGTAGGGCTTGCGATAAATCCCTCAACCAAGATAAAAGATTTTAGTTTTTTAGTTGACAAACTGGACTCTGTGCTTTTTATGTCGGTTATACCCGGTTTTTATGGCTCGAAATTTATTCCCGAGGTATTGGATAAAATAAAAGAATTTAAAAAAATATATCCCGGCAAATGCACAGGCATAGACGGAGGAGTAAAAGCTGAAAACACGTCAACCATTGCTCAAAGCGGCGTAGATTATGTATGTGTAGGAAGCGCTATACTTAATGCCGCAAACCCAAAGAATGCCTATTTAGAAATAAAGGATTTATTAAATGAATAAGCTTACCAAGATACTTGTATTTATCCTTGTAATATCTGCCCCCCTGGTCTTTTACAAATATTTTTACAAACCTAAAGCCAGGCCAGTAATAAAAAAGATTATCCCGGGCGAAGTTGTCAAAAAACCTAAAATCGCTTTAATCTTCGATGATTTAGGAGAAAACCCGAAGGATTTAAAAGAAATTCATTCCCTGGGCATACCGGTAACTGTCTCTGTAGTACCAGGGCTCAAATTTTCAAAAAGCATTGCGCAAACGTCTCAATTTTACGGATTTAGCGTCATGACCCATATGCCTCTTGAGCCGAAAGAAGCACAAAAGTACCGGACGAATAAATATAAATTTATAAGCAGTTCCCTGTCAAGAAGCGAACGTGCGGCTTTACTTCGTTATTATCTCAACTGCATACGCGTATCTATCGGAGTAAATAACCATATGGGCTCTGCAGCAACTGAAGATAGTAAATTAATGAAAGAAGTTATTCTTGCAGTTAAAAATAGCGGGCTATTTTTCGTTGACAGCCATACGTCTTTAAATTCTGTAGCTTGCGAAGTAGCAAGGAAAGAAAAGGTGCTTTGCGGCTATAATGAGGGGTTTTTTGACAGCGTAGACGATATAAATGTTATGCAGAACAAATTTTTAGAGCTAATTAAAAAAGCTAAAGAAAAAGGGAAAATAATTGTTATAGCCCACCCCAAAAAGAAAACTTTCCTTTTGCTTCATAAATTATTGCCTAAGGTTAAAAGCCAGGTGCAGTTTATCACTACAAAAGATTATTTTGGTTTATAAAAGCTGGCCTTCCGTCAGCAATTTTATTTCCATTCAAAATATGAAAAAAGTACTTTTACATATCTGTTGCGGAGTATGCGCATTTGCCTGTATTAATTATCTTAAAGAGGCAGGATTCTACGTAGAAGGATTCTTCTGCAATCCCAATATAATGCCGAACGAAGAGTATATAAAAAGAAAAGACGCAGCAGAAAAAGTATGCGGAATAACTTCGGTAAAGCTAAACGCGCCCATCTATGCGCCTGGCAACTGGGATACTGTTTGTTCAATCTATTCAAATGAACCGGAAGGCGGCAGGCGCTGCGATTTATGCTACGAGTTTCGCCTTAAAGAAACTTTTCATAAGGCCATGGAATTGGGTTTTGATTTTTTTACAACAACATTATCTGTAAGCCCGCATAAGAAAAGTAAGATAATTAATGAGATTGGTATAAAAATTGCACCGGCGTATTTTATGGCCATAGATTTTAAGAAGAATGACGGCTTCAAAAAAACTATGGAATTTGCAAAAACAAACAATATCTATAGGCAGAATTATTGCGGATGCGCGTATAGCATAAGATAACAGGTGACAGAGGACAGAAGGGAAGAAATAAAAATATTCTGTACTCTGTTTTCTGTACTCTGTAAACTAACCGAGTGAAACGAGGTTAAGCATGGCTGAACCGTATTATTCGTTTAATAGATACTTGAGAGAAAAATTCGGCGAAAGAGTACAACGCATAAGCATAGACGCGGGGTTTAGTTGCCCTAATTGTGATGGCCGAATAAGTAAAGACGGATGTATTTATTGCGACAATAAGGGTTTTAGCATCTATGCCGGAAAAGCCAAAGACATTAAAACACAAATAACCGAATCAATAGAATATTATAAGAAAAAATCTGGCATTAAAAAATTTATTGCATATTTTCAAGCGTTTAGCAGTACTTACGCGGATATCAAATCTTTAAAGGAAAAATACGATACTATACGGCAGTTTCCTGAAATTATTGGGCTTTTCATTTCTACACGTCCAGATTGTATCGATGAAGAAAAGTTAGAACTAATTGCCGCTTATAAAAAAGATTATCTGGTTTGGATAGAATATGGCCTTCAAACCACCCATAACCATGCGCTACAAACTTTAAACCGAAATCATACCTATGAAGATTTTACTAATGCTGTTGCACTTACAAGAAAGTATGGCATAAACGTGGGGGTTCATTTGATTTTAGGATTACCCTGGTTAACACATGAAGATACAATGCAAGATGCCGTTTTACTGTCAAAACTGGATATCCAGGGAATAAAATTGCACGTTTTACACATTTTTAAAGATACGAAATTGTGTGAAATGCATAAAGAGAAACAAATAAGTCTTGTAACCCGGGAAGAATACGTAAAAATGGTGTGTGATTTTCTTGAACGCATCCCGGATAATATGGTAATATTACGTTTAATTTCCAGCAGTAATCCTAAATTGCTGGTTGCACCATTATGGATGAATGATAAAAATTCTGTGATTGAAAGTATTAAAAATGAATTCATAACCCGGAAAACTAAACAAGGATATTACGCAAAACATTAAAAAAATATGAAAGCCGTAATTTTACGCGTCGCAAAAGCCAGCTTAAGTATTCCTAATGAGACCAAGGAATCTATTTCCATAGGTAGGGGGCTTGTGATTTTTGTGGGAATAGATAAGAAAGATAATGATGCTACGCTTGAAGACTTTGCGGAAAAAGTTACAAATTTAAGAATTTTCGATGACGAAAATGGAAAACTTGATTTTTCGCTCAAAGATAAAAATTATGAAATTTTATGCGTGCCGAATTTTACTCTTTGTGCTAATATTAACAAAGGGAGAAGGCCTTCATTCGAAAACGTAATGCCACAGGATGCAGCCAGAAAATTATTTGAAAATTTAATTATTCTTCTGGGAGCGCGGGGATTATCGGTAAAATCAGGGAAATTTGGCAAAACCATGGTTATAAATACTGAATGCATCGGGCCGGTTAATCTCGTTGTAGAAATCTAATATTTCTATGTTTAAAAATCGCACCTTATTAGTTTGTTTAATAATTTCGATATCTTTGCATGTTTTTCTGTTTACGTATTTTTCTTTTTACATTAAAACCTCCAATACTCCTTTTATACTTTCGTGGCCGGCAATATTAACCCAAGAAGACCTTTTAATTACGGATAAACCGTTTAAATTCGACACCGCAATAAATTTTGCACGGACATCAAGTATTGATAAATCTTATTTTTTGCCCACCCTGGAAAAGCCTTTGTTTGAAGTTAAAAAAGAACGCTCTTTACAAAACGTACAGAAATTGCCCGAAAGCCGCTCAATAGGTACCTATAATCTTAAGGAAACTGATTATCTATACCTCTGGGAAAAACCCAAGAGTTTTATCGACTGGGATAAAGAAACAATACAATACAAAGCATTTATCTCTCCATACGGAAAGGTTATCCTATCGTTTCCAACGAAGCTCCCTGTCAACTCTACCGGCAATATGTCATCTCAGGATTATATGAGACAGGCTGCATTGTTTTTGAAGAATAAATTTCTCTGGACAAAGATAGAGGCAGTGGTAAGATAAATATGAAAATAGAGTTATCGGTTTTTTTGGCAATAATATCCAGTGTTTTGATCGTTGGTGTCATGGTTATTGAGCTTATTGAAGAAAGAAAAAAAACCATGGCGAGAAAAGATACGCACCTTAGAAAAGAAAAGTGCGAAGTGTGCACTTCGCTATATTTTATCTCATCGGCATTAAAATATTGGCGTTGCCCATATTGTAACAGCTTAAACAAATAAAATGATTACCGAAATTGGAATAGGAGCTGGCGAAATCTGGCATTTCCTTGATAAACACGGGGAAGTGACCCTAACTAGCCTTTTTAACGGTATAGAAAAACCTAAAGAACTTATATTAATGAGCTTGGGTTGGCTTGCCAGAGAAGGGCATGTGCTTGTCCGGTTTGAAAATAACGAGTATAGAATGACTTTGCGTAAAGGCTCTTAATCAAAAGGAGAACGCAATGAAAAAAGGTATAGTTTTAATAACTGTCTCAGGGATAATGCTTGTTGTTACTATTTTGGCTGTAGTTGCATTAAATTTGATGACGGCTGAGTCACGGACAGCAGAGCATAAACTTAGAAGAATACGGGGTTACTTTGCCGCACAAGGAGCAATAGTGCATGCCTTGGAAAGGCTAAGAAGAGAGGGTACCGCCAATGCAACAATAACCGCCATCAATGGTGACCATCCAATTTTTACCGGTCAAGACCCCACAGGCGCCACGCAATACTCTATAACTACAGATATAAATGTTGTAGCCAGGGGTACTGGTAACTGCGCTTCCACAAGCCCTTCGCCGTTTTGTGTTAGTGCCACTGCCCCTTATTAAAATCTTGGCATTAATCTTTCCTGCCTTTCTTGACAGAAAAGGGTTTCTCTGTCAAAATATTTATTAAACTGTTAATTTCTATAAATTTTCTGATTTCGATTGAGATTTAGAAATTTGTCGAAATTGATGGAAATTTATTGTATCTCTTTACTTTCTATTTTTTCGGGCCTGTAGCTCAGTTGGGAGAGCACTTCGTTCGCAACGAAGGGGTCAGGCCCGCCTTTTTAAATCTTGCGGGCCGGTAGTTCAGTTGGGAGAACGCCTCGTTCGCAACGAGGAGGTCGGCGGTTCGAATCCGCTCCGGTCCATTTTTATATTTTGGTGGCGGGCAACTCTCCTCAGGTCCATATTCTTGCTTCTATGTTACGTTTGTCAGCTTAAAGGCCTGTGGCAGTTTGGTGGCAATCGTTGGATGCACTACAAAGAAGGTTTCGACTTCGTCGAAGAGTACATACAACTTTCTTCAGGTCCATATTAAACAGATTGCAGATAACAGTCTAACAGGCTTTCAGCCTGTTGAGCAGATAGGCAGATATCTAATTCCAATCTGTCATCTGCTATCTACAACAAAAACTATAAACAAACTATGCGTATAAAAATATATTTTCTTTTAATGATAACTGTTTCAGCTTGTTTTATAAATGTATATTCTAACGAAATTAAAAGCCCTGAATTTAACGGTACATTTTACCCGGCCAAGGCGAGTGCGTTAAATAAGTTTATCAATAATGCCATGGAAGAAGCAGGTAATTCGACAATCAATGGAGAAATTATAGGCATTTTAGTGCCGCATGCAGGATATGTTTATTCCGGAAAAATTGCCGCAGTTGCGTACAAAGCAATAGCGGGTAAGCGATTCGATACGGTTGTTATTATTTCATCAGCTCATCAGCATTATTTAGAGGGAGCGGCCATTTATCCCGAGGGTATTTTTATAACGCCCTTGGGAAATCTTGAAGTCGACCGCGAAGCAGCCCAGGCTCTTAAGCCGCTTGATTTTTGCGTTCTTAATACCCAATATTTCGCACGGGAACACCCGATAGAAGTACAGCTTCCGTTTATAATAAAAACTGTAAAAAATGCAAAAATACTGCCGATAATCCTTGGAAAAAATAGCCTCGAAAATTTACAAAAGCTGGCAGGCGCACTTACGGAAATTTCTCAAAAAAAACAAATCCTTGTTGTTGTTTCTTCAGACCTTTCTCATTTCCACGCTTACGATGAAGCAGTGGCAATGGATAAAGAAACAACAGAACTTATCAAAAATAAGGATATTGATTACCTCTGGACCTCCGAAGAATATGCGCAGAATCTTGCCTGTGGAATATATCCGATAATTGCGCTGCTTTATTATTCAAACCTAAAAGATGCCCAAATAGATATTTTAAAATATGCAAATTCCGGTGATGCCACCGGCGACAAAGAAAAGGTTGTGGGCTACGCTGCGGCTGTAAGTTACATTACGGAGAAGATGAAGGAACCCGCTAAAGAGGAGGAAAAGACAATGACGGAATTTAGATTAAACGATGCAGAAAAAAAAGAGTTATTAAAGATAGCGCGTTCGACTCTGGAAGGCTATTTAAAAACCGGTAAAGCTCCAAAGATCAAAGCTGAATACCCCATACTTAACGAAAAAAGAGGCGCATTTGTTACATTAAAAAAACATGGCCAGCTTCGCGGCTGTATCGGTAGAATTGTTGCAGATACGCCTTTGCGTGAAGTTATATCGAGCGTTTCAATCGAATCCGCAACCGAAGACCCGCGCTTTACACCAGTTACATACAACGAATTAAAAGATATCGAGATTGAAATATCTGTATTGACGCCGTTTGAAAAAGTAAATGACATAGGGGAAATCGAAGTAGGAAAACATGGGCTTTTAATTAGTAAAGGTTATTACTCCGGGCTTCTTCTCCCCCAAGTACCGCTTGAGTATGGATGGGACAGGCAAACCTTCCTTGAGCACACCTGTCTTAAAGCAGGCTTACCAAAAGATACCTACAAGGAAAAGGGGATTATGCTTTATAAATTTAGTGCCATCGTATTTAATGAAAAAGATTAATCTAAATAATATGTCTAAGGTAAGATTATTTCTTCCTAAAAATGAAATTTGCGACGTTGTCACGGTTAAGGATAAAGATATTTTGCATAAAGCCAATGACGTATTAGCCTTAAAGAAGGGGCAACATGTTTATCTGTTTGACGGCGAAGGTATGGAATATCGTTATCAAATAACTGAAACAAGCCGTAGATGTATTTCTTTAAAAAAAGAGGCCGTAGAGTGCACCAGTAACGCGCCTTTAGAAAAAATTACACTGGGTTTACCGCTACTTAAGGAACAGAAAATAGAGTTGATTTTGCAAAGAGCCACCGAGCTCGGTGTTTGGGCGTATCAGCCGTTTATCTGCGAAAGAAGCATACGAGAACATCCTTCATCCGGCAAAAAAGAAAGATGGATAAAGATTGTGCAGGAAGCAACACGGCAATCAAGCAGGTTATGGCTTGCGCAAATAAATGAAATTATTGATTTCGAAACATTAATTAAACAGGATTTTAGCCTGAAAATAGCTGCTTCAATTGAGGGGCAAAAAATAATCGATATCACAAAAGAAAAATATCGTAAAATTCTCCTGATGATAGGCCCTGAAGGCGATTTTTCACCGCAAGAATACGAAAAGTTAAAAGCTAACGGCTTTATTTTCCTTAAACTTTCCGAAAATATTCTGCGTGTAGAAACTGCAGCAATCATGGCCAGCGGAATCATTAATTATTTTCTTATGCGTTAGAGATGAAAGTTAAATTCTACACCTTAGGTTGCAAAGTTAACCAATACGAAAGCCAGGCTTTACAGGAAGAATTTAGCGCTTGCGGTTTTACTGTAACGGAAGAATTGGCTGATATATATGTAATAAATTCCTGTTCAGTCACTGCGAAAGCGGATTCAGATTCAAGGCGCCTTGTGCTTAAGGCTAAAAAAGAAAATCCTAAAGCAAAAATTGCGGTATGCGGTTGCTGGCCGCAGTTAAACGCTGATGCAGCTAAAAAAATAGGCGCAGATTATGTTGTAGGCCAGGACAGAAAACAATCATTAGTTGATATAATAAAAGGAATTACAGCTAAACCAAAAGACATCTGGTCGTTAAAAATAAATGGTTTTACTAACCAACGCACCTTTGTTAAAATCCAGGATGGTTGTAATAATTTTTGTTCGTTTTGTAAAGTGCCTTTTTTAAGGGGCGGTTCAATCAGTAGGCCCGGCAATGACGTCATAAAGGAAATAGAAAGGCTGGAAATCCGGCATAAAGAAATTGTCCTTTGCGGTGTTAATCTCGGGGCTTACGGAAAAGACTTACTACCCGAAACTAGCCTCTATGACTTGTTAAAAACCATATTGCACAGAAATTCACTTACCCGCCTGCGTTTAAGTTCACTTGAGCCTAATTCGGTAGATGAAAGAATAATCGGGCTTTTTGCGCATCCTAAAATGTGCCCGCACATACATCTTCCTTTCCAAAACGGCGATAACCGCGTCTTAAAAGAAATGAACAAAAAAGAGACCGTTGAGATGTATGAACAAATCGCCGCGTGCCTGCGTAAATTAAATCCGAAAATTGCCATAAGCTGTGATATTATTGTTGGTTTTCCGGGAGAGGATGAAGCCAGTTTTAACAACACCGTAAATTTTTTAAATAAGATTAAACCGATGCGCACGCATATTTTTACTTTTTCCAGCCGTGAAAAAACCAGGTTTTACGGACAAAAAATAAATCCCGTTAAGGCCAAAGCGCGTTTTAGGCATCTGAAGAATATTACGGATTCATTAGCTATGGAGTATAAAATGGCGTTTCTGGGAAAAACCCTCAACCTGGTTGTCGAAGAAAAAAAATCCGGCTATCTTTGCGGTTATACCGAAAACTATATAAAACTTCATGCAAAAGGCGAGGCTCGCCCGGGAGAAATCATTACTGTACAAATAAATAAAGTAGATAAAGATAAGGCCTTTGGGATAATTGTCGAAGGAAAAAATTAAATGCGTCTTAACGTTTACATAAGCAAAAGTGGCTATTGTTCGCGAAGAAAAGCTGATTTGTTAATTAAAGAAAGTAAAGTGACTGTGAACGGCGCAATTATCGACAAACCGTTCTATGAAGTAGATAAGAATTCGAATGTTTGCGTAGGCGGAAATAATATAAGCATAAAGGATTATGTTTATATAGTGTTTAATAAGCCAAAAGGAGTTACCACTACCTGTCATGATAAATTCGCGGATAAAAAAATTGTGGATTTTTTTCCTGAAAAATTCAGAGGAATCTTTCCCGTGGGCAGGCTTGATAAAGATACCTCCGGATTAATTATCTTAACCAACGATGGCAAACTTTGTTACCAAGTAACGCATCCAAAATTTCAGATTGAAAAAGAGTATAAAATAATTTTGGATAAAGTTTTATCCAAAAACGATATACAAAAAGCAATAAAAGGAATAAGCGATACCGGAGAACTGCTTAAAGTTAAAAAAATAAACTTGTTCAAAGAAAGCCCTTTTCAATCCAGTTATGGTGTCGTTATATCTGAAGGCAAAAAGCGGCATTTACGCAGGCTTTTTAACGCCTTGGGTTATTATGTAATTGATCTAAAAAGGATAAGGATAGGGGATCTTTCGATTGGTAACCTTAAATCCGGTGACTATATTTTTCTTGAGAAAGAAAAGATTTATCATTTACTTTTTGCGAATCCGAAGCTAAAATGAACTTTCCCACTATAAATGATGGGGTTTTTTGAAAAATTTGACAAAAGTTCATTCCTCCGAAGCCGCACCGGAGATTAACCGCGAACGGCGAAGGAGAATAATTCTCTAAACAAAACCATGAAAGTAATATTTTTAGACAGAGACGGCGTTATAAATGAGTATCCTGGGGACAGAAATTACATAACAAGCCATAAAGAATTTAAGTTTATAGCCGGCAGCATCCAGGGGATTAAAAAGCTAAAAGAAAAAGGCTTTAAGCTTTTTGTTATCTCCAATCAGGCAGGCATTTCAAAAGGCCTCTACAGCGAAAAGGTTTTAAGCCAAATTACGAAAAAAATGGTAGACGGTTTAAAGAAACATAAAGCTGAAGTTGACGGAATATATTACTGCAAGCATAAAGAAGGGGATAATTGCGCTTGCCGGAAGCCAAATACCGGCTTAATGCATGAAGCATTAAAAAATTTAGGTAAACCGGTTACAGTTTCTTTTTTTATCGGCGATTCCTTCCGTGATATGAATGCCGCAAAAAAATTCGGAGCAAAACCGGTCCTGGTTCTTTCCGGAAAAGAAAAAATCTCAAACCGCGATAATTGGGATTTCGAACCGGACTATATTTTTGACAATCTGCTTATAGCAGCCTATTATATATGTTCGCACTATGGATAAAATTCTGCTTGTATATGCAAGTTTTGGTGAGGGCCATAAAAGATGCGCTCATTCGCTTAAGGATTACCTTAATGCGCCCTGCGTAGATCTTTTAGATTTTTCTTATCCTTTCATAAAAAAACTCTACATTTTTCTTTATTTAAGTGTAACCGAACGCCTGCCTTATTTTTGGAATTTTATATACTCTTCAACAAGAAGCGCACATTTGCGTTTCCTTGCAAATCAAATCCAGCAATTCCTATTTTTTCCTTTTTTTGAATATTTGCGCAAAACCCATCCTAAAATAATAATCACTACCCATTTTTTTCCGCTAGGTTTTATCGATAAAGTAAAAAAAGAACTGGATATAAAAATAATGACAATAGTAACCGATATACGGGCACATCCTATCTGGGCAAACAATTGCGTTGATATGTATTTTGTGGCGCATGAAGAAACCAAAAAAGATTTAATTAAACTGGGCATAGAACCATCTAAAATTACCAGCGGCTATATTTCACTGCGGCAAGGTTTTTTAAATATGCCCCAGCATATAAGCATAAGGAAGAAGTTCTTACTGGATGAAAAGCCGGTTATACTTTTCATGTCCTCGCTTAGAGGAAACTTTCCCTATGTTGATGAGATAATTTCTACGATTAAAGATAAATTCAATATTTTTTTTATTTACGGAAGGAATTTAAAGCTTAAAAATTACCTTGAAAACCTTAAACTTCCAAACCTTAAGTTTTTTCCTTCTTATGAAGAAATTTGGGAACTTTTTAGTATAAGCTCAATCATAGTTACGAAACCGGGCGGGCTTACCATTTTTGAAGGAATATACGCAAAGAAATTGTTTATTTTTATGCGTTATATTCCCGGGCAGGAAAAAGAAAATATGGATTTTTTGGAAAAATACGGCATAGGGAAATTTGCCGAAAGTAAATTGGAATTCTTAAATGCCTTGAATTATTTTAACGAAAAGAAGGAAGAACTTGTAAATAACTATCCGATTAATTTTTCGGATATACGGCCCATCATAAGAGAAACCATAAATTCGCTTATCTCTTTGGATATAAAGGAATGAAAAAACTACGGATTGCAAAAGTAATACTGCCTATTGCCCTGGAGAGAGAATTCGATTATTCAATTCCTGATTCGTTTAATGTAAAATTGGGTTCACGACTGCTTGTTGATTTTAGAGGCATTAAAACAGTTGGAATACTTAGCGAAATAGTGCATAATTCTGCGATAGAAAAGATAAAACCGGTTATAGAAGTTTTGGATACTAATCCTGCATTATCACAAGATGCCATAAAATTTGCCAAACAACTAAGTGAATATTACCCTTATCCGCTAGGTGAATTTTTATTTATGATGTTGCCTGGTTATCTAAAAAAACCTCGGCCAACCGATTTACCATCGTTTGAAAAAGAAACAAACGTAAATATTCCTCAAAACCTATTCGTGAAAGCCGAAACATTCGAAAAACGTTATGGAATATGGAAAAAGTTTGTCATAAATAAACTAAAATTGGGTTCGGTTTTAATAATACTTCCTCAAATTTCTTATCTAAATGAAGCTAAAAAAATAATCGAAAAAGATTTCCCCGATTTGAAAGTAATGCATGGCTATCAAACTGAGAAAGAACTATTTCAGGGCTGGCTTTCCACAAGGAAGAATTCACTTATTTTAGGCAGCCGAATGGCTCTTTTTTACTATCCTTACGACCTTGAATTAGTTATTATCGAGGAAGAAAACAGCTCGTATTATTTTCAGGAAGAAAAGCCTTTTTACCATCTTTTCGATGTTGTATCCATGCTTTCGAAAGCAAAAAAAATAGATATTATATTTGGTGCAGGCTATCCAAGCATCAGCGCATATAATCTAATAAGTCAAAAACGGCTTAAGCTGGATGAAAACGACGAACATCAGAAAGAAATCAAGATAGTAAACATCGGGGAATATAAGCGGCAATTGATAAGCCCACTACTTGTAGAATTGTTGAATAAGAGTTTATCCTCGGGGCAACGCAATGTGATAATGTGGAATAAAACAGGATTTGGTTCGTATCTTGCGTGTTCTTCGTGCGGCTATATATTCAAATGCGAAAGATGTTCTACTTTTCTTAAGCAATCGCTTACAAGAAATAAAGGCATATGCCCATCATGCGGGTTACAGCGCGATTTATCAAAAATATGTAAGTTATGTAACAGCGGTTATATACGCAGCGCAGGCTGCGGCATAGAGCGGATAGAATCGAGTTTAAAAAAAATATTTCCTGACATAAAAATAGATGAGTGGGAAAAGAAAGCCCCGGATACACAAATCATCCTTGCTACATCAAAAATTTTAAGTACTATATATGGCAGCGAGAAGTTTGATAACGGATTCTTTCTGGATGCCGATTACCAGATGTCACGGCTTGATTACGACGCTACTTTCGATACTTATACATACTTAAAAAAACTTAACTGTTTATTCAGGGAAAATATATATGTGTTTACGCGCAACAAAAATCATTATTTGTTTAAAACCATAAATGAACCATGGAAACACTTCTACGACAAGGAACTTTTGTCACGAAAAGAGCTAAAACTTCCTCCCTACGGGGCTCTTGTGCAGATTACTTTAAGAGCACGTTCTGCCGAACGAGTATTCGAGCGTTCAAATCGTCTCTTTAGGGAATTAACTGACAAGGGTTTTGATGTGTATGGCCCGCTCAAAGAACAACCTTTTAAACTCAGAGGTAAATTCCGCTATTATATTATAATGAAATCAAAAGACGGATATCGGTTACGTAAGGAAATAAAACAGATAGCTAAAGGTGTGCGTAGCCAGGGAATACAAATGGCAATTGCGATACATTGAATACAGAGAACAGATAACAGAAGAATCTGCCTTCTGTTTTCTGTGCTCTGTTATCTGTTCTCTGTATTCTGTCATCTGAACCCTAACCGAGCGAAGCGAGGTTAATATGAATATAATCTATTTTGGAAGCTCTAAATTTTCGCTAATAATTCTTGAGAATCTTTGCCTTTCGGGATTTATCCCAAAACTTGTTGTTAGCCAGCCCGATAGGCCAAAGGGGAGGGGGCTTAAACCGCAACCAACTGAAATAAGCCTATTCGCCAAAAAAACAAATATTCCCATAATTACGCCGCAATCGCTTAAAACCAGTGAGATAAAGGAAGCGCTATCTGGCAAATCCCCCGACTTATTCATAATCGTTGATTATGGAAAAATTCTTCCGTCATCTTTGCTATCTATTCCAAGGATAGCTGCTCTTGGAGTGCACCCCTCGCTGCTGCCGCTTTATCGTGGCCCTGCACCTATAAATTGGGCCCTGCTTAAAGGGGACAAAGAAACCGGAGTCACCATATTTAAAGTGGCTGAAGGCTTGGATACCGGGGATATAATTTTGCAAAAAAAAATTGCAATATCTGACAATGACAACGCATATACTCTTCATGAAAAGCTGTCACCTGAGGGCGCAAAACTATTAATAGAGTCATTAAACATGCTTAAAAAGGGCAATTGGACACCTACTGCCCAAAATGAAGCTTTTTCATCATTTGCTCCTAAGCTTCAAAAAGAAGACGGCAGGATAAAGTGGCAAGATAATGCCGCAGATATCCGTAACAAAATTAGGGCAATGTCCGGTTGGCCTAGTGCCTATACTTTTTATAAAGGAAAAATAATTAAAATAATAGAGGCTGACATAATTCTTGTTACCACAGAAGCAGGACCTTCAACAATAGAAACAGTCAAAAAAGATGGCATATATGTTTCAACCGGAAATGGAATATTAAAAATAAAACGCCTTAAGCCCGAAGGAAAAGGTGAAATGGATGCATATTCTTTTGTGCTGGGGCACGGTGTAAAAGCCGGGGATAAATTTGAATAATGAAAAAAAATGCAACCAAACATTACCGCGTATTCTTTTCGGGAATGGTACAAGGGGTAGGATTTCGTTACACCACGCAAGCAATCGCCGATAAGTATGCAATTTATGGATGGGTAGCTAATCGCGGTAACGGCACAGTTGAGCTTGATATAGAAGGCGCGTCTTACAATTTGGATAATTTCTTAAAAGATCTTAAGGAAGAATTCAAAACATACATCAAAGATGTTCAAATAGAAGAGCTGCCGATTGGTGAAAAGTATAATGATTTTCAGATACGATTCTATTGATGTAGTTCTAGTTAAATGATGCTCGATACTCGTTAAAAGTAGCTATAAAATATTGACGGGCATCTAGCATCCAGTATCTAGTATCCAATTTACTTTTTAAACCCAAACATGCGTTACGGTATTTTTTCTGATGTGCACAGTAACATCGAAGCGTTTACCGCAGCCATAGAGTATTATAAAAAGGAGAAAATAGATACCTTTATCTTTCTAGGTGATATAGTTGGTTACGGTGCAAACCCAAAAGAAGCAATTTCCTTATTGCATGACTTAAACCCAATCTGTATAGCTGGTAACCACGATTGGGCGGTAATTGATAAATTAACTACTGATTGCTTTAATGAATATGCAAAAGAAGCAATTATCTGGACAAAAACTCAAGTTTCGTTGGAAAACGACTATTTGCGGGAATTCCCGCTTACTTATCAAAACGAAAATTTCTTTTGTGTCCATGGTAGCCTGAATAACCCGGAAGATTTCAATTATATCTGGGGGATCAATGATGCGAGAGAAAATTTAGAGTTACTTAAAACTAAAATTTTATTCGTAGGCCACTCCCATCGCGCCCAGATATATTACAAGAATGTAAAAGGCATTTTTTTTCACTCTGAAGCAAGTATTTCTATAAAAACAGATGAAAAATACATTGTAAATGTAGGCTCAATCGGCCAACCTAGGGATAGGGATAGCCGGCTTTCTCTCTGTATTTATGATAGTGAAGAAGGCATAGTCAGCATCAAACGTATGCAGTATAATATTAAGCTTGCAGCAGAAAAAATTATAAACGCCGGACTGCCTCAAATACTTGCTTCAAGGCTTTTTGTGGGGTGGTAGACGCAGAGGACAGATGACAGAAAATAGAGGACAGAAAGACGGGGAATGAAAAACGAAGGGTGAAGGGCGAAAATAGAGGGACGATAAAGAGGGAAAAGTATCGCGTAAACGAACTTATTATGGGTGAGTTGGATAAAATAAAAAAAGAAATCGAAAAGTTGCGTGAGCAAATCCGCGACGCCGACTATAAATATTACGTTTTAAGCGAGCCGGAAATTTCCGATAAAGAATATGACGACATCTTGAAACAACTCAAAGGCCTTGAAGAAAAATACCCGCAGCTTATTACTCCGGATTCTCCTACTCAGCGCGTTTCCGGCGGCCTCCTCGAAGGCTTTCCTACTGTAGAACATAAAATAAAAATGATTTCTCTGGATAACACTTATTCAATAGAAGAACTTAAAGACTGGGAAAATAAAATCAAACGGATACTGAAACGCGATGTCTATATTGATTATGTGGTTGAACTTAAGATAGACGGCGTAAGCTGCGCATTAACTTACGAAAAGGGAATGCTTCTAACCGGGGCAACAAGAGGCGACGGAACTATCGGCGAAGACATCACGACAAACGTAAAAACAATAAAATCAGTGCCTCTTAGATTAAGGGGGGACGCTCCAGAGGTGCTCGAAGTCCGGGGCGAAATTTACATGGATAAAAAAGACCTGGAAAACATAAATAAAATGCGCCTTAAACTGGATGAGCAGCCTTTTGCCAATCCACGCAATGCTGCAAGTGGTTCGTTAAAATTATTAGACCCTTCAATAGTTAAAGAACGCAACTTGAAATGCTTTATACATTCATCTGGCCTGGCAAAAGGAGTTGAATTTAAAAATCATTATGAATTTTTTGAAAAAATTAAGGCTCTGGGCTTACGAATAAATCCTTACAATAAATTATGCAAAGATTTGGATGAAGTAATTGAATACTGTCTTTCCTGGCAGTCCAAGCGCGATAGTTTGGAATATGAAATTGACGGAATCGTAGTAAAGGTGAATGATTATAGGTTACGTAAAGAACTGGCTGAAACCTTAAAATCTCCTCGTTGGGCAGTTGCCTATAAATTTCCGGCACATCAGGCAACAACTACTGTGCAAAAAATTGAGTTTGGTGTAGGTAGAACCGGTATAATTACCCCCGTAGCCATACTTAAACCGGTTGAATGTGCTGGAGTAACCATTTCAAGGTCAACCTTGCATAATTTTGATGAAATTGAGCGTCTTGACGTAAGAGAAGGTGATACTGTTTTAATCGAGCGGGCCGGAGAAGTTATTCCTAAAATAGTCAAAGTTATAACTACAAAACGCAAAGACGCCTCAAAAAAAATAAAAGTACCAATGGTGTGTCCGGTATGCAGGCAAAAGTTAGCCAAGGAAAAGGAAGAAGAAGTTTACCCCGTTAGAAGCAAAACTTTCAAAAAGAAAGCTTCTAACGGGGTTTACTGGTATTGCATAAACCCTGATTGCCCGGCAAAAATAAAACAATCCCTATTGCATTTTGCTTCCCGTGGCGCCATGGATATTGAAGGCATGGGCGAAAGTGTAGTTGAAGAACTGGTTAATCGAAACCTGGTTAAAAGCCTTGCAGATATTTACAAAATAACAAAAGAAGATTTGCTTAAACTGCCTCTTTTTGCTCAAAAGAAGGCCGATAACCTTATCCTGGCTATTGCAGTCAGTAAAAAACGGCAGGTGTCGCGGCTGCTTTATGCTTTAGGCATGCACCACATTGGAGAAAAAGCAGCAAGCCTTTTGGCTGATAAATTTAAAAAAATAGATATGTTTTTCAAATTGAAGAAAGAAGACCTCGAAAGAATCAGCGAAATCGGGCCGGTAATGGCTTCGTCGGTTATCAAATTTTTTGCATCCGCTAAAGCAAAAAAGCTTATAGAGGAATTTAAAAAAAGTGGGCTTAATTTAAGCCAGGAAGAAAAAACGATTAAGCAAAGCTCTATAAGCGGAAAAGTATTTATTTTTACAGGAGAACTTAAAAGTTTCTCGCGTAGCCAAGCTAAAGAGTCTGCCGAAGCGCTTGGCGCTAAATGCGCCTTCTCAATAAGCAAGAATATAGACTATGTAGTTGTAGGAGAAAACCCCGGCTCTAAATATGAAAAAGCCAAGAAACTACATCTCAATATAATCACTGAACAGGATTTTAAAAAACTAATC
>JALOCC010000015.1 GCA_023227945.1 Candidatus Omnitrophota bacterium
CCCTTAGCCTCAAAATCGACCCTCTATACTCCCTGAGACGAAAAGCATAGAGGTCCGTATTAGTGTACCAACGCGGGCATTACGCCTGCGAATAACGGTGCACTAACAGGGGCAGCTAATGCGCTGCCTACACCAGCAAATTGTGGTGTTGCGTTTAAATTTTTGTAAACCCTCACTAACGTAGGAGGCTTACCCGCACGACATGCAGCCCTTTACCTCATCTATAGGTCGAGTCCCTTTCACCCCCAAATTGCCAAAGATCATTTTTTCCAGTTAGAAAATACCATAAAATCAACTGGTTTACAAGACAATTATAAAAGGTTAAGGCTGAGGTTTAGGTTAAGGGTTAATTTCCGCCTCAACCTTAGCCTTAACCTCAACCTTTTCGCAAAAAGTGCTTGAATTTTTTATATTAACCGCTAATATATTTACCATGCTTAATAAATTCAGGACACATCATAAAAAAATACTCTGGGCGCTGGCAGTCATCATAATCCCTGCCTTTGTCCTTTGGGGCGGCCTTGCCTACATGAAAGAAAAAAACCAAAATGTCGTAGCCAAAGTAGGCGGGCGTTCCATAACTGTCGAAGACATGCGCTACTATGTAACCATGGCGCAATTGTCCTTTGCTCTGCTCGATATACCGGAGAAAGAAAAGAAAATAACAAAACAAGATGTAATCCAAACTGCCCTTGACGATATTCTCCTCTTGTGGAAAGCAAACAAAGACAGGATAAAAGTTAGCGACAGCGAAGTGATTGCCTCAATAAAACAAATTAAGTTTTTTTTAAAAGATGGTAAATTTGAAGTTGAATCTTATAGGCGGCTACTGCGCCAAATGCGCATGGAGCCGCAAATATTTGAAGAATATATAAGAAATTTTTTAAAAATAGAAAAGCTGTACAAAAAATATATACGAATAAACCCTTCGGAGTCAGATGTAAAGAAACTGTACAGGAAAGACACCCAGAAAGCAAAAATATCTTACATTTTTATACCTTATGACAAATTAAAAGAAGGAATAAAAATACCGGAAAATGAACTGGAAAAATTTTATCAAAAAAATAAATCTATCTTCAAGGAAGAGCCTAAAATAAAAATAAAATATGCGGTAATAGTAAATGACGACAAAGAAAAACTGGCTTTAATACGAAATAATTTGAACAACTTAAAAGTTATAGACGACTTAAAAGATAAGTTTTCCATAGATGTCAAAGAGACCGCATTTATCGGTAAAAAAGACCCCATCGAAGGGTTGGGTTGGCAGCCGGCGATAAACAATATAGCTTTTTCGTTGAAATTAAAGAAGATATCCCCCATGCTTGAGACAAGCATTGGTTATATATTTTTAGAGAAAGAAGAAGAAAAAAACGCATTTACGCCTGATTTTGCAGAAGTAAAGAATAAAGTTGAAGAAACTATAAAAGATAATCTCGCAAAAGAAAAAGCGAAAGTACTTGCAGAAAAGCTTGCTTCCAGAATAGAAAATGAAAACATAAAAAATATACGAAAGCTTGCGGAACAGGAAAATTGCGATTTTAAGGATACGGATGAATTTAAATATTACGACTACATTGAAGGCCTGGGGCTAAATGAAAAAGTAAGTAAAATAGTTTTCTCGCTTAAAAAAGAGCAAATCTACCCCTATCCCTTGCTGCTTGGCAAAGGAGCCTACATTATCCAGTTAAAAGATATAAGCTCAATTGACGAAAAAGATTTTATCGCAAAAAAAGACGAATACCTCGCGCGCCTCAAACAAAGCCTGGAGTTAATGCAAAAATTGCGGCTTCTCTCTCAAATCAAAAAAGAATCCAACGCAAGGTTCTAAGGCCATCAAATAAATCTCTCCGCTATAAATGGTACGATTCTCTTGAAAAACTTGGTGGGAGGCTTTTGCTCCAAAGCCACTCTGCTTCGCCCTTCGCGAGCAATTTCCAATGAGGCTTTCTCCTTCACCAGTCAGGCTATAAACTTAGATAAGGCTTCGGAGAACCTCGTCGCAGGAGCTCCTTCGCCTTAGTCTCCAGAGTAAAATCCGTGGTTCCCATTGAGGATAGATCCTTCGACTCAGTCGCTTCACTCCTTCGCTCAGGATTAATTCGCATTATCATTTTTCCTGCGCCACTAGCGGCTTGGAAAAATGATGTGCTCATTAAGTGAACCTCCACGACCTTACGGTCATGGTATTTCGGTGGTAAAATAAAAAACCCCGTGCTTTAAGCACAGGGTAAAATTTGACTAATATAATCTGTTTAACTTAACAAAAGAGCCAAACTAATCTTCCACGGTAATTGCATTAACCGGACATTGTGAAGCAACTTCATGTAAATCGCAGCCTGAACACTTATCAGCTTTTACTTTTGCAATACCATCAGAAACCATTTCAAAACAATCAGGGCAGCTATTAACACACAGCCCGCATCCTACACAAGTGCTTGCATCAACAGTTACTTTTGCCATTTTCCTCTCTCCTTTTTAAAAATTATGCTTCTTTTCTATTTAACCCGTAATATTCTAAATTTTTATTGGCAGCTTCCTGAAGAGCTTTTAGCGTAGCTTCATCTTTTAAAAGGTGTTTAAACCTGGACTGAAGTTTAACATATTCCAAAACCGGCTTAGGTGTCGGGACTTTAAATACACTTGATACTTTACCGAATTCATATTCTACTAACGGATATAGCCCGCATAAAACAGCCGCCTTAGCCACATCAATCGTTGCGTTTGACGGATGGCCCCAACCTAATGGGCAAGGAACATGGATTTGAATATATTTCGGCCCGCGTATACTTAATGCTTTTTTTACTTTTCTTTGTAAATCCTGTATGTAGCCAACTGATGCGGAAGCTACATAAGGAATGAAGTGGGCCGCGCATATTTCAATCAGTGGTTTTTTATTTCTCCAGTTACCATGCCACTTGCTCCCTAGTGGCGAAGTGGTAGTGGATGCGGTAAGCGGAGTCAAACCGCTACGCTGTATGCCTGTATTCATATAAGCTTCGTTATCGTAGCATACATATAAAATGTCATGCCCTCTTTCAAGCATGCCAGATAAAGCCTGCATTCCGATATCGGCAGTTCCGCCGTCACCGCCCTGTGCGATAACTCGGATATTATCAATTTTACCCAAATATCGTAAAGCTGCCTCAACCCCTGAAGCAAGAGCAGAAGAATTCTCAAACAAAGAATGAATCCATGGCGTGCGCCAGGCTGATTCAGGCGCTTTTGTAGAAAACACCTCAAGGCATCCTGTCGAATTTGCAATCATTGTATCTTTTCCGGCAACGTCTGCAACAATCCTCGCAGCAAGCGACTGGCCGCATCCTGCGCAGGCAGTATGCCCGGAAACAAACAAATGCTCCTCGAAATGGCTTGCTTGAAAGTGCCCTAAATCTTGTTCAGACATAAAATTCCTCTTTTAATAAAGACTGGTTGATGTTTAAAAATTCGCAGCGGACATCTTTTGTCTTGGAAATATCTACCATATCTTTAATGGTTTGAATTGTAATATCCCTTCCTCCTAGGCCTGCCACAAAGCCGCTCACTTTCGGTTTTTTGTTAGCAAAAAGCGATTTTACTTCTGTATATAACGGGCCTTCGCTGCCTAATGAAATTGATTTATCAAGCACAAGAACTTTGCTTACATTTTTTAGAGCATCAAAAATTGTATCTTTTGGAAATGGCCGGTATGAAATAACTCTCAATAAGCCTATTTTCTTTCCTTTTTCTCTTTGACTGTCTACATAATCTTTTATCGTGCCGCAAACAGATCCCATAGCAACGATTGCAGTTTTTGCATCTTCGAGTTTATAACTTTCAACCAGGCTTAGCCCCTTTCTTCCAAACACAGACTCAAACTCTTTTCCGATTTCAGGCATTAAGCCTAATGTTTCTTCCAATGTTTTATGAACCGAGTAACGCGCTTCAAGATATACTGAAGGGTCTCCTAAAAGCCCGAAACTCATAGGATTTTCAACATCTAATTTATAGGGCGCTTTATATGGAGGCAAGAATTTATCTACTAGTTCCCCTGAAGGAACATCAACAGTTTCCATTCCATGCGTTAATATAAAACCGTCCATATTTACCATAATCGGAAGCATAACGCATGGATTTTCCCCAAGCTTGTATGCCTGTAAGGTAAAATCAAGCGCTTCCTGATTATTCTCTGCGTAAATTTGCACCCAGCCGCTGTCACGAAGAGATATTGCGTCCTGTTGGTCATTCCATATATTGATAGGAGCAGAAAGTGCGCGGTTTGCACAAACCATAACCACAGGAAAACGCATTCCTGCTATATTAAACAATACTTCGCTCATGTATATAAGCCCCTGCGAACTTGTTGCGGTAAAAACTCGGACTCCCGTTGCAACAGCGCCTAAAACAACAGTTGCCGCTGAATGTTCACTTTCAACATTTACAAATTGCGAATCCATTTCTCCGGTTGCGACAAAATCAGCAAGCCGCTCAACAATATGCGTTTGCGGAGTAATAGGGTAGGCGGATATAACTCCGGGCTTACAAAGTTTTACTGCTTCGGCTACAGCAAAAGAACCTTCAAGGAATTGTCTCATTTCTCTTCTTCTCC
The DNA here is from genome assembly GCA_023227945.1 of Candidatus Omnitrophota bacterium. GTDB lineage: Bacteria > Omnitrophota > Gorgyraeia > Duberdicusellales > 4484-171 > JAJYOP01. The sequence goes on from JALOCC010000015.1 coordinate 4,586, forward strand.
AGTCATTTCGATGTCTTTTTTAGGGCAAATAAATACACAGAGTCCGCAGCCTTTGCAATATGCATAATCTGCCTTATAAGTATTTTTTTCTTTTCCTTCTATACAGCTTTCCGGACAAACCAGCTTACAAAGGCCACAAGCGATACATTCTTTACGTAAAAATTTTGGCCGCTTTCCAGCGCGCCAAGAACCGGTTAAATTTTTCTTTGAAGAACCTGGTTTTGCAATTAGTGGCCCAAACATATGTTTTATTATATTTTTTAAATAACCAATAACCAAGATACAAATTCCAAACAAATTTCAATATTCAATAAACAATAACCAAACCGTATAGCTGTTTTTTGTTTGGTTATTGGAAATTGGTCATTGGTCATTGTTTGGTTATTGGAAATTGGAACTTGGTTATTTTTAAGCTACTGCCTCGTACCCTCTTTTAATAGCCTCTATATTCTTTTCTAAAACTTCGGGCTTTGCAGCAAATCTGCCCCTGACAGCTTTATTAATTGAATCAAGACTAACGTCTCCGCTTATTTTAGCAAATGCGCCCAATAAAACTGTGTTCGTGAAAGGTTTGCCGATAGTTTCTAAGGCTATTTTTTCCGCAAGAATTTTAACAAGCGTAATGCCTTTTGGTTTTTCTTCTATATCCGAATCATTTCTTATGGCAACCATAGCAACACCACCCTTTTTCATTCCCGAAAAACACTTTTCGCTTTTAATAAGAGTGGGGTCTATCACAATAACATAATCCGGGTTATATATCTGCGAACGAAGCCTTACGGGCTTTGTATCAAATCTTAAAAAAGCGTTCATCGGCGCACCCATACGCGCGGCTCCGAAGCTTGGAAAAGCATAAGCATAAATTTCCTGGAAGAAAAAAGCTTCACCCAATATTGCTGCTGTAGTTATGGCGCCCTGGCCTGCCCTGGCAAATATTTTTACTTCTTTCACTGCGTGAAACCTCCGTAAACTTATTGCTAATCTGAATGAATATTGTGGAATTATTATCCATTAGAAAGTTAAGCATAAATATCTAACGGATAACAAGAAAGAAAAATATATCACAAAAAGGAAAAAAGGCAAGAAAAAAATTGTAGGTAATTATACTGATCGACAATTGATGTTTAATTATCTTTCCAGAATACCTTATCGCCGTTTTTCTTTATTAAGCTTAATGCAACATCGACTATTCTGGAATCATACCGCGCTCCGCGGCCACAAGACAATTCCTTACTTGCATTAACAATCCCCAAGGCTTCCCTGTAAGGCCGATGTTGGGTCATCGACTCAAGAACATCACTAACCGCCAGAATTCGTGCTTCAAACAAAATTTCATCACCTTTTAACTTACGTGGGTAACCTGAACCATCAAGGCGCTCATGATGCTGATATATGGTTTCTGATAAAGGAAAAGGAAATTCTATATCCTTGATAAGGTCATAACAATTTTTGGCATGCTGCTGTATAAGGCTGTATTCCAAATCGCTTAACTTCCCTGGCTTATTCAATATATCTAAAGGTATGCTTATTTTGCCCAAATCGTGCAGTTCACCGGCAAGCCTTATCCCTAAAAGACGGTTCTCATCCCAGTTTAATTCTTTGGCAATAATCTCAGCTATATTTGCCACGTGACGCGTGTGGCTGAAAGTGTAAGGATCCCGCATCTCAAGAGCTTTTCCCAATATTTTTAGTGTATTTATAAGCATCAAAAGCCTTTCCTTCTCAAGATTGGCATAAGCTGTCATATCGCGAGTAATGCCCATTGTCCCGATAATTTTAGCATTTTTATCGTACATGGGAATTTTTGTAGTAATTGCCTGATTCCAGGTGCCATCAGGTAAAAGTGTGCGCTCAATTTTTCCTATTATCGGTTTACCCGTATTTAAAACGTGATTGTCGTCTACGCTCATCTGGTGCGCTTGCTGTGCCGGGAAAAAATCAAAATCGGTTTTTCCAACTATCTCTTCAGGCTTAAGCCCCACGCCTTGCGCATAGAATTTATTTACTTTTATTATACGGTTGTTACGGTCTTTAAAATACATCGCATCCGGAAGATTATCCAAGAGCCCCTGCAAAAGGTCTCTTTCCATAGACAAATTACCTTCCATCTCTTTATGCGTAGAAATGTTTTCAATTATTCCCTCCAGATATTCTTTCTTATCGCGGGATACAACCAACGAGCAGGTTATCGCAACCCATAAATTTTTACCGCTAAGCGTTTTAAAAACTGCTTCGAAGAAGTTTACTTTTCCATCTATACGCACACGCCTGAAAAATTCGTCGCGTTCGGAAAGATTTACGAAAAAATTTGCCAATCTAACTTTTTTAAACTCGCGGCTGGAATTAACTCCAAGTATTTTGGAAAACGCAGAATTTACGATGATAAATCTTTCCTGCGGGAGGAAGGCGTATTTAAAAAGACCTATGCCTAGATTGTCTGCACTGGATATATTAAGATAAAATTTGTCTTTCACCCCGCCCTTCCTTTTTCAAAATTATTATCCTTACCCCCATTGTTAAGTTTGCGCCAATTTATTATTTTTTTATAGATAATCATAATGTGTTTTTGGAAGGGCGGGGTTCATTTGCCGCCACGGATTAAAAACCACCCAATTATACCACTTAATGGTAAAAAGAAAAGGCTATGTTAATAACGAGGGCTCAAGTTTGCGTGTCGCGTCATTACCCCCTTTCGGGGGTAATTCGACTAAGCACTTTTCGGTGTTTCCCGCCGAAAAGTGCAAGTCTCATTAAAAGAAAAACCCCCGTTAAATTAATAACGGGGGCTTGTAAATTTCTTCCGTGGCTTTCATTAACCCTTCGACTCGCTCCGCTCGCTCAGGGTTAATTCGCAGACGGCCTTACGGCCTATGATTTATGTTCGCCTCTTGGCGAACATAAATCATCTGCTCATTAATATTCTGGATAACCGCCTGCGCCAGGCATAGCCGGCATAGCAGGTTTAGCTTCTTTCTCAGGTTTCTCGGCGATAACTGCTTCAGTCGTAATCAACAATGATGCAATTGAAGAAGCATTAATCAAAGCTGTGCGTGCTACTTTTGTAGGATCAATAATGCCTGCCTCAAGCATATCGGTGATTATATTCTTTTCGGCATCGAATCCGATATTCGTTTTTTCCTTCTTAATCTGTTCTACGATAACCGAGCCTTCCACCCCGGCATTAGAAACCAGCTGCCTTAAAGGCTCTTCCAAAGATTTCCTTATTATATTAACGCCTATTTGTTCATCAGTATCTAATTTAAGCTTTTCCAGGGCCGGAACGCTTCTTATTAAACCTATTTCTCCGCCGGGAATAATTCCTTCTTCAACGGCAGCTCTTGTTGCGTGCAATGCATCTTCAACGCGTGCTTTCTTTTCCTTCATTTCTGTCTCAGTTGCTGCACCAACATTAATAACCGCGACTCCACCAGCAAGCTTAGCAAGACGCTCCTGTAATTTCTCTTTGTCATAATCGGAATCTGTCTGCTCAATCTGCTTTTTAAGCTGGGAAATTCTTCCCTGGATATTTTGAGACTTTCCCGCGCCTTCGACTATCGTTGTATTCTCCTTATCTATCCTTACTCTTTTTGCGCGGCCTAGCTCCTCAAGCTCAATGCTATCCAACTTTCTGCCTAACTCTTCGGTTATTGCCTCTCCGCCTGTGAGTGTCGCGATGTCTTCAAGCATTGCTTTGCGCCTGTCTCCGTAACCGGGAGCTTTTACTGCGGCACAATTAAGGATTCCTCTCATTTTGTTAACAACCAGTGTTGCTAAAGCTTCTCCTTCAATATCTTCGGCGATTATCAGGAAAGGCTTCCCTGCACGGGCAATTTTCTCTAAAAGTGGAAGCATATCTTTAATGTTAGAAATCTTTTTCTCATAAATCAAAATGTACGGCTCTTCCAAGGAACACTCCATTTTTTCCGCATCGGTAACAAAATACGGGGAAAGATACCCCTGGTCAAACTGCATTCCTTCAACCACTTCAAGAGTAGTAGCCATGGATTTTGCCTCTTCAACGGTAATTACTCCGTCTTTTCCGACCTTATCCATAGCGTCAGCAATAAGCTCTCCAATTTTTGTATCTCCGTTAGCAGCAATTGTTGCAACCTGTGCAATTTCTTTTTTATCCTTGACCGGTTTTGAGATTTTTTTAAGTTCACCTAAAACTACCTCAACTGCTTTGTCAATTCCTCTTTTAAGAGCCATAGGATTTGCGCCTGCAGCAACATTCTTTAAGCCTTCCTTGAAAATTGCCTCTGCCAAAACAGTTGCTGTAGTTGTTCCATCGCCTGCTGTATCGGAAGTTTTTTCGGCAACTTCTTTAATAAGTTGCGCCCCTATGTTTTCATAAGGATCTTCCAGGTCTATTTCTTTTGCAACAGTAACGCCGTCTTTGGTTATTGTCGGAGAACCAAACTTTTTATCAATAACGACGTTTCTTCCTTTTGGGCCTAAAGTAACTTTTACTGCTTTCGCCAGTATCTCAGCCCCTCTTAAAACTGCCCTTCTTGCTTCTTCGTTAAATATTAATTGCTTAGCCATTTTTTGTTTCACCTCCAATTATGCAACGATAGCTAAAATATCCTCTTCTCTTACTATTAAATACTCTTTATCATCTACTGTTATTTCCGAACCGGAATACTTTCCGTAAAGAACAATATCGCCGACCTTAACGGAAAGAGCGATTGTTTTGCCGTCATCGGTTTTTTTACCAGTTCCAACGGCAACGACTTTGCCTTCCTGCGGCTTTTCCTTTGCTGTATCAGGAAGCACAATGCCGCCTCTGGTTTGCTCTTTAGACTCTGACGCCTGAATAACTACTCTGTCTCCCAATGGTTTAAGTTTCATACGAACACCTCCTTTGATGAGTAGACAATTTACGGAATGAACGAAGTGAATGAACGTAAACTGTAGGCATTGGCATCCCCGATGTCAATGCCGTCTACGAACTTGATTAGCAATCTAACACTTAGAGTGCTAAAGTATTTTATTTAAAGAAAAAGACTTGTCAAGATTTTTTTATAAAAAAATTAACGGATGAATTTTGCGGCAAGCAGGCTCAAACCCCTCATAACCAGAAACTGGTCAAAGATTACAGGGCTTTTTAGCCTTTGCAGGATAAATTTAGCATCTCCTCCGGTAATTATCACCTTGATATTATTTTTAATCTTTAAAATCTTTTTGTATTTTTCGATTAACGAATTTATCATCAAAGCGAAACCTTCTTCTATGCCTTTATTAATACTATCTTGCGTATCCCTGGGGATAGACATTCTGGTAGAACGCAATTTTATTTTTTTTGGCAAAAGCGCGCAGGCCGACAGGACTTTCAAAGTAGAACCCAGCCCGGGTAAAATAAGCCCGCCTTCGTAATCTCCGTTTTTCGATAAAATATCAAATGTTATAGCAGTCCCAAAGTCCACCACGATTCTTGTATCCTTATATATTTTCTTTGCCGCGTATGCCGCAACCAACCTATCCATTCCAATATGCCTTTTGTTATATAATGACTTAATCGGCACCTTTATGTCTTGGCCTATTATATAAAGATTTATCGCAAGGTGCTTTTTTATCTTTTTTAACATCACAGTTATGCGGGGCACAACAGAACAAACAATAATATTTTCCTGCTTATTCTTAGAAAATATTTCTTTAATATCTGTGGCTTTAACTTCCAGGGTAGGTATTCTTTTTATCTTAAATGGCTTACCCAAGGCATCTATCCACATAAAATTTAGACTGGTGTTACCTACGTCTATTACTATCATACGAAATGCACGACCTCCTCGGTTTCTTTTTTCTTATTAAATATTTTCACAATCTCCTCAACGCAGCTTCCATGCTGGTAAGCCAAAACTTCCTCAAGAAGAGTATTGATTTTACCTTTTTTGAAATCTGCATATACACTTATTATTTCCTTGATTAGTTTCGGAAAAATTTTTTCCGTATCATATCTTTGCTTTGTTTCCAATAATAACGATGTAGCCGTCCGCGGAAGTTCTTGTTTTTGGGAATTGACGTTAAGACCTATTCCAATAACGACAAAATCAGGCTTATCCCCGGTTGTTTTTGCCTCGACAAGAATGCCTGCTATTTTTTTGCCATTTACAATTATATCATTAGGAAGTTTTATCGTAACCCTGCTTTGCTTTTGATTTTTATTCTTGTTATGCCCTTTATGCGCTAAATCTAATATATTATCTAAAAACCTGGCCGTAGCCAAAGCTGAGATTAAAGGCAAATAATATATTTCTTTAAGGCTGTTTTGCGGCCGAAGCAGAAAAGAAACATAAATACCTTTGCCAGGAACAGACACCCAGGCTTTGCCCATTCTGCCCTTACCAGAATTTTGGCTGTTAGCATATATAACAGTAATTTCCTTAGCACCCAAAAGAGCAATTCTTGATGCATAATCATTCGTTGAATCTACAGTATCAAGTTTTATTATTTTGATATACATCGGTATAAATTTAACTTCTACAAAATAACCAATAACCAAGATACAAGCTCCAAACAAATTCCAATAACCAATAATCAAACAAAATAATAGATTCTCGTTTGGTTATTGGAGCTTGGTTATTGGTCATTGTTTAGTTATTGTATCTTGGAGCTTGGTTATTTCGCTTTTAGTGCTTCTTTTAATTCTTTTATTCTATCACGAATTTCCGCGGCTTTCTCAAATTGCAAGTTTTTTGCTGCAATATACATTTCCTTTTCAAGCTCATCCATAGCCTCACGCACAATAAGTTCATCTTCGCTCAAATCTAATCTATCACGTATTTTTTCTTCTTCATTTATGTACATTTCTATTCCTTCCTTAATTGCCTTCTTAATGCTCTTAGGAGTAATGTTATTCTTAAGGTTATGCTCAAGCTGCACAGATCTACGCCTGTTGCTTTCGGAAATTGCCTGCTGCATTGAATGAGTTATTGTGTCTGAATACATTATTACAAGCCCGTTTATATTACGCGCACAACGGCCTGCAACCTGTATAAGCGAGGTACTTGAACGAAGGAAACCCTCCTTGTCGGCATCCAATATGGCAACCAGTGAAACTTCCGGAAGGTCCAACCCTTCCCTTAACAGATTTATGCCCACAAGAGTATCTATTTTTTTCATTCGCAGCTCTTTTAAAATTTTTACCCTTTCTAAAGTATCGATGTCTGAATGTATATACGCTACGCTTAAGCCTGTTTCCTTTAAATATTGGCTTAATTCTTCAGCCATTCTTTTCGTAAGCGTTGTAACCAGTGTGCGCTCTTTTCTTTTTACTCTTTTTTTGATCTCTTCGATTAAATCATCAATCTGATTTTTTGTCGGCCGGACTTCTATTTGAGGATCCACCAGGCCTGTTGGCCTTATTATTTGTTCAACTATTTCGCCCGTGGATAGTTTCACCTCAAATTGCGAAGGGGTCGCCGAAACAAAAATTACCTGTTTCGTAAATTCCATAAATTCATCGAACTTAAGCGGCCGATTATCCAGACAGGACGGAAGCCTGAAGCCGTATTCTACAAGTGTTTCTTTCCTTGACTTGTCTCCTTCATACATCCCTCTTACTTGAGGCACAGTAACATGGCTTTCGTCAATAATCATAAGAAAATCATCTGGAAAATAGTCCATGAGGCAATATGGACGCGAGCCAGAAGGCCGGCCCGATAAATGCCGCGAATAATTCTCAATACCATGACAATAACCCATCTCTTTTAACATCTCCATATCGTATAAAGTGCGGCTCTTCAACCGCTCTGCCTCAAGTATTTTCCCATTTTTCTTTAAAAAATTAAGGCGGCTTTCAAGCTCCAGGTTAATAGTTGAAAGGGCATTCTTTATTTTATCCTCAGCCATTATGAAATGCTTGGCCGGATAAAGGCTTATTCTTTCCAGGTCAGCAATTTTCTTTCCGGTTAACGGGTCAAATTCGTAAATTTTCTCAATTGTGTCCGAAAGAAAATCTATTCGTAATGCATTCTCTTTATAAGCAGGAAAAATGTCCAAGGTATCGCCCTTAACCCTAAAAGTTGATCTTTTAAAATCAAAATCATTTCTCTCGTATTGCAAGCTAACCAGTTTTTTAAGAAAAAAATCCAGAGACATACTGTCACCACGCTTAACGTAAAGCGTAAGTTCCTGGTAATCTTCGGGAGAACCTAAATTGTAGATACACGATACGGAAGCAACCACTAAACAATCCCTGCGCGACATAAGTGAACTTGTTGCAGAAAGCCTCAACCGGTCCAGTTTTTCATTTATAGAAGCATCTTTTTCAATATAGGTATCTGTTTGAGGGATATAGCTTTCCGGCTGATAATAATCATAGTAACTTACAAAATATTCAACTGCATTACCCGGAAAAAATTCCTTAAATTCCGTATAAAGCTGGCTGGCTAAAGTTTTATTATGCGAAATTACAAGCACAGGCCTGTTAACTTTTTCAATCGCGCAGGCTAAAGTAAAAGTTTTACCTGAACCGGTTACACCAAGCAGTGTCTGGAAACGCTTGGCCTTGGTAAGGCCTTCAACAAGGCTTTTTATGGCTTGTGGCTGGTCTCCGGTGGGTTTGAAATTACTTACTAATCTAAATTTATCCATATTGAAAAAAGTTAAGGTTGAGGCTAAGGTTGAGGTTCAAATTAAGCCTTAACCTAAACCTTAACCTCAACCTTTATTCTTGCTGCTAACAACCTCTAATGAGAAATCTATCGCTTCAGGCGAGTGCGTAAGGCTTCCTATGGAAATAAAGTCTACGCCGCTTTTTGCTATCCTCCTGACATTTTCCAATTTCACGCCTCCGGAAGCTTCAAGCTTCACTTGCGTAAAATTTCTATCTCTGAATCTTACAGCTTTGCGCATGCTTTTGATATCGAAATTATCCAGCATTACTATGTCGGGCTTATATTTTATAATCGCTTTGAAATCTTCCAAAGTCTCTACTTCTATTTCTACTTTTACGGAAGGAAGCGTTCGAACATAAGAAATACATTTTGCCATCTTTACCGCGTCCAACCTGTTATTTCGCATAAATTTACCGGCTCTTAAATGATTATCTTTTATTAAAATAGCCTCCCCCAGGCTTTTACGGTGGTTGAGGCCTCCCCCAATCCTTACTGCATATTTTTCAAGAACTCTTAAGTTTGGGGTTGTCTTACGGGTATCTAATATCTCTGCTTTTGTGCCGCGGCATCTGTTAACAAACTCTTTTGTTGTTGTGGCTATGCCTGAAAAAAGTGAAAGAAAATTAAGGGCAACACGCTCCGCAGAAAGCACAACCCTGGCATCGCCTTTTATGGAGGCAATTCGCTGATTGCTTCTAAAGGGTTCGCCATCCTCTACAAAAGCCTTAAAGAATACCTTCTTGCCCCTCTCTTTAAAAACGGCTTTCGCTATATCCATACCGCAGAGTATCCCTTTTTCCTTGGCAATGATTACGGCTTCGGTTTTAAAATGATAAGGTATGGTAAAAAGTGTGGTTATATCTTCGTGCCCGATATCTTCCTGCAAGGCCCTTTTGATAATTAAGCGTGTTTCTTTATCTAAATGCATTTTTAAGCTCCTTTAAACGGTTTAGCTGTAAATTTATTTCCCTGAATTTATTTTTTTCCGCTTCAACGGTTTCTTGCGGCGCATTCTTTAGAAAATTTTCGTTATTGAGCCTACCGGAAATTTTGCTACACACGCCATCCAGATTTTTTATTTTTTTATCAAGAGTTGAGACAAAATCTTTTATGTCTATTTCTTCGATATCAAGATTAAGCTCCCACAATTCATTCTTATATATGACTCTTTTTAAGCTTTTACAGAAAACAAAAGCTTCCAAATATGCCAGCCGCTTTATCCAACCTTCATACGCTTTTAAATATTTTTCATTTTCCGTGCTTGTTTTTATTTGCAATTTTACTTTCTTTTGGCCAATACCTAAGTCAGCTTTTATATTCCGTATTTCTCCTATAGTTTCAAAGAGTGTATTTATCTTTTTTATGCTGCCGCTACCTGCCTGTATTTTTATAGGCAGGGGCCACTTGGATCTTAATAAATTATCTTCCAAACCCAAAGAAAGACTCTGTTCTATCAAATGAAAAACTTCCTCAGTTATAAACGGCATAATCGGATGAAGCAATTTTATGGAATTTATAAGCGCGTAGATTGCCACTTTGCCTTTAGCCAGGCTAAAATTGTCCTTAATTATTTCTACGTACCAATCACAAAAGGTATGCCAAAAGAATTCGTAGATGCATTTAGTTGCTTCATTTATCCGGTAATTTTCCAAATGCCTGGTTGCGTTTTCGATAACAGAATTTAACTCATTAATGAGCCACGTGTCGATTTCATCTATCTCCTTTAGAGATAAGTCTTCTATCTTTATTCCTGATTCGGAAATTTTAAGGAAAATAAACCTGGTAGCATTCCAGATTTTATTTGAGAAATTTCTGCCTACAAGAAACTTTTCATCAGAAAGATAAACGTCGCTTCCGCCTGCCGCAAGAAGCATCAAAGAGAACCTCAAGCTATCAGCGCCGAATTTTTCTATTACCTCCAGAGGGTCAATTATATTGCCAAGAGATTTGGACATTTTGATTCCTCGCGCATCCCTCACCGTACCGTGTATAATAACGTCTCTGAAGGGAATTTCTTTTTTAAATTCAAACCCGGCCATAATCATTCTAGCGACCCAAAAAAATAGTATTTCCGAAGCTGTAACCAGAACTGAGGTGGGGTAAAAGTAATCTAGTTCGGCTTTCAGCTTTCGGCTATCAGCCTTCAGCTCTTTTATTTTATCTGAAGACTGAAAGCTGACAGCTGACGGCTCTGTAAATGGCCAGTAAAACGTGGCGAACGGCCAAAGCCATGAAGAAAACCACGTATCAAGCACATCTTCATCCTGCACCAAGTTAGCTAAACCGCAATCCGGACATTTCTCCGGTTTTACTTTTGAAACAATAATTCCCAATGTATCATTGGAATTTTGGTCATTGGAATTTGTTTGTGATTTGGAATTTGGAATTTGTAATTTGCCTGCCTGACAATTGCTACAATAATATACAGGCAGGCGATGTCCCCACCAAATTTGGCGGGAAATACACCAATCCTGTATATTGTTCATCCAATTAAGATAAACCTTTTTCCATCGCTGCGGGTAAAATTTTATTTTATCTTCTTCAACCGCCTTTATGGCTGGCTCTGCTAAAGGTTTCATTTTTACAAACCATTGCGGAGAGATACGCGGTTCAATTATAGTATGGCAACGGTAACAATGCCCAGCTGATACTTTGTAAGTCTCCTTCTTCTCGATAAGTTTTTTTTCTTCCAAAACTTCTAAGATTGCCTCTCTTGCTTCAAACCTGTCCATTCCCGCAAATTCACCGGCATAATCATTCAAAGTTGCATCTTCATTCATTATGTTTATAAATTCAAGATTATGTTTTTTGCCTAAATTGAAATCAACCGGATCATGGGAGGGTGTCACCTTAACTACACCTGTTCCAAACTCCACATCAACAACTTCATCCTCTATAACCTTTAACTCTCTTTCCACAATCGGAAGAATTACCTTGGCATTTTTAAGCCAGCTGAATCTTTCATCTTTTGGATTTATCGCAACCGCAGTATCGCCTAACATTGTTTCCGGCCTCGTCGTGGCAACTATTACATATTGTTTTTCTGGTGACTGGTGACCGGTGCTCTGGTGCTCTTTTAAGACTGGATATTTAATATAATACAGCCATCCATTTATCTCTTTATGTGAAGCCTCTTCATCGGAAAGCGCAGTCTTACAACGCGGGCACCAGTTAATAATACGCTTGCCTCTATAGATTAATCCTTTTTCATACAGTCTTACGAATACTTCCTTAACCGCTTCACTGTAAGGCTCATCCATGGTAAAGCGTAATCTTTCCCAATCACAACTGTACCCAAGCCTTTTAAGCTGGTTAATTATGGTTGAACCGTATTTATCTGTCCATTGCCATAATTTTTTTATAAATTCTTCCCTGCCAATATCTTCTTTTTTTAAATTTTGCTTGGCAAGGTCGCGTTCAACAACATTCTGGGTTGCAATGCCTGCATGGTCTGTCCCCGGCATCCATAAAGCTTCATAACCCTGCATTCTTTTAAATCTGATAAGCACATCCTGAAGCGTGTCATTAAGGGCATGGCCCATATGCAAGATACCGGTTATATTTGGCGGAGGGATAGCAATTGAAAAAGGCTTTTTTGACTTGTTGGGTTTTGCAGAAAATAAGCTGTCTTCAAGCCATTTTTTTAAAATCTTTTCTTCGACTTCTTTTGGATTATATCTTGGCGCTATTTCCATAATATTTTTTTGTAGTAGAAGCGGATTCCCGCGGATCTATACGCGGATATACGCCCGCGTGCTTGAAAATTATATAATACAGGGGTGGGAAATACAATACAAATCTTACAAACACTGATTACACTGATTAGACCAAAGACAAAAGACTAAAAAACAAAAAATTCAAATCAATAGAAATTTACATTATAAAATTATGGGTTATAAATAATACAGGGGAGCTATGAAAAGAATTGATTACAATTTAACAATATATTCATTATTTCCTAAGTTCGAAAATTTTCCCTGCAAGTTTATCTCCAGTGAATCCAACAACTATTCCCACAAGACAAGCAACAATATACGACCTAAGATCCCCATCTTTAATCATCGTCCATCCTGCAAGGGTAGCTACAAACCAAACAAAAAGAAAATAAGTATAATAATGCTTATGTTTTTTAGAATTACCATCGCTCTCCGTGCGGCTGTTATACAATCCTGAAGATATACCTATAGCAGCCCAGCTAGCACACCATAAAATTTCTTGTAAATAACCGTTTAGCAAACATGGTAGTGCAAATATTCCAATGACTAAGAAAAAGAAAAATGTACTAATGCCTAGGGCTAAATAGATACAAAACCAATTAAGGCGAATAGGGTTATCTACTTCAGTTCTCTTTATGTAATCAATCGTTAACTGTATTTCTTTCAATAATCTATTACGCTGTGTATCTTTAGCGTTTTCTGCCCAAGAATTATAAATTCCTTCTAATAGCCTCAAAGATAAATCATAATATTCAAAAAAATTTCTCAACTCAAATGCTATTGCAACTTGTCTATCGAGATACGTTTTACCCGTAGATGGCTCAGGTTGAACAAAATCTTTTATTAACGAATGATATACTTCAAACCTTTTTTGTTTTATCTCTTGACTTCGCAGATTAATATAACGCACAGCAGTCCATGCAATAGACACAACAGAAATAAGGATCCCCACACCTTCGATATTTGCTTTTAAGTATTCAATCATTTTATATTTCCATGTAAATATTCACTAAATTATATCGATCAATTAACATAAAAAAACACACGACAACGCTATTTTTTCTTACGTCGAAGATAAAATATGGAAATCACGAAGGGCCTCGATAAATTTGTCCGCCAAAACCGGGTCCAGTTTCTTACCTTTGGCTTTTTGTATTTCACTAACCGACTCTTCTACAGAAAATGCCTGCTTGTAAGACCTTCCTGTAGTTAAAGCGTCAAACATATCAGCAACTGCAATAATCCTCGCCCCCAAAGGTATAAAATCAGCAGCCAAACCATGAGGATAACCGCTTCCGTCAAAATTTTCATGGTGATATAGAATATATGGAATAATATCCTTAAACTCTTTAATTGGCTCAAGTATCTTAGCGCTTATTATTTCGTGTTCTTTTATTATAGAAAATTCCTCATCGGTCAATTGGCCTTTTTTATGAAGGACGCTATCCGGAATTCCAATCTTACCCAAATCATGCAATAGCGCGGCTTTTCTTATGCGTTCTTTTTCTTCAGGCGAAAGGCTAAGCTTTTGCGCAAGCATAAGGCTATAATTACAAACTCTTTGGGTGTGCCCCTTAGTATATGCATCCTTTGACTCAAGGGCAGTTACCAGCGAGGCCATCAGTTCAAAATAGGCTTCTTTTATCTTTTGTTCTTCACCCTTGAGCTGGCCGATAAGATTTAATAATTCTGCATTTTTGTCTTCCGCGGCAAGGCTTAAAGAATAAAGCTGCTGCTCATGTTTTATTTTATGGTGCGTGTCCTTAGGTAATTGTTTTCGTTCCAGGAAAATTACATCATCGGGGCTTTTCTGAATTTCTGAAATCATAAATTCAGAAGCCTCTAATACGTCTGTATCGGTATTTATATTTACGGCTGACAGTTTTATTTTAATGCCTTTTTCCGCTACAGTATCATTAAGCATATTTTTTATATAGGCTAAATCCGGGCGCCTTCTCATCAACCCGACTACGATATCGTCTGTATACCGTGCCCAGAGATTTGATACTGAAAAAAGCGAAACAGAAATCCTATTCCATGTATTTTTCAGCTGTTCAAAGTTTTGAGCTTTCGAATATGCTTTATAACCATTCAAAAATAATACTACCAAATACTTTTTCTTATTAAAAATACTCTTTGCTTCTAAATAGAGCCTTTCGGAAAAATACCTGATGTTAAATAAATTTGTCAAAGGGTCTTTTATAAGTTTATTTTTAATTAGCACCAGAAATGCTACAGAAACCGCGTAATTATAAAAACTTCCAAACACCGTGAAAACCAAGGAACAAACTATTATGTTGCCTAGAGGAAAATACCAGTTAAAAAATCTGAGCACAATATTAAGCCACAATACACAAAGCACCGTACCAAGATAAAGAAAAATACCGCGTAGAAACGTGAAAGAACTTAGGATGTATAAGGATACAATTAGAATTGCTACTACCAAAAATAAAGAAATAATTATCGGAACTAATCCCGCGAGTTTGCCTTCCAATATGTCCAGAATAATATTGATATGGATAAAAACTCCGGGCATAACCCCGAGCGGAGTGCTATGAATATCATGGGCTATACCAAGAGTAGGAGCGATAAGCACAATTTTATCCTTGAATAACCCTGCGGGAAAATTTTCATTAATCAAATCATACAAAGATATTGTTTTAATATCATTGGGCCTTGCCAGATAATTTACGTCAAATATATACTGTTGTTCTATTCCGTCTTCCTGAAAATTTAAAGGTTCCGTCTTTTGCCTGGGAATAATATTATTCATTAGTTCTTGCGAATAATTTTTGTAGGCCGAGGCTATTTTTATTGCAAAAGAAACATCGGAAAAATTATTAAATTTAACGTAACTTATACATTTTCGTTCAATACCATCGGAATCATAAAGAGAATTAATAAAACCATGTGCAGCTTGTTGCATAAATTCTTTCTTGGGCAAATGAAGCCCGCTTTTATCCCAAAAATACCCAAGTATTACTTTGCCATTAAAATCTTTTATGGCAGTAGTGAATGCTTCATCATCCGCTGCAAGCGGGCTTTCGCCTTCAAATATCAAATCGAATCCAACGACCTTAACGTTTTGCCCATTAAGAATATTTAAAGCCTTTGCATAAAGGCTCCTTCGCATAGGCCAGCTCTGGCCGATTTTTTTAAAAGAATAATCATCGATTGCTACAAGAACTATATGGCTTGTATCAATACTTTTTTTGTTTAAAGAATAGAAGATTTGGCTTGAAAAATCGTCAAGGCCCAGAGAAAGGCGTGAAAGATAAGGAAATGAGAAAAAAAGCGGTAAGATAGAAACTATCGAGATTAACGCAAGGATTATATAACGTTTTTTATTCAAATTACCAAAACTTTTGCCTATCTTTGGCCGTACCCGCTAAAATCTTAACCAACTTGGAGAGCCTAAACCGCTATTGCTCCAAATTTAAAATACACCTGGCTGTTCTTAACCTAAGTGCAATTACTTTAACTTAACGCCCATGCATCGTGCTGGCACTCGTACTTCTCCTGACCTTTTTATGCTGTTTATTCCTTGTGCATCCATTCGCATAGCTATCTGATTTAACCAAACCATATTCCTTGTGCCTTGCATCCAAATCTCCATCGTTTTTAAAAGTATTGCTGGCACAATCGCCAACGATTACGGTTTCTGCCGATTCTGCTACATATTGTTGATATGTTTTTCCCGCTAAGCTTGCGTTGATACCGTAAGAAATACCTTCGTTGGCAGCGGGGCACTTTAATGTACTAGCCTCACCAATAAACTTATGTATCCAAGGCCCCTTACTTGCTATTGCTGCATAAACCAAACCATTTTTATCCAAATTTGCAAGAAAATAAACCAACTTGATTTTTAATGCCCCTTCTTCTTTTAAAACCTTTGCCCAGGCGATTTCAAAATTCTTATCGCTAATCTTGCTCAGTGATGCAGGAAAGCTATTCTGCTCTAAGGTCTGCGCTTCAACTGCTCCTAAAATAGTTCTTAAGTTAATTTCGCAGGTTTTCGTTTTCGCATTCTCGATTGTATTGTTATATAAAGGAATACCTATTGTAGCCAAGATTCCAATTATCACTACTACTATCAGTATTTCACTAAGGGTAAAATTCTTCTTCTTCATGCTATACCCCCTCCTTTTTTGTATGAATTTAGAACACAATTATTATAACATCACCGATAGATAAGTCTATAAAAACAAACTAAGATTATATAAACTATTCTCCGATTATCTTCACGATAACTTTCTTGGGCCGATGGCCGTCAAATTCACCGTAAAAAATTTGCTCCCAAGGCCCAAAATCTAATTTTCCTTTAGTTATAGCTAAAACCACTTCCCTGCCCATAATGGTGCGCTTAAGATGGGCATGCGCATTGCTTTCTCCGGTAAGATTATGGAAATATTTTTTGCCGGAAGATGCCAATTCTTCAAGCCATTTTTTGAAATCTTTTTTTAAGCCTTCTTCTTCATCGTTTATAAATACTGATGCAGTTATGTGCATTGCGTTAATAAGACAAAGCCCCTCTTTTACCTGGCTCTGCGAAATGATTTCTTTAATTTTTTCAGTAATATTTATAAATTCTATTTTATCGTTTGTGTTGAAAGTTAAGTATTGGGTATGCGTCTTCATATATTTTACCGTACACAGTCAAAATTTAGGAGTACGGAATCAGATTGGCCTATTCTTGTGTTTGCCGTAAAAAATACAGGGATAAGTTTTTCATTCGCACTGACATACGCATCCAATGCCGGGCTGCCAATTATTGCGTTTATCAGCTCGGAAGTTAATCTCACCGAAAATACATTGATACGTTCACCTTTAAGCTTCATCAGATATATACCATTAACTTTCATTTTAATCGGCCAGATTCTTCCGGCATAGAGGATATTAAAATCGTAAGTTCCCTCCGGCTCTAAACCTTTCATGCGAAAATAATACAAAAAGGATAACAAATCGTGGGTATTTTCGCCAATTTCTACATCTTTTTTGCGGTTATCATTAAATTTGCATTTTGCTATTTTTTTGTCGCGGTCAAAAATAATAGTTTCTTCGCTTATTTTGCGCCCAAAAGATTTCTTTTTATGGAATTTTAAAGATAATCCGCTGGCTTTATCTATATACGTGTCAACTTCATATTTAACATTAAAAAAAATAGAGAAAAAACTGTTCGGATTGGCGGTTGCTGTTATATGGTAACAATCGCGGTTATTAACTTCTTCTATGCCTTTTATTTGCAAAATAAGTTTTGCCGAAGGTATGCCGCGCCAGGAAGCGCCGTATATTAATTTTTCGTCATAAGAAAGGCGTGCGGGCTCTTTCGGTAAGAAACATTGTTCTTGCTTGGGTATACACTGTTTAATAATCTGTGGCCTATATGCGCAAGCCGTGGTAGCCAGCAATATACTTAAAAAATAATATTTGCAACACGCCGTTATAAAAGTCATTTGAATTTTATTTTATGTAATTAGTAAGTTTCGCTACTTTCTCAATATCAACCTCGATAATATCCCCTCTTTTCATCGGGCCTACGCCAAAAGGTGTTCCTGTTGAAATTACATCACCAGGATAAAGAGTCATAACCCTGGAAATAAATGGCACCAGATATGCTGGCGGAAAGATAAATTCAGAAGTGCTGGAATCCTGCCGCAATTTTCCGTTTAGATATGAACGGATGTTTAAGTTTTGCGGGGAAACTTGCGTTTCAAGCCATGGCCCGAGAGGACAAAAGGTATCAAATGATTTTGCCCTGGTCCACTGCCCGTCTTTTCTTTGTATGTCTCTTGCGGTTACATCATTAAGGCAGGTATATCCGAGTATATATTTTGACGTATCTTTCGGTTTTATGTTTTTGCCTTCTTTTTTTATTACAATCGCAAGTTCCGCCTCATAATCAAGCTGGCTAACCGAATTTGGGTAAATTATTGCATCTTTATGCCCGATTAATGAAGTTGGCGGTTTTAAAAAAATAAGCGGCTCTTGAGGCAGCGGCATGTTGAGCTCACGCGCATGATTTTTGTAATTAAGGCCTATGAGGATAATTTTCGTAGCTTTTGCCGGAGGTAGAAATTTTATATCGCTTACCGGAATCTTTTTTGAAAGCGGCTTAATGTTTTTAAAGGGTTCATCTTTAATAATTTTTATATTTTTTTCTTCGAGTATACCCCAATATTCTTTCTTATTATGGACAAAATGGATTAATCTCATTTATATAATGACTTTACCAAAGAAATAAATTCCGGAAACGATTTATTAATGCAACGAGTATCATCAATTCTGCTTTCACCCTCCAAAGCCATAGCAAAAATTATCATGCTCATTGCTGTACGATGGTCATGGAAACTCTCGAAATTTACGGGCTTGGGCTTGCCTATATCGGTGATTACAATCTTTAAATCATCGCCATAAGATTCCTCACAAATATCAACACCTGCCCTGCTTAAATTGACCATCATTGACTTGACCCTGTCTGTTTCTTTAACTTTCAGCTCTTTTACCCCTTTGATTTCGGTCCTACCTTTTGCGAAGCTGGAAGCTACGCATAAAACCGGGATCTCATCAATCATTGATGGCACCTCATATGGCTCAACTATGGTAGCTTTCAATTGCGAACTCTCTACTACTATATCTGCATATGGCTCGTACGCATTTTTCTCGTTTGTTATTTTAATATTTGCCCCCATGCGTTTTAACACATTCAACAAACCGCACCGCGTAGGGTTAGTATTCACATCTTTAATTATTAAACGGCTGTTTTTTAGTATCAAACCTAATACGATAAAAAATGCAGCCGAAGAAAAATCTGCGGGTATGAATAGTTCTTTCGGAGATATCAATCCTTCAACCGGCTGGCAGGCAATAGTTGTATCTTTGGCCATTACGCCTGCGCCGAAAAGTTTTAACATCCGTTCTGTATGGTCACGCGACTTGTAAGGCTCGGTAATTGTAGTTATTCCATTTGCGTAAAGTGAAGCGAGCATAATGGCGGATTTAACCTGTGCGCTTGCTATTTCAAGTTTAAATTCACCGGCTTTTATCTTTTTGGCCGGCTCAATGCGCAGCGGTGGATAAATATCTCTCTTCCCGCTTATTTTGTCATCTTTGAATGTGCCGCTGATTATTGCCCCCATTTTCTTTAAAGGAGTTATGACTCGTTCCATCGGCCTTTTGGAAAGCGATGGCGCTGCTTTAAATATAGCAGTAAACTTCTGACAAACAAGCAGCCCGCTTAAAATACGCATAGTTGTGCCGCTTTCAGCGGCAAAAAGCGAAATTGGCGTTTTCTTAAGCTTAGGGTTAAAATACATACCCGCACTGTTAATTGTAAGTGATTTTTTTGTCAATTTCGCCCCTGCTCCTAATTTCTTCATACAATTTAAAGTCGCCAGGATATCATCGCTTTCGATGAAAGGCTTTATGGTTGTTTTACCTTTACAAAGAGAAGAAAGAATAACCGCTCTGTGGGATATAGATTTATCCGGAGGAACAGTTATCGTTTTGTTAATGTTGAGTAGGGGTTTTATGGTATACATATTTTTTCATTAATTAAATTGTCACAGGTAACAGGCATCATGTATCACGTCTTAAAAAACCTGTTACGTGTTACCTGATACGTGCTACCATTGCGACATTTTATTTGTGTTCATTAATGAACTTCGTAAACCTTTCCGGCATTGGCGATATAAATTCCATAAATTTACCGGTACATGGATGAAAAAGGCCTAATTTATGGGCATGCAAAAACATTTCATCATAATCGTCTTTTATGCCGTATTTTTTATCGCCCACTATGGGAAAACCAAGAAATTTAAGATGCACGCGTATTTGATGCATTCTTCCTGTCAGCAGGTTTATGCCTATGAATGTTGAATCATTTAGACGTTCCTTTACGTTAAATTCCGTGTATGCTTTTTTCGATTGAAGGAAACTCACCTTCATCCTCAACCGATTTTTTTCATCCCTGCGTAAAGGTAAATCAACCACGAGATTATCTTTGTTAACTATGCCCCAGACGATAGCCAGATATTCTTTTTTAATTTTCCTCTTTCTAAACTGCTCAACCAAGTTAAGATGTGCAAAATTATTTTTCGCAAGCACCAAACATCCGCTGGTCTCGCGATCCAGCCTGTGCACTACGCCCGGGCGGCTTGCGCTTATGCTGGATAAATCTTTCTTCATATATAAAAGAGCGTTAACCAAAGTATCTTGCACTGATGGTTGCGGCGGATGCACGATAATGTCGGTCGGTTTTTCTACAACCAGAATATCGTTATCTTCATAGATAATATTAACTTTAAATTCAAATGGTTTCAATACATCTTTTTTATCTTCTTCAATTTCTACGGATATTACTTGTCCGGCTTTTAACCTATAGTTTGGTTTTTTCGGTTTTCCGTCGACAAGAACACGGTTCATCTTTATGAGTAAATTAAATTTTGTCCGCGAAATTGACTGTAAATTTTGCTGCAGAAATTTATCCAAACGCTCTCCGCTAGAATCAGGCTGGACAGTTAATGTGTTCTGCATATTATATTTTTTTCGGTTTTCGAAATTCGCTAAGCAGCAGAAGGAAGGCACCAATGCTTATAGCGGAATCGGACAAATTAAAAACAGGCCAAACTCTTATATCTATATAATCAACGACAAAACCCAAAAAAACCCTGTCATAAAGGTTTGAAAGGGCTCCTCCCATAATCAAACCGCAGGAAATAAGAAAAAATACACTTTTTCTCCTTTCATTTATAACGGTAAAAAGAAACACAAGAAGAAAAATTACCCCGGTATAAATCAAAAGAGAAGTTTTTCCTTTCAATATACCGAAAGCAGCGCCTTTGTTAAATACAACAGTGAGATATAAAATATTTTTTATTACGGGAATGGATTCAAAGGAAGGATTAGCCAAGAAGTATCGTTTTATAAAGAAATCAGCGGTAAATACGAAAGAGGCTACGACACATACAAAAGCAAGGCTTATAGCTTGTTTTCTTTTTCCATTTTTTCCTGGCATTTTTTGCAATACTTCACGTAAGGAATAGACTTTAAACGGATGGCGGCGATAACTTTTTCGCACATCTGGCAAACACCGTATTCTTTAGCTTCTATCCTTTTTAATGCCTCCTCTATCTCAAGAAGCACTTTACGCTCATCGGAAACCAAGCCTAAGCTGAAATCCCTTTCATAATTATCCGATGCGACATCGGCGATATGCAAACCGTAGCCGGACATATCTCCGGAGATGTCCTTCTGGCTCTTCATAAGAGTATCTTCGGAAATCTCACGGATTTTGCCCATGACTTCTTCTTTAAGATTTATAAGTTTTTCTTTATACTCTTTTAATTCCTTAGCTGATAAATGAGTCTTCATTATTAATAGCCTCCTTTGACTATAGATGCGGATTACCGCGGATCTAAACGCAGATGTACGCACAGTTATTTTTGCGTTTATCCGCGTCAATATCCGCGGATATCCGCTTCTATTTCTTCAATGCTTCAACGCATCGTAAGCACGTGCCGGGAAAATCTTTATCGCTTCCCAGATTGTCCCTATAATTCCAGCAACGTAGACATTTTTCTTTAGCCGTCTTTTCTACCCGTATTTGCGGGTTTCCCTCCTCAATTGTCACCGCAGAAACTATAAAAACTTCCCGCAGGATATCTATGTATTCCTTATAAAAGACAAACTCTTTATTTTTGAATTTAAGAAAAATTTCCGCCTCAAGAGAGCTTCCGATTGCGCCTGCCGCGCGTTTACCCTCTATCTCCTTAAGCACCTTATCTCTTAGCTCAAAGATAGCCTGCCATTTTTTTGATAGCCCTTCATCCACCCACTCAGGATGATAACTTTCGCTTAGTTGCGAGAGAAAAATTGATTCCTTTCCGCCGAACAATGAAATAGCAGCAGAAAAAGCTTCCTCCGCGGTAAAAGAAATAATAGGAGCTATCAATTTTAAAAGAACATTAACGATATTATAAATAACAAATTGGCACGAACGCCTTTCTTTTGAATTCGGAGAGAAAGTATATAGTCTATCCTTCAAAATGTCAAGATAAAAAGAGCTTAGTTCAAGATTACAGAAGTTAAAAATTTCCTGGCAGGCCTTATAAAAACTATAATTTTCGTAATTTTCCGTAACGCGCCGGTAAAACTCCATAGTTTTTGAAAGCATTAATTTATCAACCTCTAAGAGATCTTCGTAACTTATTTTATTCTGTTTAGGATCGTAATCATAGAGATTACCAAGCATAAATTTTATGGTATTTCTAACTTTCCTGTAGATGTCAACGAGTTGCTTGACTATATTGTCTGATATTTTGACATCTTCACTGTAATCGCTAAAAGCTGCCCACAGGCGTAAAATTTCTGCTCCGTATTGTTTTATAGTTTCCTGCGGGGCAATCACGTTGCCTAAAGATTTTGACATCTTCCTGCCTTCGCCATCAACTACGAAACCATGAGTTAGAATACTTTTAAAAGGCGCTTTCCCTTCTATAGCTACCGAAGGCAGTAGAGATACCTGGAACCAACCCCTGTGCTGGTCGCTTCCTTCAAGATACATATCCGCCGGAAAACCAAGGTCCGGATTATCTTTGAGCACGGAAAAAAAGCTTGCTCCGGATTCAAACCAGACATCGAGGATATCGAATTCTTTCGTAAACTCGGTTGCTTTACATTTATCACAGGCGAATCCTTTCGGAAGAAAATTATTGATTTCTAAATTAAACCACGAATCAGAACTTTTCTCTTTAAAAATTTCTGCGCATTTTTTAAGCACATTTTCGTTCAGGATTACATTGCCGCATTTTTCGCATTTTACTGCAGGAATTGGAATACCCCATAGCCTTTGCCGCGAAAGGCACCAATCAGGCCTTGTTGCAACCATCCCCTTCATTCTTTCTTTTCCCGATAGAGGTATCCACTTAACATTGTCTATTTCATCCAATGCTTTGCTACGCAAATTATTATGGTCAACATTAAGAAACCATTGAAATGTAGCACGGAAAATTATAGGATTTTTACAACGCCAGCAATGCGGGTAAGAATGGGATATTTTCTCATGCTTTATGAGAAAATTTTTGGCTGTGAGTTTTTCTAAAACAATTTTATTTGCTTCCTCTATATTTTTTCCGGCAAAATCAGAAGGCTCCTCAAACCGGCCTTTACTGTTTACCGGCATAATAACCTGTAAATCATATTTCTTTGTAAGTGAAAAATCCTCAGCGCCATGCCCTGGCGCGATATGAACACAACCACTGCCTTCTTCTCTGGAAATGAAATCAGCGAGCACAACATTGGATTTTCTCGGCAAAAAAGGATGCGTTAATGAAATATGTTCAAACTCTTTGCCTTTGAATGATTTAATTATGCTAAGGCTTTTATCAAATTTCTTCTCTAAAGAAGGCAATAAATCATTCCCTACAATTATGGATTTGCCTTCGAATTTAACTAACGAATAAGTAAACTCGGGATGCACGGCAACCGCAACGTTCGAAACAAGCGTCCAAGGCGTTGTTGTCCAAACAAGAAAACACACATTATCGCCAAGAATATTATTATCGTTCTCAACAGGAAAAAGCACATATATTGAATTTGATTGCTTATCGTAATATTCAACTTCTGCTTCAGCTAATGCGGTTTCGCAGGACGAGCACCAATTAACCGGCTTTCTGCCTCGATAAATATATCCTTGCCTGGTAAGCAGCTCTAACAATTTTATAACGTTATATTCATATTGGGGGTTAAGTGTTAAATACGGATTATCGAAGTCGCTGAATATCCCAAGGCGCTTGAAATCTTCTTTTTGAAGCTCAACGAACTTCAACGCAAAATCTTTTGCTTTCTTGCGAAAGTCAGATATGTCTACGTCATGCTTGGTTTTATTTAACTCTTTAAACAGCTGATGCTCAACCGGTAAGCCGTGGCAATCCCATCCAAACACTGAAGGACAATCCGCGCCTTTTAAAATCATATATTTGGTAATTATGTCTTTAAGAATTTTGTTTAAAGCGTGGCCTATATGTATTGACCCATTCGCATAAGGAGGGCCGTCATGAAGGACGAATTTATCTTTGCCTTTACGTGCGAGCCTGATTTTTTCGTAAATGCCAAGATTTTTCCAAAAAGAAAGCATCTTTGGCTCCAACACCGAAAGGTTTGCCCTCATGGAAAATTGAGTTTTTGGTAGATTTAAAGTATCTTTGTAGTTGAGTTGATTCATAAATCGTATATTGTTTCACGTATCAGGTAACAGGTAACACGTTTTAAAAAGCCTGATACCTGATACGTGTTACGTGATACATAGCTAATTCATTAAAAATAAGTTAGCCGCTTGAAAACCCTTAAACGTTTTTCTATCTCTGGCTTTGTCAAGCTAACCAGCCGCCATGGCCCGAAATCTTCAACGGCAAAAGTAGCCATTATATTTCCATAGACAATAGCACGGCGAAGGCTATCATCGTTTAAATTCCTGTTACTAGCCAAATAACCTATAACTCCTCCGGCAAAAGTATCTCCCGCGCCAGTTGGGTCGTAAACTTCCTCCAGCAAAAATGCCGGAACGCAAAAAATAGAATTTTTTGAGAACAACAATGCTCCGTGCTCTCCTTTTTTTATAATTATACGTTTAGGGCCGAATCGAAATATAGCTTTAGCCGCTTTAAGCAAATTATTTTCTTCGGAAAGCTGGCGGGCCTCAGCGTCGTTTAAAAATAAAATATCTACTTTTTTCAAAAATCTGGTTAATTGTTTCTTTTTGCTTTCAATCCAGTGATTCATGGTGTCACAAGCAACAAGCTTTGGGCATATTACCTGCCTTAATACACGCTCCTGAATTTCCGGGTCGATATTAGCCAGAAAAACGTACTTGCTATGTTTGTACTCTGCGGGCATTTTTGGGTCGAAATCAGAAAAAACATTAAGGTGTGTGGCAATAGTTTTAGCGCTGTTAAAATCCCAGTCATATTCGCCTTCCCAGCGAAACGTTTCGCCATCTGCTACCTCTAACCCAGTTAGATTAATTCCTTTTTCCCTAAATAGCTTAAGATACTTGGTAGGAAAATCATTGCCCACGACAGCAACAAGATTAACCTGGCTGAAAAAACGGGCGCTAAAAGAAAAAAAAGTGGCAGAACCGCCTAATACATCCTCACATCTTGAGTATGGTGTTTTAATTGTATCCAAAGCCACTGAACCGACTACTAATATACTCATATATTTTATTCGGTTGCGTTTTCCGTTTACCGGTTGCGCAGCTCGTTTCGTCTATCGTTAATCGGTTGCGTTTTAAATGACGAACGACGCTTAACGCAACCGATACGAGTTGCGCAACCGCAACCGATTAACGTAACCATTTATTTTCCAAACATTCGGTCTTTGGCCTGCGTTTAACCGATGTATTTACCCGCGATTACCTTAAGCTTAGCTTTTATTTCTTTGGGAATAAATTTTTTATTCGTGATAATAGCGTATTTTAAAGCATCTTTACAGCCACACGTGCGTTCTTTTGGCAGTTTCCTTATTATTTCTTTTATTATCTCTTTGGAATTTTCCACGTTTTTGCAAAGATTAGCAATAATCATTTCAACAGTTACAGTCTCTTCAGCCTCATGCCAACAATCGTAATCGGTTACTGCCGCTAAAGTTGAATAGCAGATTTCTGCTTCGCGCGCAAGGCGGGCTTCGGTCATATTAGTCATTCCAATAATTCCCATACCCCAGCTGCGGTAAAGATTAGACTCAGCTAAAGTAGAAAATTGCGGGCCTTCCATGTTAACATAAGTAGCTCCGTAGTGCGCGGTTACACCTTTCTTTTCCGCAGAAACATATACTATTTTAGCTAAATCCTCGCAAACCGGATGAGCAAAACTTATATGCGCTACAACTCCTTTGTCGAAAAAAGTTTGTTTTCTTGCCTGATTTGTCCGGTCTATAAATTGCGTTGGTATAACAAAATCCAATGGTTTATATTCGCCCTTAAGTGAACCGCAGGCAGTAACGGAAATAATCCTTCCAACGTCAAGTTTCTTCATACCATAGATATTTGCCCTGTAGTTTATTTCTGTAGGATTTATAGAGTGGCGTTTATCATGGCGGGGCAAAAATACTACTTCCCTGCCTTCAAATTCAGCAATGATGAATTTATCAGAAGGCTTACCGAAAGGCGTAGCAATTGCAATTTCTTTCTTTATCTTGATACCATCAAGATTATAAAGCCCGCTTCCGCCGATTATGCCTATTATTTCCATATCAACTCCTTAATGAGCACATCATTTTTTTCAAGCAGTTGTGGCGCAGAAAAAATGATAGTGCGAATTAACCCCCCACACCAATGTTTGTATTTATCGTCAACTTTGATTTATTTGCTTGTTTCCTAAACATATCTTTTATAAAAACCCACTCCAAATATTTGTGTGGGGGTCAAATTCAGCTACGCAACTTTTCTACGCCTTTTGGCTTGAAAAGTTGCTGCTTCATTTGATAATTCTTCAGCTCTTTTTCTTGCAGCTTCTACTGCATTCGGCAAACGCTCAACATCGCCTTTCAGCTCTTTTAATCCTGCTTCTGTAGTGCCGCCCTTGGATGTAACTCTGATACACAGGGCGCCTGGAGACTCGTTTAATTCTTCAAGCAATACAAGATCGCCTTTTGCTATTAATTCAGCGAATAATTTTGCCTGTTCCCTAGAGAATCCAACCTTTTCTCCAGAAGCGGCAAAGCTAGGAATAAATTCGTTCTCAGTAAATTCAGGCCATCTTTCTTTCTCGATGCGGCTTAATAAATCGAAATGGAATCCCGGACCGCTTCCTAAAAATGCCGTATCAGCGTCCATCATTTTTTCTTCTAACACAATGGTTGTGCCGACTTTATCAAAAATTTCCTGCGCAAGTCCCAAATCGTCGGCTGTCGCAAATTCTCCATTACATAAAGCGGTTACGCCTTCCCCGATTTTCACGAGCAAATTAGGCATAACTCTTATCACCCTCGCCTTACCAAGAATCTTTTCTATATATTTTGTCGATATGCCGGCTGCAATTGAAATTACCAATTTATTATCGATGCTGTTTTTAATCTCGCCTAAAACTTCATTAAAATCTTGTGGTTTTATCGCAAGGATAACAACGTCAGCTATATTCACTAATTCAGTTAGATTAGGTGCCGTAATCACCTTTGTGATATTTCTGGTTTTAGCTGCATCTTTATCAAAAATAACAGTTTTGAATATGGATTTAATTCTTTCCGCAATCGCCCTGCCCATGTTTCCGCAGCCAATAATACCAATTTTTGCTTTTTTGGATTTTTTCATTGATATAAAAGTTTAATTTATCTGGTAAATTATCACAAAAAGGTAGTAGTGTCAATTGGTTTCGGAGGGCAAATACTGTTGTTTTGTAGCTTAGCTGGAAATTTTAACTATCTTATATTTGAGGGTTCCTGCGGGAATATTTATCTCTAGCACATCGTTTTCTTTATGCCCCAAGAGGGCGCGACCGACAGGTGAACTTATGGAAATAAAACCATTAGCCGGGTCTGCTTCATCCGGCCCTACCATTCTATACTCAACCTCTTCATTACTATCCAAATCAATGATTTTAACTTTTGTGCCCAAACACGCCGCTCCAGTAGAAACAGCATTATCTTCTATTATCTCCGCTGTACTTAGTTTATTTTCAAGTTCATGTATTCGTTTTTCATTAAAAGCAAGGGCTTCTTTCGCAGCATCATATTCTGCATTTTCTTTTAAATCGCCGAGCAATCTTGCATGTTCAACCGCGCTAGATAGCTCTTTACGCTTTACAATTTTCAAATGTTCAAGCTCATGCATGAGCTTTTCGTAGCCTTCGCGGGTTAAATAGGTTCTGTCCATGTTTTATTGGTAAATTTAGTCTTGATAAAATGAACGGCAATAGTTTCTTGAGAAAACGAGAAAAAGGCGATAAAACAAACTGAAATTGGAAATTAATATACGCCCAGTTCTTCTTGTGTATAAATTGGAAGTTGACAGCTTTACCTGACGTATCCGATAGATTTCTCCGTAGACAGAAAATCTAATACTACATATCATGTAAATTAATCGTTGTGGGCAAATAGCAGTTAAAAACTATAATTGATCTTTTTGTTACAAGCAACCGCTACAATTGCAGTCATAAACATTAGGATGCAGTCCTTTTTGGGCTCCAGCGGGATAATTGCACCATCTTTCAACTTTTCCGCTCTTACAAACAACTCCGAAATCATTTCCATCGGCCTTGTCATCCCAATAAATCCAAACTCCTTCAAAGTCACAGGCAATTGAATGACCTACAGCTTGCCAACGATTATTATGACAAAACTGTATTTCATTATTATAATATCTCATCGCCCCTTTAGTATCTCCATTACAACTTAAACCAGAGCTTTTTATTTTTACTTCACCATTAACGTCTAATTTCGCTTTAGGATCGTCAGTGCCTACACCGAGATTAGCATGCTGAACATATACAGTTTTTGCATCAAGAACAATTTGCCCCAGCCCTCCATCGTCAGGTTCCGGACCAATCCATATCTTACTGCGATTATCACCATTATCTAGTTTGTTAATAGCACCATCGTTATTGCGGTCATATCCGCCTATACCAATTACAAGTTCCTCGTCAAA
Organism: Candidatus Omnitrophota bacterium; assembly: GCA_023227945.1. Lineage (GTDB taxonomy): Bacteria > Omnitrophota > Gorgyraeia > Duberdicusellales > 4484-171 > JAJYOP01. The sequence continues at coordinate 33,556 of JALOCC010000015.1, forward strand.
ATTTGTTGGGTCGCTTGAAGCTGTACCATGAATAAAACCGGGAATTGCATTAGAAGCGCTATCCGTTCCAGTCATAATAAAGCCGTTTACATAAAGCGAGGGGTACGATAGTGTATTTCTGCGCTGAAATGTTCCGATAGTGGTACTTCCTTCTACGGCGAGGTCTACCTCAGGACTAACCTGATTTGTACAGCCGGTACCCCAACAATAGTTACTGTTGACATAGTTATCTCCTATTGCCACACGCTTGCTGCGTAGTTCTTCATATATTCCAAAGGGTGCGGGGTAGTAGGTGGTAATGGTTATCGTTTCTTGGGAAAAGACGGGAAGAAAAATAAATATATTAACGATAATGGATAGAAAGATAATAAAATTTTTCATTTTACCTCCGTTTTTTACCTAAAAACAATATTACACTTTGTTAATATTTTATAACTTTGAAGAGATAAATCAAGAGGGAAAATGAGAACGTCTTTGACTAAAGATAGATTGAGGATTTTTGAATTTCAATTTTTTGTTTGGAATTATAAAATTTGAGGTTTCTTTGGAATTTGGGATTTGTGATTTGGAATTTCTTCTTCTTGCGCTAAGCGCAAGAAGAAGACAATGGGGGCACCGACCTACTCTCCCACCTCCTTGCGAAGGAAGTACCATTGGCCCAGAAGAGCTTAACGGCCGTATTCGGAATGGGAACGGGTGTGGCCTCTTCGGTATGAGCACCCCC
>JALOCC010000016.1 GCA_023227945.1 Candidatus Omnitrophota bacterium
TTTGGCGGATCTATTTCCTTTAATTCTGTTCTTACAATTTCCAAACCCCAGCTTTTTGTTTCTTCGCAAAGTGTTTTATGCAGTTCAGCGTTGATTTTTCCTCTTTCGCTGTTAGCGGATTTCAAAGTTAATGTCCCTATTATGTTTCTTAAAGTGGTGCGCGCCAAATTAACTATCTGCCATTGATAATTATTAACGTTATATTGAGAGCTCTTAACGCTTTCCTCATCGGCTTTGACTTTGAAATAAACCTGCGCATCTACCCTTGCGTTTAAATTATCGTTTGTAATAATTTCTTGCGGCTCAGCATCAACCATTTGCTCGGTTGTATTAATTAAATATATGTGTTCAATTATGGGGATAATCCAATTGAATCCCGGCATGGCAAAACGATTATATTTGCCTAAACGTTCAATCAGTGCCCTATGTGTAGGCCTGACAATTCGAATACCTAAAAAGAATATCACCACGCAAACGATGGCAATCAACTTTAGTAGCGCCATTTTAACCTCCTTAATGAGTCCCGACGTTACGTCGGGACGAATTAACCCCGAAGCGCTTCCGTTAAATTTCGTAGAAATTTAACGGATATATAGGCGCAAGGGGTAGCTACACAAACGAATTCCCCACGAATACAGTTTCTACGTCAGATGTTTAGACAATTTCAATCTTAATATGACTTTTTATAATTTCGCCGATTAGAAATGATTTAATTTTGGATTTGGCAAGTTGTTTTGATACAGAGTTAAAATATTTTCTGCCGATTATAAATACCATGCCGATACCCATATTAAAAACAGTATACATCTCGCTTTCAGCAATATTACCTTCGTCCTGGATTATTCTAAATATGTCAGGCACCTTCCAACTTCTCTTGCGGATAACCATGCCAAGGGCTTCCGGCAAAACCTTAGATGCTTTTTTATAAAATGCCCCGCCAGTTATATGGGCAATTGCTTTCACCACTTCCTTAGAGTAACTTACAGCATTTAATATATCTAAAACAGGCTTAACGTATATGCGTGTGGGCTCTAATAATTTTTTAGCATATCGCCGCACGCCCTTTTCTCCTAAAGCTTTTCTGGCAAGAGAAAAGCCATTGGAATGCAGGCCGCTTGACTCAAGGCCTACGATTAAATCCCCCTCTTTTATGCTTTTTGCGTCAAGCATTTTATATTTATCAACTATGCCCACGCAAAACCCGGCTAAATCATATTCATCTTGCATATACATACCAGGCATCTCTGCAGTTTCACCGCCGATAAGCTTACACTCGGATTGCCTAAGGCCGGCGTTAATTCCTTTGACTACGTTTTTTAAAACTGCCGGCTTAACCTTGCCACAGGCAATATAATCCAGAAAAAATAAAGGCCGAGCACCCAGACAAATAACATCATTCACATTCATTCCCACGAGATCTATGCCTACGCCGTCATGGATTCCCATCATCTGGGCTATCTTTAGCTTTGTCCCTACCCCATCAGTTGAAGAAACAAGCACAGGGTTTTTATATTTTTTAAGATATGGCGATAAATCAAAAGGGCATCCGAATGCGGCAATTTTACTGAGCGGGCTGGAAGATAAAAAATTCTTTATGCCATCAACAAACGCATCAGCCTTGGCAATATCAACTCCGGAAGTTTTATATGTATTTTGTTTCATAGAATTCTAATGTAATTATACTTTTCCTGTCCAGCAATACAAACAAAGTTTTTCCTGAGGCAGCCCCACAGCTTCAACCATATCTTTGATTATTTGAAACCTTAAAGTAGTAACTTCAAGGTCCCTTGCTATCCACTCAACCATCTTGCGATATTTTTCCGAAGTGTGGTCGATATATTCTGAAATATCTTCTATATCATGTCCCTCTAACGCTTTAATAGCCTTACGCGCGGCGAGTTCGTGGATGCTTCTCGTAGAAAGGCAAAATTTACATGGAAACATAAGTGGCGGGCATGCAGGACGCACGTGGACTTCTTTTGCGCCGGCATCCCAAAGTTTGTTTATGGTAAAATTCTTAAGCTGGGTACCGCGCACAATCGAATCTTCGCACACCACAATTCGATTATCCCTGATTATTTCTTCTATGGGAATAAGTTTCATTTTAGCAATTAAGTCACGTGTTTCCTGGGAAGGAGGCGTATAACTTCTTCCGTAGCCTGGTGTATATTTAACCAAGGGCCTGCGGTAAGGAATTTTTGATTCTATAGCATAGCCTAAAGCATGCGCGACTCCTGAATCAGGAACACCGGAAACTACATCAGCTTCAATATCCTTATCATGCTTAGCCAAAGATCTGCCGCAACGTTCGCGTACTACCTCGACGTTAATTCCTTCATAACACGATGCAGGAAATCCTGTATAGATCCATAAAAAGGTACAAATTTTATTATTCTTTGTTCCGGATTTTTTCTCAACCAGGCCGTCCTTGGTTACAAGAACAATCTCCCCGGGCGCAAGATATTTCTCCAGATCAAACCCCAAATTAGCAAACGCGCTGGTTTCTGAGGCTACGGCAAAAGCGCCGGGTTTTTTACCTATAGCAAGAGGGGTATAGCCAAAACGGTCACGCGCGGCATAGATGCCCTCTTCAGTTAACAATAAAAGTGAGCATGAACCGTCTATGATAGAAAACATTTTTTCTATACCGTCAATCAGGGTTTTACCCTGGATTATTATTTTCGCTATAAGTTCGGTTACATTTACCCCGCCATGCTTCATTTCACTGAAGGATATACCTTTATTTAAAAGCGAAGCTACAAGCGCCTCTTTATTTTCTATCAGCCCGACGGTAACAATGCAAAATTGTCCAAGTTTAGAATTAAGATAAATAGGTTGCTCGTCAAAATCACTGATAACGCCTATTCCTGATTTAGCCTGTATGTTGTAATAATCCTCAAAGAATTTTGATTTAAATTGCGATTGAGCTATACCGTGGATTTGCCTGATAAAAGTGTCATTCAAAACTGCAAGCCCGGCATACTCTGTCCCCATATGGGAATGATAGTCTGTGCCGTAAAATAAATCTTCAACACAATTTTCCTGTGAAATAGTTCCAAAAATTCCGCTCATTTATACACCTTCTTATTTTTAATCAGCTCTTGCTATTTCTTTACTCTTTCCAAAATAAATTTATTTGCGCAGGCGGAATGTTTTACCGGATAATTACCCGACCAACAAGCATTACAGTAAAAAGACGCTGAATGCTTAAAACATTTAAGCATTCCCTCCAAACTTAAATAGCCTAAACTGTCTACGCCAAGATAGGTTTCGATTTCTTTTATGGTTTTTTCGTTGGCGATTAATTTCTTTGAATCAGGAAAATCTATTCCGTAAAAGCAGCCAAACCTGTGCGGCGGGCATGATATTCTAAGATGCACCTCTTTTGCGCCCATATCGCGAAAACTCTTAACCCTTATTCTTGAAGTTGTACCTCTTACTATTGAATCATCAACAACAACTATGCGCTTACCTTTAACTACTTCTTTCAAAATATTGAATTTAAGTTTTACTCCGAATTCCCGTTTTTCCTGCTGCGGCTGGATAAAAGTCCTTCCGATGTAGTGGTTCCTGATTATACCTACCTCAATAGGCAAGCCTGATTCTTTGGCAAAACCAAGCGCAGCAGACGTTCCTGAATCGGGCACTCCTATAACAATATCAGCTTTTACCGGATGTTCGAAGGCCAGCTGCCGGCCTAGTTTTTCGCGGACAAGGTGGACAGTTTCACCAAAGACCATGGAATCCGGCCGCGAAAAATAAACATGCTCAAAAGCACAGAATGCGTATTTTTTCTTTTGTTCTGCATACTTTACTGAGCGTAACCCGTTTTTATTTATGGTTACAATTTCGCCGGGCTCAATTTCCCGGATAAATTGCGCACCAATCAAATCCAAAGCGCATGACTCAGAAGCGATGAATAAAGACTCATCTTTTTTACCTATACACAAAGGCCTAAATCCCAGAGGGTCTCGTATACCCATTACCTCGTCTTTAGTCATAAGTACGAGGGAAAAGGCTCCTTTTATTTTCTTTAAAGCTTCGATTATTTTGCCTTCTGTGGATTTTTCTTTCGAACGCATAATCAGATGAAGAATTAATTCCGAATCAGAAGTGGTTTGGAAAATTGCGCCTTTGCCTTCAAGCTTCTCGCGTAATTCTTTTGAGTTTATGAGATTTCCGTTATGTGCTAGCGCAAGCGGAAGCTTATTTGAATCGACAAAAAGCGGCTGGGCATTTCTTAAAGCGCTTGAGCCGGTTGTAGAATATCTCACATGGCCTATTGCCTGATAACCTTTTAGTTTAGCTAACTGTTCTGCATCAAAAACTTCACTCACAAGCCCCATACCCAGATGAGCATTAAAGGTAGTCCCGTCAAAAGAAATAATCCCGCAGGACTCTTCTCCGCGGTGTTGAAGCGAATACAAGCCTAGAAACGTAAGCAAACTTGCTTCGTTATTATTGTAAACGCCGAACAGTCCACAGTATTCTTTTAAATGTCCCATATCGATAATCTTATGGTTGCGTTTTACGTCAATCGGTTACGCGGCTCGTTTCGTCTTACGCCTATCGTTTTACGTTTGACGCAACCGTGACGAGTTGCGTAACCGCAACCGAATAACGTAACCGTATTCTTAATGCTTATTTAAAATAGCTAACTCCATTCTTAAATATCTGCAATCCATATGGCTCTAATACATTTTCCTTCCAGTAAGGCCACTGGTGCTTAAACATAAATCTTTCCGGATGCGGCATAAGCCCCAACACCTTACCTGTTGCATCGGTTATGCCGGCTATATCATTCAAAGAGCCATTCGGATTAAATGGATAACTTGCTGATTTTCCGCTTGAATCCGCGTAGCGTAAAACAACCTGGTCGTTATGTTCTATTTTATCCAAAATATCTTTTTCTGCATAGAACTTTCCCTCTCCGTGCGCAACCGGCAAATTTATAATTTCCGGCAAATCCTTCAACCATATATTCTCCGGATTCTGAATCTTTTTCTCCCTCTCTGTTCCCTGTTCTCTGTTCTCTGTTCTCTTTAAATATACCCATCTGTCTTCAAATTTTGCCGAATCATTGTCGGTAAGGGTGACTTTCTGTTTAAAGTCTAAATCGGGTAATATTCCGGTTTTAACCAGCACCTGAAAACCATTGCATATGCCTATAATAAGCCCGCCTCTTGATATAAATTCTTTTAACCGATCTTTAAACCAGAGCGAAAGCTCAAGAGACAAAATTTTCCCGGCACCCAGATCATCTCCGTAGCTAAATCCGCCGGGCATAGCAATAATCTGATAATTTTTAAGGTCATTTTTCTCTTTGACATGATTTACGTGGTATAAGTAAGTTTGCGCGCCGGCGAGAGAAAACGCAAATTCCGTTTCCTTATCGCAATTTGTCCCTGCCGTGCGTAGAATTAAAACTTTCGGTTTCATATTAACGCTAATTGTCGCAAATCGAACGCGAATGGCCGCGAATAATCGTATTCGCCTTGTTTTCCCTTCGCGTGTATTCGCGTTTATACCTTAATAAAACTATCAAGGTTAAAATTCGCGAACATTCGCGTTACCTGAATTCTTTAAATGCATCAAGCCATGAACCTCTCAAGTCATCCAGCTTAAGATTGACTATTCTTTCGGTTTCGTTTGCATAAATGATAAGCTTTGGTTCTCTGGAAACACAGCCGATTAGCCCAAAAGGAATACTCTTAAATTGTTCTTCGAAAGATTCTTTTTTATCTTTGGGTACCTCAAGCAGGAATCTCGTCGGCGACTCACTAAACAAAACCTCATAATTGGCCATGTTTTTTTCTTGGGGTATACTTTTAAGAAAAATATTTGCGCCGAAGTTCCCTCCCATACACATTTCGCTGATGGCAACGGCTAATCCTCCTTCAGATAAATCATGACAGGCCAGGGCCAACTTTTTATTTATTACTTTGCTTACTGTTTCAAATATTTTCTTTGCAGTTTCTTTATTGACCTTAGGAACCATACCGCCTTTTATTCTAAGCTTTCTGAAATATTCCGAAGACCCCATTTCTGGCTTTGATAAGCCTATCAAATATAGAAGATTATCTTCTTTTTTAAGATTTGCCGTTATTATATCCTGCCAGGCCTCAATTACAGAAACTGCCGAAATCAAAAGTGTTCCCGGTATAGAAATTCTTTTGCCTTCTACAGCGTATTCGTTATAAAGGCTGTCTTTTCCGGAAATAAAAGGCACTCCAAAATATGTAGAAAAATCATAAGCTGAAAAAGCCGCACGGACAAGCCCTGCCAGATTATTTTTATCTTCTGGAGAGCCCCAACAGAAATTATCCAGCATATAAGTATTCTTTAAATTACCTCCAACACAAACTATGTTGCGCAATGCCTCATCAATAGCTAAAGCCGCCATCCAGTAAGGGTCTATATCTGAATAAAAAGGATTTATGCCCAATCCTATGGCAACAGCTTTGTTTGTCTTTAAATCCGGCCGAACGACTGCCGCGTCAGAGACGCTTAAATTATCTATCCCATAAATAGATTTTAACACCGAGCCTGCCTGAACCTCATGGTCATATTCTCTTAATATCCAGTCTTTGCAGGCAATGCCCGGACGGGATAAAAGCATTTTTACTTCTTCATTATAATTTTCTTTTTCCGCCACATTTACTACTTCTTCCTTCTCCATTATCCATGTGGCTTTTTTCGTAAGCCGCGGCAGGTTAAAAATAAAATCCATATCGAGTTCGCACACTTTATTGTTTTCGTAGAAAAGCTCAAGCTTTTCGGTATCCGTTACTTTCCCGATAACAGTAAGCTCAACGTCTTCTTCCTTAAAAATCTGCGTCAACGCCTCTAAGTTTTCTTTTTTGGCGAAGAAAACCATTCTTTCCTGTGATTCTGATATCCAGATTTCAGTATAATTTAAGCCGTTATATTTAAGCGGCACTTTTTCAAGGTTAACGCTAACGCCGTGGCCTTGCGCAAGCTCGGTAACGGCGCTGGAAAGCCCGCCGGCACCGCAGTCAGTTATAGCATTAAATAAATCCATATCCCGCGCGCGTAAAATCGCCTCCGTAACCTTTTTCTCTTCGATGGCATTTCCTATTTGAACAGCACTGGTTAAAAATACGGTTTTTTCATCAAGTTCTTTGGAAGAAAAGGTTGCGCCGTGTATACCATCTCTTCCGGTTTTTGCGCCGCAGACAAAAACCAAATCCCCTTTCTTGGCTTTCTTAAAACATTTATTTTTAGGAATAAGCCCTAAAGTGCCGCAATAAACCAAAGGGTTACCCAAAAACCTTTCATCAAATAAAACTGATCCGGCTACCGTAGGAATACCCATTCTGTTTCCATAATCCCTGACCCCCCTTATAACACCCTTCATAACCCTCTTTGGATGTAAAAGGCCAACAGGTAAATCATCATAGCTTACGTGCCAGGGAGAAAAACAGAAAACGTCTATTGAGGCAAAAGGTTTTGCCGCAAGCCCCGTACCTAAAATATCCCTTATAACCCCGCCTATGCCGGTAGAAGCTCCACCATACGGCTCTAAGCTTGATGGATGATTATGGGTTTCTACTTTAAAGCAGATATTAAAATCTTTATCGAACTTGACTACCCCTGAGTTATCGTGAAAGACCGATACGCAATTGCTTGATTTAATTTCGTTGGTTGCTTTTATTATTGTTGTCTTAAGAAGATTATCGATAGTAGATTTTTTTATTGTCTTTGAAAGGCTGTCTTTTTCTTCGTATTCGATTATTCCCCTAAAAGTTTTATGCGCGCAATGCTCCGACCACAGGGTTGCTATTGTTTCCAATTCGCAATCTGTAGGGTTACGTTTATTCTTTTTGAAATATTCTTTGATTATTTTCATCTCCGCAAGGTTTAACGAAAGACAACCGTCACCGGATATATTTTTTAATTCTTCATCTCCGGCAGAAGATATATCTACAGTAACCAGTTCAAATTTATATGCCCTTGCAGAAAATTCATCAAGGCTTTCGATAGTTCTTACTTTTTCGTAGTCTAGGATATGTTCGATGAGCGGATTATAAAGAAGCCTTTGTGCTGCCTCTTTTATTTCATCCTGGGTCAAATTTTCGAATTTATAAAGGCGGGCTATTCTTGTATTTTTTACAGTAAAAGAAAGGTCTCTTATGGCTTTTTCAAGAGAAAGTGTAACCGGGTCAGATACGCCGGGGTTATAGGTAATTATTATTTCGTTTAAATCAGGCTTTTCTTTAAAAAGCCCTTCACCAATAAGATATTTTTCCGTAACCGGGTCTACCAATAAAGAGCTCACAACTGCCTCTATGTCGCTTTTTGAAAACTTTCCCTCAATGAAATATACCTTCTTGCAAAATACTTTGAGAGCCTTCTGTATACCCAAATCTTTAATCTGAGCGGCCAGGTCTTTTGAAGAAACTTCTTGTTTTGGGAAAACATCTATTCGCCAAATCATTATGGGTGGTGGCAGTTAGGCAATTGATTTTAGCGGCAAAAAAGATTGAAGTCAACTAACTTACAACCCTGCGCGCTTATAAATTTTATCTATGTTATCAAGATAAGTATAGGGATTGAATATTTCTTCTATTTCTTTTTTTGTAAGGTATTGATTTATTTTTTTATCTTTAGCAACCTCTTCTTTGAAATTGGAATTATTGTTTATGACATCCAAAGATACATTCTGCACGATGTCATAGGCGAGCATCCTGGCAAGCCCTTTCTCCATAAGTTTAAGCAATATTTTTTGGGAATAAATCAGTCCCCGGTTAAGCTCGATATTATTTAGCATATTTTCCCGGTTTACCCGTAATCCCTTTACGACCTCTTCGCTCTTTTTTATCATATAATCAGCAATTATAGTTGAATCAGGAATAATTATCCGTTCAACCGACGAATGAGAGATATCTCTTTCGTGCCATAGATTAATGTTTTCGTAAGCAACCAGCATATTTCCGCGAAGCAGCCGCGCAAGGCCGCAAAGACGCTCACAAATAATAGGGTTTTGCTTGTGAGGCATAGCGCTTGAGCCTTTCTGCCCTTTATAGAACGGCTCTTTTGCTTCAGCTACCTCAGTGCGATGCAAATGCCGTATTTCGGTAGCAAATCTTTCGAGTGTTGAGCCAACGAGAGAAAGTAACGAGAGGTAATATGCAAACCTTTCTCTGGAAACTATCTGTGTTGAAATTTTTGCGTAGTTTATCCCTATTTTTTTACAGATATATTCCTCTATTTTCGGGCTAAAGTGCGCAAAAGTGCCTACCGCACCGGAAATTTTTCCGCTGGCTACATATTCCAGGCTTTCCTTAAGCAAGCCATACTCTCTTTTAAGGTCATCATAAAGATATAAAAATTTAAGGCCGAAGGAATAAATTTCCGCGTGCACACCATGCGTTCTTGCTACACACAAAAATTCTTTATACTTTTGAGCTTTTCCCGCAACTGCCTTGATAAGCGAGTCGAGGTCTTTTAGAATAATAGCTGTTGCATCTTTTATCTGCCAGGCCAATGTCGTATCGAGCAGGTCAGAAGAAGTCATCCCTGCATGAAGGTATTTTGCCGACTTGCCTATCTGGGGAGATATGCTTTTTATAAATGCAATGATATCGTGGTGGGTTTTTTCTTCTATTTTTTTTATGCTTCGCACGGAAATCCTGGCTTTTCTCACCTTGGCTGCGTTTCCGCGGGGAATCTTTTTAGAGCCTTCGAGAGCTTCAACTAGAAGAGCCTCTATTTCAAGAAATCTTTTGAATTTCTCCTCGTCGCTCCAGATTTTTCCTATTTCTTTTGGAGTATATCTTTCAATCATAAATGCACGCTAAAAAAGGCAATTGCATTACGAAAATCTGCAAATCGCCATATTTTATTATTTTATATGTAACGGATTAATTCTCTTGCCTTGCGGAAAAGTTGAGGTGAACAACAGAAACTGCTCACCCGGCCTAAGAAAATGTTACTTAAATATAATACCAGAACGAGCCTATTGCGTCAATCGAATTCACGAATTACCACGAATGGGAAACGGTTTTATTCGTGGTAATTCGTGATTAATGTTTTCAATTACAAACCGCTATCCCAGGTCTTTTTATCAAAACCATCCCAAGGATATTTTTCGGATAAAGGATAACCATAGCCTTCAACATTATTAGGAAGGAAGAATGTTACAACATCATAAACACCGGAAGAAATTCTTCCCAGAGGATAAACTATTGCCTTAGCTAAACCCTTAATCGGTTTGTCCTGGCTAAAACCTTTACCAATCTGAGCGGGCAAATCAAATATTCCAAGAGCGGCATTGATTATGCCTCTCTTTGCTTTTTTACCTACAGGAGAGAATCCGTTATTCACAAGTGAATATTGCGTACCATCTTCCCACACATTTCTGCTATCTAAAGGTATGCCCACGCCTGCGTTATCTTTAGGATTAGGCAGGGCAAATGTTACTAATTCATATGCGCCATCTGCAGTGCGTCCAACACCATGAATTACTCCTCTAAAAATACCGAACGTGCCGCCGAGAATTTTATTCTTTTTTTCCTTGCCAAAGCCGCCCTTATAGCCTTTAACTATCTGATAAGGCACTTCTAACCAACCTGTAATCAGGTTTGTAAAACCCTGCTTTGCCTTTTCTACGGAAGATTGAACATATTTATCTTCGGCATACGCTGAAAAAGAAAGGACTAAACACAAAAGTAACACCATAACCGAAATTCTTCTCATCTTGACACCTCCTTTAAATTTACAGAAACGGTTTTCCGCTTCTAGTGCTTACGTTATATTTTATCAATCAAAAAGAATAAGTCAACCCTTCGGCACGCTCCGTTTGCTCAGGGTTGACCCTGAGCAGCGCCTTTTAGCCCGGCTCAAAATCCGAAACTTGGGCGCCGTCGAATGGGTCAATCGAGGTTTAGCATTAAAAAAGCTAAATGAATCATAGCTTATTATTAGCTTTACATCCTGCCTGCTTTAATTCAACAAACATTTTTTTCCATTCGTTACTCTTGATAGAAAAAGTTTCTTTTGGCGCCGGAAATTTACCGGATTTGACATCTTTAATAAATCTTTCGGCTATTTTTTCAGTTTGCAATGAAAAATCAGCATATGCCCTTACGAATTTGGGTATGATTCTCTTGTAAAGGCCGATAACATCATAAAGCACGAGGACCTGGCCGTTACAAAATTTTCCGGCGCCGATACCTATGGTTGGAACATCTATTGCTTGCGTAATGTAACGTGAAAGTTGATAAGGAACACATTCTAAAACTATTGCAAATACACCAAGCGAACAAAGAGTTTCTGCCTGGCGCATAATTATTTTTGCTGATTCTTTATCTTTGCCCTGCACCTTAAATCCACCCAAAAGATGCGCAGTCTGAGGGGTGAGGCCGATATGGCCCATTACCGGTATTTTATTTTTGACGAGCTTTGAAATTACCTCCGGACAAGACTCAAACCATTCTATCTTAACTGCGTCAGCTCCGGCTTTGATAAATTTTTCTGCATAATAAAGGCATTTTTTCGGATTCTTCTGATAGCTGGCATAGGGCATGTCAGCTACAACCAAACTTCTGGTTATAGCACCGGTAACAGCCTTTGTATGGTTAAGCATTTCATTAATACTTACTTTCTTTACATCTTCAAGGCCAAGCACAACATTCGCCAGAGAATCCCCAATCAAAACTATATCCAAATCAGTTGCATCAAGCGCTTTGGCAAAAGAATAATCGTAGCAGGTAAGCATTGTAATTTTCCCTTTGCCCTTCTTTGCCTTAATTTGTTCTATGGTTATTTTACCCATCTCTCTTCCTTGTTATTTGCCTTCTGGTTTCTGTACTCTGGTTTCTGTTATCTAAAGACATGCACTCTTTTCTGTTTACCTTCCTGCGTAACTAAAAATATTCTCATCGTTGATCGATACTTAGAAAGAAAATCATTTACTCCGGAAATTCCGCCTACAAAAAAAGCTGTAGCCAGCCCGTCAGCTGTTGTGCAATTCTTAGTTATAACGCTCGCACTTATTACGTGAGTAGCTACCGGAAATCCGGTGCGTGGGTCAATTATATGAGAATAGCGCTTGCCGCCTAAATCGAAGAATTGCTCATAGTTGCCTGAAGTTGTTATTGCTTCATCTACAAGGTCTTCATTTTCGATTATACCTTCAATTTCGCTTGGGTTTTTTATCCCGACCCTCCAGGGATTTTTACGGTTTGTACCCAAACAATAAATATCTCCTCCGGCGTTTATAAGAGCGCTGGATATTCCTTTCTTCTTTAATGCAATTACCGCCTTATCTACCATGTAGCCTTCGGCGATTGCACCCAAATCAATTTTCAAGCCTTCTTTTTGAAGAGTAACTGTCGAATCTGCCGCATCTATTTTTATCTTATCCATACCGCAATTTTTCATAATGCTATCTATCGTCTCTTTTGACGGCAATTCTTTGATACTTCCCTTTTTAATAAGCTCTTTCCAGAAATCATAAAGGCTACCGTAACTTACATCAAAAGCCCCGTTAGTCATTTGGTTTAGCTGCTGCGACAAGCGTAAAACTTCCAATAGTTCCGGTGAAACTTTAACGGGCGTATTATAAGTACTATTAAGCCGGCTTATCTCGGAATTTTTATCATAGAAATTAAATATTTTATCCAAGCGCTTAAACTCTTCATATACTATTTGTGACGCCCGCGCATCTGTTGACATTACCTCAAGGAAAGTGCCTGCGATTACGAATTTATCTTTATGCATGGGCTTTGCGCAAGAAGTAAGAAATACAAGGCCAAAAAATAGAAACAAAAAGTCCAAATGGATAGCAGATAGCAGATTGCAGCGACCGAAGGAAATCCTGAGCGAGGCTAAAGGCCGAGTCGAAGGAATGGCAGATGTTTTTTTACCTGTTATTTGACTCATTTTTTTAACCATTTAATTACCCCATTTAAGGAAAGACAATTTATAATATCGCCCTTCTCCAGCCAGCCGCGCCTGGCAACAGCTACCCCTAATTCCATAGACCACAATTGATTAAGCTGATGGCTGTCTGTGCCTAATGTAAGCTTAACACCGTGTTTTTTAGCTCTCATCACATTAATATCGTTTAAGTCTAATCTTTGCGGATAGCAATTTATCTCAAGGGCTACCTGGTTATCGGCTGCCGCACGGCAAATTTCATCAATATCAATATCATAGGCTTCCCGCGCGCCCCATAATTTGCCTGTTGGATGAGCGATTATATTTGTATATTTATTTTTGCAGGCATTAACAATCCGTTTTGTAAGCTGTGCTTTTGTTTGTTTGAACCCAGAGTGTATCGCCGCAACGACCACGTCAAATTCTTTAAGCAAGTTATTTGAATAATCAAGCGTGCCGTCCGAGGCTATATCAACTTCTGTCCCGGCAAAAAGTTTTATTTTACTTTTTTGGTTTACTTTTTTAAGTTCTTTAAGTTTCTTATAAACTTCTTTCTCTGAAAGCCCTCCGGCAATTTTTAAGCTCTGCGAGTGGTCGCATATCGCAGCATATTCATAGTCAAACTCTTCCAGTTTTTTCGCGATATCCGCAATCGAGGCTAAGCCATCGCTGTATCTTGAATGGATATGGAAATCCCCTTTAATATCGTTCAATTCTATGAGCTTGGGTAATTTGTTTTCCAGCGCAGCGTCGATTTCTCCCCTGTCTTCTCTTAGCTCAGGAGGGATATACGCCATTTTTAATAGTGAAAAAATTTCTTCTTCGGTTTTTCCGGCAAGTTTTTTATCTTTCTGTCCGCCAGAGGCGGGCCCGCCTGTATTTTTCATTGAGGTGGCAGGAAATACCCCGTATTCGTTTATTTTGTATCCCATTTTTATAGCAAGCTGGCGAAGCCGGATATTAAATTCTTTGGAGCCGGTAAAATATAAAAGCGCCGAGCCGAAACTTTCGTGTTTAAGGACACGCAAGTCTACCTGCATATTATTTTCCTTCGCGATTACCGAAGATTTTGTTTCTCCGTGCGCCAAAACTTCTTTGACCAAATCAAGATGTATAAATTTATCCATTACTTCCTTGGGTTTTTTTGAAGTAACAAGGATGTCTATATCTTTTATGGTATCTTTTTTCCTTCTTACCGAACCTGCCACCTCGATATCATCTATGGCTTTAAGGCTTTTTAACTTATCAACAAAACTTTTCGAAAGTAGCAAGCCAGAATTAAGCGTCTGCCTTTCCCCGCCTTTCCTTACAAGGTTAATGCCCCTTAAAATATTATCTTCGGTTTTTTCCCTTATACCTTCGAGTTTTAACAGTTTGCCGCTCTTGGCAGCCTTTTCTAATTTTTCTACCGTGTTTATCTTTAATTGCTCATATAGCTTTTTAACTGTTTTTGGGCCAAGCCCGGGTATTTCCATCATTGCGATAAGGCCCTGCGGAGTTTTTTTCTTAAGCTCTTCATAATACTTAAGACGGCCAGTTGCGGCAATTTCTTTAATTTTTACGGATAAATCTGCGCCGATACCGGGTATTGAAGTAAGTTCTTCTTTTTTAATTACCCCTTCAAGGTTTTCCTGTAAATTATCTACTGCCTGGGCTGCGCGCTCATAGGCACGGATTCTAAAAATATTTTCTCCCTTTAATTCCAGTATTTTAGCAATATCCCTGAAAATACGGGATACTTCTTGGTTTTTCATAATTTATATCTTTATGAGTAGAGATATCCTATTAAACAATGAATTTCAACCAATTTCGCGAAGCGAATTTCTATGAATTTCAACGGCAATTGAAATTGGTAGAAATTATGAAATTGATAGAAATTTATTGTTTATCTTTATTCTCTACTTCTTTTTGTGGTGGACGGTAACTTTATTTTTTATGCCGCCTCTTATTGTAAATTCTGCAGTTATGGTTATTTCGTAAGGATTAAGTACTTTCTTTAAGTCCTCGATTACTTTATTTACCACATGCTCATTATATATTTTTATATTGCGGTAAGAATAAAGATAATACTTTAAAGACTTAAGTTCTATGAGTTTAGCCCTAGGGACATAATTAATGGTAAGGTTAGCAAAATCAGGCAGGCCGGAAAAAGGGCAGATTGAAGTAAATTCAGTTGTGCTTAATTCGACGTTTATTTTCTTTCCGGGATATTCGTATTCAATAGTTTGCAGAATTGAAGTATCTATATCTTTTGAAAGATATGTTTTGCCTATGGTTTTCTTAGCTTTTTCTTCAAGCGGGTCGATGCGTCTGTCTTCATAAATCATAGCGGTTATTATACCAGAAGTTTTATGAAAGTTTAGGGGAAATATCGATATCCAAATGGCAGCAGAGAAACTCTCGTAAAAGATAAGCCATTTCTTTTTCGCAAGTAACTGTCGGATTAATTCTAAGCGCCAGAGGAAAATCGTTGTTTTGGATATAAAATAAAGAAGCAATCGTATCTGCGCCTATTTTCCTTGTGTCCTGTTCTTTTGCGCCGCATTTTTTACATACCAGCCCTCCTCTGGATACGCTAAATTGCGTTTCTTCGTCTG
Source organism: Candidatus Omnitrophota bacterium (assembly GCA_023227945.1). Lineage (GTDB taxonomy): Bacteria > Omnitrophota > Gorgyraeia > Duberdicusellales > 4484-171 > JAJYOP01. Next base: position 15,501 of record JALOCC010000016.1, read on the forward strand.
CTGGCTTATGACAGATGAGGCATTTTCCAAACTCCGGCTTAAAGCCGGAAAGAGTTAGAAATTTTATCAGAAAAACATATAAAGCTTTTTTTGCGCTTTCTCCCTTAAGCGAAGAAAGGCAATCTTTAAGCAATTGAAAAACTTCGGGATTTTTATCCAGCGGCTGCATGGTTTTATCTATCAGATTCAAAAAAATAGACGCAACGGCTGCCCGTGAAATGTCGCTGCGTAAGAAATCATAATCACACACAAGGTCGGCAAAAGAAACAAGCCATATATCGCTTTTCTTTGGATAAAAAACAAGCTCATTTAAACTAAGGCTATCCAGGTGAGAGGAAAATTCTTTTTTTTGCGTATAGAACCCTTTTAAAATACCGGTAATTTTGCCGAATTTCTGCGTATAGAAAGAAGCAATTACGCTGGTTTCCCTGAAATTGTAACGCTTTAATAAAAAACCTAAATCTTTTGTAACCATAGCTTAGGAAATCTTTATAAAATAACCAATAACCAAGGTACAAGATACAAACAAATTCCAATATCCAATAACCAATGACCAAACAGTTTTATTCTTTTTCGTTTGGTTATTGGAATTTGATTATTGGTCATTGTTTGGTTATTGTATCTTGGAGCTTGGTTATTTAATCAATTATTTGCCTATATTATTAACAATCTTTTTATGCTTTTTTAATATTTTCGAAAGTATTTCTTCCTGTTTTCGCTCCATAATTATTTTTTGTTTATTCTTTATATCATTATATCCCATAAGGTGCAAAATTCCATGTATGAGATAGAAAACCAGCTCTTCCTGCCAGGTATTTCCGTAAAGTTTAGCTGCTTTTTTTGCTTCTTCCACGCAAATAATTACCTCTCCCAGATATTGCGGGTAAGTTGCATCTTTTAAAGGAAAAGAAATTACATCCGTAACGCCGCTCTCATTGAAAAACTTTCTATTAAGCTTACGGATAAATTTATTATCGCAAAACAAAATTGACACCTTTGCGTAGGGCATTCCCAGCAAAGGTAAAATACGATTTAAAACCTCTCTGATATTTTTAATTTTTATTCGCTTTATTCTCTGCTGATTGGTTATTTCGAAAGACTGAAGTGCTCTCAATTCAGCGTGGCTCATCTTTAGGGTAATTTATGCGGGTATGGAAAAGTGCATTTAGGACATGGGTAAACTTTTGCGTGATTTTTTCAAGGTCCTTGAGCGTAAGGTTGCTTTCGTCAAGTTCCCCTTCCATAAATCTTTTCCTTACGACTTCTCTTACTATTTCTTCTATCCTGGAAGGCGTGGGCTCATCGACTGTGCGCGATAAAGCTTCTATGGTATCTGCGAGAGAAACAATAGCAGTTTCTTTGCTTTGGGGCTTAGGCCCGCCATAACGGTATTCTTCCTCATGCTGCACCTGCGGCTCGAGCTCTTTTGCCCTCTGGTAAAAAAAATACACAAGGGTTTTTCCGTGATGCTCGCTTATAAAATCAATTATCCTTGGATTAATACGGTATTTTTTGGCAAGGTCAACTCCGTCTTTTACGTGATTTGTAATAATCAGCTTGCTCATTGACGGCTTAAGGTCTTTATGTATATCTTTAAATCCTATAATATTTTCCACAAAATAATTAGGTTTTATCATTTTTCCGATATCATGATAATAAGAGCCAACCCGCGCTAAAAGCGCATTAGCGCCAATTGATTCCGCGGCAGATTCGCTTAAATTAGCAACAACCAGCGAGTGTTGGTATGTGCCGGGGGCTTCAAGTATTAACCTGCGCAGCAAGGGGTGATTTAAGTCCGACAGCTCAAGCAAAGATGGGTTCGTAACCACTCTAAAAATATATTCGAAAATAGGCAAAATCACGAGCACTACTGACGCGGCTATTCCGTTTAAAAGGCAGATTATTAAAAGATTAAGGTCCGGCCGAAAACCGGAAACAAAACCTTGTTCGGTTTTAACTTTCTCAATAACAAAAGCAACTAAAAACTGGATAAAACCAGCAGCCACTCCGGCTTTTATCACTTCGAATCTTTTTCTTACCCTAAAAGACAACAAGGCCGCGCTTAACGCACCAGCAAACAGACTTGTACCTACAGAAAGATTTCCTCCTTCAATGCTGGCGCCGAGAGAAAAGAAAAAAAGCGAAAAAAGAAAAGAAAATTCCAGGCTATCGAACAAAAGCGTAATCAATATGGTAAAACCAATTGCCGGAATAGCATACCCGGGAAGGCGTAAAGTAATTGCGGTAAAAATGGAAACAAATACAGCCAAAGCAGCTAAAAGGCATAAATCGTGGGGATAAATTACCACGTCAACTTTTTTAAAATAAAATGTATATAGAAGAAGCAGGAGAGCAAATATTAGCGGCGATATATCTATTGAGTATTTAAAAAATACAACACCGGAAACAATAAAAAAAATTGCCGTTAAAAAAATCTGTGAAAATATATCAAACTGTTTTTTCTCTGAAAAAATCTTCATATGCCTGAATTATTTTTTGTACCAGCGGGTGCCTTACAACATCTTTTCTGCCAAGCGTAATAAACCTTATATCTTTTATGGGCTTTAAAATATCAATGCCTTCCATAAGGCCTGTAGGCCTGCCTCCCGGCAGGTCGCTCTGCGTGATGTCGCCGGTTATGACAGCTTTTGAATCAAAGCCAAAACGGGTAATAAACATTTTTAGCTGTTCAGATGTACAATTCTGCGCTTCATCAAGAATAATAAATGCGTTATTCAGGGTTCTTCCGCGCATATATGCCAAGGGGGCAACCTCGATTACCCCTGTTTCTATGTAGTCTTCTATTGTGTCTGCCTCCATCATATCGTAAAGCGCATCATAAAGCGGCCTGAGATACGGCCCTAACTTTTCATGCATATCTCCCGGTAAAAACCCGAGCGATTCCCCGGCCTCAATCGCCGGCCGAGTCAGGATTATCCTTCCTACTTTTTTACTCATAAGAGAATTTACTGCCATAGCCATAGCAAGATAAGTTTTACCGGTGCCTGCCGGGCCTACCGAAAAAACAATATCGTGTTCTCTCATTGCTTTTACGTATTCCTGCTGGCCGGATGTTTTAGCAAAAACAAACTTTTTATGCGCAGAAAAAACTCTTATGCCGACTTCTCCTTCTTTTAAATTCTTCCCGGATTCAAAACCCTCTTCTAAACTTTTCGCGCCGGCATATGCCTTGAGTTCGTCTCCGTTTAAAACTAAACCTTGCTTGCTTAATTCCATCATTTTCTTTATAAAATTTTCTACTATCCCAACCTTATCGCCCGGCCCCTTTATGGAAAGGCCGTGCGGTTTTAGTGAAATCGTTACCTTAAACCTCTTTTCAAGAAATTTTAAGTTTCTGTCTTCGATACCAAAAACTTCCCGTATATGCGAAAAATCCTGAATGTTGATTATCTTTTCCATCCTAACCTTGCCTCTTAGGCTGGATTACCGGATAAACTCACAAGCACAGAGTAACTTTTTTATTTATATTGATAATCTGTATTCTGCGCTTTATTGCTCAAAATAGGTATCTTTATGGTTTTGCCGGGATAAACTCTATCCGGAGTTTTTAACACATCCCGGTTATTATCATAAATCATTTTCCATTTTTTCGTTGTTCCGTAGAATTTTTCTGAAATTTTCTGAAGAGTATCATTTTTCTGGACGGTATATAATTCATACTTTGCCTCAGAGGCAGCCAAAGGCTCTTCAACCATTGGTTCTTCTTCAATAATTTCTTCTTCAACAACCATTTCTTCTTGTGGTTTTACTTCTTCTTTTTTGGCTTTTTTTCTTGGATGCGCACCCAGCTCCACTTCAAGTACTGAAACTTTTCTTGTTTCACCGAATTTATTCGGTTTGGGTTCTTCTTTTGGGGTGCCGAATAAATAACCCTGATTACCATGTATTTCTAAATTAGTACGCGGTTTTTCTATGGTATAAGTCCTGCTAAGACATCCGCCTAAAAAAACAATCCCCAGTAACGCAATTAAATACTTCATGGAACCCTCCTTTTTTGCTTTAAGCTGTCAGCTCTCAGCTTTCAGTCTTCAGCTTCTATAAAACCTGCTGATAGCTGACGGCTGACAACTGAAAGCTTACTTTTCTTCCTCTATCATCTTTATGTAAATTTCCTTAAGCTGCTTAGGCTCAACCTGTGACGGCGCGTCCGATAAAAGGCAAACTCCTTTTTGTGTTTTGGGAAACGCTATAACTTCCCTTATGCTGTCCGATTTTGTAATAATTGCATAAAGCCTGTCCAAACCAAAAGCTATACCGCCGTGTATTGGCGCGCCATACTTAAAAGCATCCAGCAAAAACCCGAATTTATGCTTAGCATCCTCTTCGGATATGCCTAAAATAGAAAATATTTTTTGTTGTAATTGCGAAGAATGTATTCTTATTGAGCCGCCGGCAATTTCTTCTCCGTTTAAGATAAGGTCGTAAGCGCGGGCTTTCACTTTTGACAAATCTCCATCGAGAAGCTCAAGGCTGTCAATTTTTGGAGAGGTAAAAGGGTGATGGCATGACTGCCATTTTTTCTCTTCATCATTATATTCGAAAAGCGGAAAATCCACTACCCAGCAAAAACGGTATTCGCCTTCGCCCACATCAGGCTTATCGCTCTTATATTTTTCCATTGCCTCAGTGTAAGGTATTCTTAAGAAAGGGGTTTTTATTTCTTTACCCAGGACTTTTTTGAAAGTATAGGCAATAAAAGATTCCATCAGTGAAATTATATCATCTTCATCGACAAAAGACATTTCAATATCAAGCTGGGTAAATTCCGGCTGGCGGTCTTTCCTTAAATCCTCGTCCCTGAAACACCTAACCACCTGATAATATCTGTCAAAGCCGGCAACCATAAGAATCTGTTTGAAAAGCTGCGGTGACTGCGGAAGCGCGTAAAACTTATTAGGGCTAAGCCTGGAAGGAACAAGAAAATCGCGCGCGCCTTCCGGCGTAGACTTGGTAAGAAACGGTGTTTCCACTTCAATAAAATTTTTATCGTTTAAAAATTCCCTTAAGGCTTGGTTAAAATTATGCCGCAAAACCATTTTTTCAAGTGTCTTTGGCCGGCGCAAATCAAGATAACGATAAGTAAGCTTTACTTCTTCTCCGGGTTCAATTGTATCATCAATAGGAAAAGGCAAATCCAATGATGAATTTATAATTTCAAGCTCGAGGCCACCTATTTCGACGAAACCTGTTTTAAGCTTAGGATTTTCAGTTCCTTTAGGCCGTAAATTAACTGGCCCCTTAACCTTAATTACATCTTCGCTGCGCAGGCTCTTGGCTTTTTCGTAAGTTTCTTTGTTTGGTTTTGGGAAAAATACAACCTGCGTAATACCGTATCTATCTCTTATGTCGATAAAAATCAGTTTACCGTGGTCGCGGCGCGAATGCACCCAGCCGCACAAAACCACTTCCTGATTTAAATTATCCTGGTTAAGCTCTCCGCATGTATGTGTTCTTAACATAAGTCCCTTTTTTAGGTTACGGATGTTACGGGAAGTTACGAATGTTACGAAAGTTACACTTGAAACACTTGATTTATTGTAACATTCGTAACCTGCGTAACCTTCGTAACTTTCGTAACCTGAATATCAAAATATTTTTTTACGCTATTCCTTCTCCGTCTGCTACAACCCCGCGTACTACCTCAGTGAGGTCTCCTATTTTTATTTTTTCCTGGGAAGATGCTTCCATATTTTTCAGGATAACAAATCCTTGACTGTATTCTTCTTCAGCGACAATTAAAACAAAATTAATGCCCTTTTTCTCGGCATAGCGCAGCTGCCCTTTAAGTGATTTTGCGCAATAGTCCATATCGCAATGCACGTTGGCAGCCCGCAGAACCTGAAGCATTTTGAAAGATTCATCACGTAAATTTTCTCCGGTTACCGCGATAAAAACATCAGGCGCAATTTGCGCTTGGCTTTTATTTAACGCAAGCATAACCCTTTCAACGCCAAGCGCAAAACCGCAAGCCGGTATGTCCGGTCCGCCCAGATTTTTTATTAAATTATTATATCTGCCGCCGGCGCCGATTGCATCTTGCGATCCCAAGCTAGATGAGGTAATTTCAAAAACCGTATTTGTATAATAATCAAGCCCTCGGACAAGGCAGGGATTATAAACATAATCTATATTTGAGCTTTTAAACAATTTTAACAGTTCCTGAAATTTGCTATCGCAATCCTTGCAAAGATAAGTTTTGCCGCTGGTTTCAGAAAGACAAAAAGAAACCGCTATTTTCTTACAGTGTTCCTGCTTGCAATCAAGTATCCTTAAAGGATTTTTAAGAAGCCTTCTTTGGCAATCCGGGCAAAGCTCATTGCGCCTGGCGGATAAATCTTTCTTAAGCAGACTCATAAATTTTTCTTTATCTGCCTGGCAGCCTAAAGTATTTATATTAAGTTTTCTTTCGGTAATGCCTATTTCATCCAGCAACTTAAGGCTCAATGAAATCATTTCCGCATCAAGAAAAATGCTGTCTGAGCCCATTGCTTCTGCGCCGATATGGTGGAACTGACGAAGCCTTCCCTTTTGCGGCCGCTCTCCCCTAAACATCGCTCCGATGTAGGAAAATTTATTAAAGTCGCTTTGTTTATAAAGAGCATGCTCGAGGTAATACCTTACAACCTGCGCGGTTCCTTCGGGCCTTAACACGATGTCGGAATCAGTTTCAGAGCGTTTGGCAATTCTAAAAATTTGTTTTTCGACGATGTCTGTAGTCTCGCCAACGCTTCTTATAAAAACACCTTCTTCCTCAAGAAACGGAAGAATAATTTCGTCATAACCGTACAAAGCAAAAATATGCCTTGCCTTTTCGGCTATTTGATTAAACAGGTAGGTTTCTGCGGGGCTAAAATCATAAGTTCCCCTTATACTTTTATAGGTTTTTATCATTGAAGGTGCGGGATTATTTAATGAGTTGCTTCATCTCAAGGCCAGGCTTAAATACTACGGTATGCCTTTCCGGAACTGGGATAACTTCCCCTGTTTTAGGGTTTCTGCCGATTCTTTTCTTTCTTTTCTTTACCTGGAAAACCCCAAAATTCCTTAATTCTATGCGTTCCCCGTTTTTAAGCGCCTCAAAAATGGTGTCAAAGGTATGCTGGACAATATCCCTGACCACAACCTGCTTAATGCCTGTATTTTGGCTTATTTTTAGGACAATATCACGTTTACGCATAGGTTTAGTGTATCATTGTTTTTTTGGGTGTCAAGGGAGTAATAGAAGAGCCTGTTGGCTCTGGTTACGAAGGTTACGTAGGTTACGAAAGTTACGAAGGTTACCTACAGAATTATTGCAACCTACTTGAGGGCAGGAAGTTAGGCTTATTATTATGTTTTGTCTTGGGTATGTGGAACAAAGCTAAATTGCTTGAAAGAATAAATTATAACCCTCTATTATGCTATCACAAATCATTTGGATAATGTTTTTATAATCACCAAAATCCGCCTTGCCTAAAGCCATATAATATTTATAACGGTCATCAACCTTTAGAAGCGCCGGAGCAAACCCTTTGCTTAAGGTTTGAGTAAGCGTAATCAGCCGGCCAACGCGGCCGTTTCCATCAAAAAATGGGTGGATTGCTTCGAATTCATAATGGTCAAGAGCGATTTTGCCTATGGCATCTTTGCCATAATTATTTATATTTTTTAGCAGCTTACCCACCCTTAAAGGAACTTCCTGGGCAGAAGGCAGCTCTTTTTCGGTATTGGTCAGGTTTACGTGGCCGGTCCGGTATTTACCCGGAAGCTTGTTGTTAAAATTATACATTATTATTGAATGCAGTTTAAGGGCGTATTGTTCATCAATTTTAAAATTAGGTTTTATGTTCTCCAGCAAAAACTCTAACGCATTTTTGTGATTTACCGCTTCCAGCACCTCAAATAGCTCTTTGCCTTTAACCTTTTTACCCTCAAAGGCAAGCTCGGTTTCTTTGACCGTCATCCGGCTGCCCTCTATGGCGTTAGAGTTATAAGTCATCTCAAGGAAAAATTTCTCGCGTAATTTGTTATTCTCCCTAAGAAGCTTTATGGGTTCTTTCGCGCTTTTACGTAAAGACAAGACCACTTCGCGTAAATCAACGTATTTTTTAAATAACTGGTCTATATCTTTGGATTGACGCGGATGCGGGTTAATTCCACAATCCAGCCAGCGGTAAATAGCCTTATAATTTACCTCAAGCTGACGGGCAAGCTCGGAACGCGAAACCCCGGTAGCTTTAAGTATTTTCTGCAGTTTCTCTTTATCGCTTAGCCTAAAAACCTTCATTTTTTCCCCTTTTTAGCATTAGGACATTTGTCCCATAAATAGGCTCAATTAGAATATACCATATGTCCTATATGAATGTCAAGGAAATTTAGTTGATAGGTTAGTAGGTTGGGAATTAGAACCAAAGCCCACCTACGAGGTGGGCTTTGGTTTCTACATTTGCATAGCGGGTGCGTGTATTCTTGGTTGCGGTAAATAACCCTGCATAACCAAAAAAAGCCCCAACGCAAACATCACAATCCAGGGAATTGCAACAAATTTAATATTCTTTACAAATACCTTGCTGATTTTAACCGCATTAGCCGGAAAGACTGTAAGCCACACGCCTTTAATAAGTGTAATCCAACCAAAAACCGTGATTATCACTCTCCAATCAACAACCCATAAATTATGGAAAATCACAATCGCCAGCCCCGCAACAAAAGTAATTAAACCGGTCACGTAGATAAGGGCGGTGTTCTCTAAAAACCCTTCTACAATCTGCCGGTAAGTCTTCAGATTAATTAGCAGGCTGATACTAATTAGCACAATAAAAGGGCCTAATAATCTTGCGAGAAATAATGAACTATTCATAATACCTCCTTAATTTTCCGCCGCAGGCGGAAAATTAACCCCGAAGCGCTTCGTGTAAATTTTCTGCGAGCGAAGTGAGCGTGAAAATTTACACGATATACAGGCGCGAGGGGTATTTCTATAATTAAGTATTGCGTCCTTGGAATTTATTATACGATATGATCAACTTGAAATACACCATTTATGTTTTTCATGTGAGTCCTATAAACATTATTTTTTAAATCATAATATCCTATTACTACCTTTAATTTCTCTAAGGAATTACCGGTGTCATCCAACGTGCGCGCAATGAGAGCGCTGATATTGGGGTCAGTAATTTTTGTTCCTTTTTCATCGAAAAGATTAAACTTAAGGTATGGGGATGAATCTTTGTCTGCTAAACAACCAACCTTATCAAAAATAACAAATTTTGCCTCTGAATTTTCTATACCGAGCAATCTAAAGCAATTTATGGGAATTTTTTCAATCCAAATGCCCTTTGCTATCCCCTTACCCACATTTCTAATTGTTCTGTGATAGCATTCAAAAATTACAAGAGGCCTTATGTCTAATAGGATTTGTTCGCAAACAAGATCTTTATATTGCCAAGTTTTCCAGGTATAAATGATTATTGCCATTAAAGTAGCAAACAACACAATAATTGTTGCTAACTCTTTGTTAATACCTAGGAATTTGCCGATTACAAAACAAACACAACTAAGGATTATTACGATAGCAATAACCATATAAAGCAAACAAGCATCTTTGCTTCTGACATATCGTCTAATGTTTTTAAAAAAATCAAACATGCACACGCTTCCCTCATTAACAAATCAAACGTTTTGATAAACCCTTGGTTCAAAGCAATGGGTTGAGCCTGAACTCGCTATAAGTATAATTAATCTTTAAACTTAAAATCTACTGTCATCGATGGTGGAAATGCTAAATTTATGGAAAAACCTTCTAAAATAACTCCTCGTTTGGCTGCCTCTGTTCGCATTTTTTGAACTTTCTTCAAAGCTTCCTCTAAAATTTCATTTACTTTTTCTTTAGGAGTTTCCGGTGTAATTGTACGTAAATCTGAACTTATTACAGCCACATCTTCTGATACGGTTTTAGTCCAAATCTGAGTTGCTTCTTCCCGATTTAACTCTTGAACCTTTATAGTATTTTTCTCATCTGCAGAAAACACATGAATGGGTAATAAACAAAAACACAATAACAAGACTATAAATCTCATGTTTACCTCCTTTTCTTACAACCAAACTATAAACATTAAAAAAGCGTCGGTCTCCCAACGCTCTGATGTTTACTCCTGATTGTAGTTTTCCCCCGAACGCCGTGAAACTTGGGGTTATTTTAACGCTATGGAATGGGGTGTCAAGGTGGTTCTTTTTAAAGACGAATTGCCACGAATTACAATTTAGGTTACGAAGGTTACGGATGCCTGCCTGCCGGCAGGCAGGTTACGGAAGTTACGAAGGTTACATTTAAATCACTTGATTTATTGTAACATTCGTAACCTACCCAACAGGGTGGCCTGTTGGCCTTCGTAACCTTCGTAACCTAAAATTGATATAGATAATTAGGTACGTTATAGCTGGTCAAGAAGCTTATTGCAAAATTGATGAAGTTCGGTATTGGCAAGAGCTTGAACCTTCTTTTTAACTGTGCGGGAGAAGTATTCTTTTTCGGTTTTGGTAAGTTTTTCGCCTTTTAATTTTTTCAAAAATAATTCTTTTTGTTTAGGTGAAAATACCTGTGAGAGGGCGTATTCAAGGCCAAATTCCTGTTTTTGCGCTAATAAATCTCCTAATGCTGATTGGAAATGGCTAAAATAATTATTAAAAGCGCCTTTAAGCCTTTGCGCTGACATAGTAACATTGTTTACTTTAAAATCTTCATCGTTTTTAAGTTTTTTTAAAAATAAATCTAATTCATTTTTATAACCGGCAGGCAAAGCTTTTAAAAGTTCTTTTACCCAATAGAATTTAAGGTTATAAAATTCATAAAGGGCAAATGACATCACAAGAAGGGAATTAAGCTGCGATTTTTCCGATTGCGTTTTTAAAGAGCGGGCGAGGCTTTGATAGTTAAATAATCCTTTTTGATTAGCATTAGCTAAAACAACAGGAAAGCCTTCCCAGAGACGCGGGTCTTTGCTTTTAAATACCTCACACAAAACCAAGTCGGCGCTAAGAAAAGAATCCGGCTCTAATAACGGGAAACCTAACGCATGTAATTGTTGAAGCAAAACTTTTTTATCCATAGTTATTTTTCAATAAGTTTAAGAAAATATTCTAAATTCTTATTTACCTTTTCCTCGGAAACATCGAAGCTTGCAGTTTCCTTAAAACGCGAAATTAACTTTTCCAAATCTATATCTTTACGCTTATTTTCTACCAATAACAAGCAATCCTCTATATCCACGGAAGTTGAACGGAATAATTTGCTGATAATGATATCATAATAGTTAAGCACGCCTAAATAGATATGGTTAAACTCTTTAACCAACATATTGTTTCCATTATCAAGGGGCGATTCCAATAACTGCGTTGTATGAATTTTATTGCCTTTAAATAAATCAAAGATAAAACCCCTATCTCTCGCCCAGCCTACACCGGTTACCGGTTTATAACCTAATTGCTTTAAAGCCTTTATCAAATAATCATACTCACCTTCTTTAGGAACGATTAAATCAATGTCCTTGGTTGAATCCTTAACCCCTAAAAGCGTAAGGGCTGTGCCGCCACAAGCAATAAGGCTTACCTTGCGCTTAAAGTAACCATCCCAAAGGCCAATATTTTCAAGCAATTTTTGTTTATTTATGCGTAATTCCATACAATTTATTGTATGTTTTTATACAACCCTCTGTATTAATATATACAATATATTTGGAGATTTGTCAAGAGTTTATACAAATTATATGTTAAGATCGCGAAAGCTACGAAAATCACATAGATTACAATAAATCAGGTCTTTTAAATGTAACTTCCGTAACCTTCGTAACCTGCGTAACCCTCGTAACTTTCGTAACCTTAATTAGAGGCTCAACGAAAGATTCTCATCCCCTATTAACGCACCAATTTCCTTTAGGGCGTTTTCAGTAAGTTTTAGGCAGAATTGATTGGCGGTTTTAATTTTAACACCATTAAGCTTTGCGTTTCGAAAGGCAAAAACAACCGGGGTTGTTCCTCTATTATTTAAAAAAATGGTTTTTAGATTCGCCAGAGGAAATTTCTCCTGGTTTATGGCGATATTAAGGCCTTTGATATTGTCAAAAATACGCTCAATCGGGATAATCTTAGCGGCTAAAATCTTGGGCGCTCTTTCTTTGGATTCAAGTTTACCCTTTATAACGATTATGCTTTTTTCCTTGATATCGGCAGCAGCTTCGGCAAAAAGCCTGGGAAAGACAAAAACCTCGACAGTTGAAGTCTCATCTTCAATTTTTAAAATTGCCATACGTTCGCCGCTTCTTTTCGTAGTTATAATGCGCGCTTTTTCGACTATGCCGCAAATGACTACTTCTTCGCGCGACTCCTGCTCATAGAGAGAAATAATTTCCTGCCGATGCAAATGCTTTACAGTATTTGCATAGGAATATAACGGGTGGCTGGTTACGTAGATGCCAAGCAGAGATTTTTCAAAGCTTAAGATTTGTAAGAGCGGCCACTCTTCAACATCAGGTATTTCCTGCTGTTTCTTTGGCGCGGTAAATAACAGAAACTGCGAAGGGTCTTCTTTTTTTGTAGTTTTTGCTAAAATTTTATCGAGCATAGCTGTCATTTGCGCGCGCTTAAGTTTAAAACTATCCATTGCGCCGGATTTTATAAGGCTTTCCAGGACTTTTTTATTTACAACTCTGCCGTCAACGCGGTCGCAGAATTCAAAAAAATCATCGAATTTTTTCTGTTTCCTGATTTCAATTATATTATCCAAGGCAGTGGTGCCTACGTTTTTAATCGCCAAGAGCCCAAACCTGATATTTTTTTCATCAGTAACCGTAAAATTCGCAAAGCTGGTATTTATGTCCGGCGGAAGCACTTTCATTCCCATATGATTAACTTCATTTACGTATTCGACGATTTTATCGGTATTGGTGCGTTCACTTGTTAGAAGTGCTGCCATAAACTCAACCGGGTAATTGGCTTTAAGATACGCAGTGCGATAGGAAATAAGCGCATAAGCAGTGCTGTGAGACTTGTTGAAGCCGTAGCCGGAAAAATAATCTATTAAATCAAAAATCTGTGTGGCGATTCTTTGCGATACGCCATTTTTTTTGCTTCCTTCTACAAATAAGTTGCGTTGTTCTTCCATTATTTCGGGAATCTTTTTACCGATGGCTTTTCGTAGCAAATCTGCCTGTGACAAGCTAAAGCCTGCAAGCTTGGAAGCAATCTGCATAGTTTGTTCCTGATAAAGGATAATCCCATAGGTTTCTTTAAGTATTGATTCAAGCTTTGGATGGCCATAGCTTACGGGTTTTTTGCCCTGTTTTCTTTCGATAAAATCATCGACCATTCCGCTACCCAAGGGCCCGGGCCTGTATAATGCCAAGACTGCGATTAAATCTTCAAAGCGGGTGGGAATAAGCTTTCTTAATATCTCGCGCATGCCCCTACTTTCAAGCTGGAACACGCCGATTGTATCTGCCTGGCTAAGCAGAGAAAAAGTTTTTTTATCATCGAGAGGCAAGTTCGTAATGTCCACCTCTACGCCCTTGGTTCTTTTGATTATTTTTACGGTCGAATCTATTACGGTCAGGGTTTTAAGGCCCAGGAAATCCATTTTAAGCAATCCGGTCTTTTCAAGAGATTCCATATCAAAGCCGGTAACTATTTCTTCTTCCGCTCCCCTGATTAAAGGTATTCTTTCCATTAAAGGCTTATCGGAAATAACTACTCCTGCGGCATGAGTTGAGGCGTGGCGCGACAGGCCTTCAAGTTGTATGGCGACATCGATTAAGCGTTTTATCCCGGCATCCGATTGATAAACTTGCGAAAGCTCGGGGCTTTGAGAAAGGGCTTCTTTTAAAGTTACCTGGTGGCCGACAATAACCGGAATCATCTTGGCAATTTTATCGACATCGGCATAGCTGTGGCCCATGGCACGGCCTACGTCTCTAACCACTGCGCGGGCAAGCATTGTTCCGAAAGTAATAATCTGGGCAACGTTGGCTTCGCCGTATTTTTTGCCTACATACTCAAGAACCCGCGAGCGCTTTTCATAACAGAAATCCATATCGATATCAGGCATTGAAATACGCGCGGGATTAAGAAACCTTTCAAAAAGAAGGTCGTATTTAAGCGGGTCAACATCGGTTATACCGAGAAGAAAACTTACAATGCTTCCTGCAGCAGAGCCCCTGCCCGGGCCAACCGGAATATTGTTTTCTTTGGCATATTTTATAAGGTCCCAGATAATCAAAAAATAACTGGAAAAGCCCGTGCTATTGATTACTCCCAGTTCATATTCAAGGCGCTTATTTACCTCATCAGTAACTTCGCTGTAGCGTTTAGGCAAATTTTCAGTGACTATCTTTTGCAAATACCCGTTTTCGGTTTCATTCTCGGGAATCGGAAAACGCGGAAGATGAATCTTGGAAAAATCCATAACCAAATTGCACTTCTGCATTACCTCAAGGGTATTCTTTATCGCTTCGGGGGCTTCCTTAAATATAGCTTTCATTTCATCGGGGCTGCGGAAATAAAAAGTATCGCTGTTAAATTTAAAACGGTTTGGGTCATTTAACGTGGTTTGCGTCTGTATGCACAGAAGCACTTCGTGAGCGAAAGATTCATTTTTTTCAAGGTAATGAATATCGTTTGTCGCTACCACCGGCACATCCAGTTCTTTTGAAATTTTTAGAAGATGTTTATTTGCTTTTGCCTGTTCCTTAAGGCCATTTTCCATAATTTCAAGGTAAAAATTGCCTTTGCCTAAAATCTGCAAATATTCATCGCATTTTTTATACGCGCCTTTAATGTCATCGGCTATTATCGCTGATGCAATTTCTCCTTTAAGGCAGGCGCTTAAGCCGATTAAACCCTTGTTATGCTGGCTTAATATTTCTTTATCTATCCTTGGCTTATAATAGAAGCCTTCTAAATGCGCAAGGCTTACAAGCTTAATTAGATTCTTATAACCCTGCTCGTCTTTGGCAAGAAGTATAAGATGGTAATTGCCGGCGTCTTCGTTTTTGTATTCTTTTTTAAAGCGGGAGTCCGGTGCAACGTAGACCTCGCAGCCGATTATCGGCTTGATGCCTGCGTCCATACATTCTTCGTAGAATTTTACCGCTCCGAAAAGGTTTCCGTGGTCGGTTATGGCAAGGCCGGGTAGTTTGAATTTAACGGCTTTTTCTATAAGGCGGTTGAGCTGGCACGCGCCGTCAAGAAGGCTGTATTGGGTGTGAACGTGAAGGTGTATAAAATCACTGTGAGCCATATTTATATGCTTAATAATAGAAGCGGATATCCGCGGATATTGACGCGGATTCACGCAAGCGAACTCGCTGGCGTTTATCCGCGTATAAATCCGCGTGTATCCGCTTCTATCTTCATTCCCACTCAATCGTTGCGGGAGGCTTTGAACTTATATCAAAAACTACGCGGTTAATTCCCCGGACTTTATTGATTATGCTGTTTGAAATCTCGCCAAGGACGTCTACGGGAATCTTCGACCAGTCAGCAGTCATACCATCTAAGCTGTTTACTGCTCTTATTGCGCAAACGTTTTCATAGGTGCGCTTATCTCCCATAACTCCAACGGTTTTAAGCGGCAGCAGCACGCAAAATGCCTGCCAGATGCCATCGTAAAGATTATGTTTCTTTATAATGTCTTCGAATATGCTGTCTGCTTCGCGTAAAACCCTTAAACGTTCATTTGTGATTTCTCCAATTATTCTTACCGCCAGCCCGGGTCCGGGAAACGGATGCCTGCCGACTATGGCCTTTGGCAATTTCAGGATTTTTGCAATTTCTCTTACCTCGTCTTTAAAAAGCTGGCGGAAAGGCTCAATAAGCTTAAGTTTCATATTAAGAGGAAGCCCTCCGACATTATGATGAGATTTTATCCTTGAAGTAGGACCGCCGAAAAAGGAAACTGACTCTATAACATCGGGATACAATGTTCCCTGCACGAGAAATTCCACATTCTTTATTTTATGCGCCTCGGCATCAAAAACTCTTATAAATTCATGGCCGATTATTTTTCTCTTTTTTTCCGGGTCAGTTACGCCGGAAAGCTTGGTGAGAAAAGAATTTGAAGCATCAACGTAACGAAGGTCTATCTTATAGTTGCCGCGAAATACAGAAAGCACCTGTTTTACCTCGTTTTTGCGAAGTAACCCGTTATTTACAAAAATACATTTAAGTTTTTTACCTATCGCCTCATTAATTAAAACTGCCGCGGTAGAAGAATCCACTCCTCCGCTTAAACCGCAGATTACGTTTTTGCCTGCGGTTTTTTCGCGTATGGCTTTAATTTCGCTTTGGATAAAATCTTCAAGCTGCCAGCTTGCAAAACATTCACAAATTCTAAAAAGAAAATTTGAAATAATTTGCGTACCGTGCTCTGTATGCGCTACCTCGGGGTGGAATTGAACGCCGTAAATTTTTTCTTTTTTGTTTCCTATCGCGGCAAATTCGGTATGCAGCGTATGCGCGAGGGCCTCAAAGCCCCGGGGTAACTTAACTGCCTGGTCGGTGTGGCTCATCCAGGAAACTATTTTTGAAGGTAAAGAGAAAAATAAATCTTTGTGATTATCGATATATACTTCAGCTCTTCCATATTCCCGCTTCTTTGCTTCTTTAACTGTGCCGTTTAAAGTTTTTACCAAAATTTGCATCCCATAACAGATGCCTAAAATCGGCACTTTTAGCTTAAGTATTTCCTTGTTAAGCGAAGGCGCGCCTTTCTCGTAAACGCTGTGGGGGCCTCCTGAAAGAATAATCCCTTTAGGATTTATCTCCTTTATTTTTGCCGGGCTTATGTTGCAAGGCTCAATAATACTGTAGACCTTAAGCTCACGCACTCTGCGCGCAATAAGCTGTGTGTATTGTGAACCAAAATCGAGGATTAAGATTGTATCTTTACTCATTTTCTTTAAGGATGGGGCTGAAATTAATTATTATTCGAAATATTTTCTTCTAAGCTTTTCTACTTCCGCTTTCGATATATCTTTAGAATCATAAAATCTTGCTAAAAGGTCTGCGTAGTCCGGAAATTCATCACGTGATTTCCTGTAAAGCGCTTCAGCTTTTTTATTATCGCCAATTTGTTGATACTCGAAAATTAATTCGCACCTTACCCATACATCATCCGAGATTTTTTTAGGAATTCGCACCAAAACAATATTATCCTTTGTCCATTGTTCTATATGGATAGAAGGATATTTTTCAATCAAATATTCTAGCTCCGATGATCTTTGTTTAATATCCGAATTATTATCTTTGATGTTTAATGTAGCCATTAAATACTGTGCATCGTCAGCCCAAATACTATTAGGCTTAGTTTCGACTAATTTTTTTAGTTCTTTTTGCCATTCCTTAAACAGCTTTATTTGGTGAAGATAATTATCTTCTCTCTCTTCATCGGATATTTCATATTGGCTGCCTATCGGCTTAACTGTTTTATAAAATTCTTCTTTAATTGCTTCACCAATTGTTTTGAATTTTTGTTCGATCTCGTCGGCGTAAGAAAAATAGGCATTGGTAAATAGTATTAACGAGACAAATAAAAATAACTTTTTTTTCATCATTTCACCTGCGCTTTTTTAAAAAATTGGCTGCTAATTAAAATTTTAATTTGCAGCTTAAAAACTGTAACGCGGACCATTTATTTTCCCATACCGACTCTTTGTGAAGCCTGAAATAATTTTCCTTCGGTTTGGATGGAAGGAGCTATTATTATTTCTACAAAATGCATTTCTTTGATATTCTTTGCACCAAGAGAGCCCAGCGAAGTTGAAAGTGCGCCCATTAAATTCTGGGAGCCGTCATCAACCTGCGCCGGGCCAAAAAGTATCTGCTCGAGGCTTCCGGAAATTCCAACGGAAATACGTGTTCCGCGGGGCAAATTACCGTGGGATGTCGCCATGCCCCAATGAAAACCTCTGCCTGGAGCTTCTTTGGCCCTGGCGAAAGTAGAACCTATCATAACTGCATCTGCTCCGCAGGCAAAAGCCTTGCAAACGTCTCCGCCGCGGCGCATTCCGCCATCAGTTATTATCGGTATGTATTTACCTGTTTTCTGGTAATAAAAATCTCTTGCGCCTGCGCAATCAACAGTTGCGGTTACCTGAGGAACACCAATACCTAAAACGCCTCTGGTTGTGCAAGCTGCACCCGGACCAACACCAACCAGCACCGCGGCGCATCCTGTTTCAAGAAGCTCCAGCGTTACATTATAAGTTACGCAGTTACCGAGGATTACGGGAATTTTTGTTTCTTTGCAGAATTTATACAAATCAAGAGGCATATAGCGCTTGGCAACGTGCTGGGTGGTTGTAACTGTAGATTGCACAATAAAACAATCCGCACCGGCAGCCTGCGCTATCTTTGCAAACTTAGCGGCATTTTGCGGTATACAGCTTACAGCAGCATAGCCGCCTTTTTTCTTTATTTCTTCTACGCGCTTACCGATAAGTTTTTCTTTTATCGGGCTTGTGTATATTTTCTGAATAAGGTTTGTTGCCTCTTCCGGGGTTGCCTTTGAAATATCTTTCAGCA
>JALOCC010000017.1 GCA_023227945.1 Candidatus Omnitrophota bacterium
TTCATCAAGCAAAATTACGGAATACGGCCTCCTTCTAACACGCTCGGTAAGCTGGCCCCCCTCCTCGTAACCTACATAGCCGGGAGGAGCTCCTATCAGCCTTGAAACATTGAATTTCTCCATATACTCGCTCATGTCAATTTGAAGCAATGCTTCTTCATCCCCGAACATAAGTTCAGCAAGAGCCCGCGCAAGCAAAGTCTTTCCTACGCCGGTTGGCCCAAGAAACATAAACGAGCCAATTGGCCGGCGCGGCTCTTTTATCCCTGCTCTTGCGCGCCTGATAGAACGCGCTATAGACTGAAGGGCTTCTGTCTGGCCGATGACTGTTTCGGTTAATTTTTCTTCAATCTTAAGAAGCTTTTCCGATTCTCTTTCTTCAAGCCTGTAGATGGGTATACCTGTAATTTGCGCAACTAAATGCGCAATATCTTCTTCGCTTACAGTCGGAATAATCTGGTCTCTTTTTTTGCTCCAATCCTTTCTTAAAGAATCCAGCTGCAGCCGTAGCTTTTTTTCTTCGTCACGAAGCCGTGCCGCTGCTTCAAAATCCTGCTGTTTTATAAGAGCTTCTTTTTCGCGGTCTATTCCATTTAATTTGTCTTCAAGGTCTTTTATCTCTTTCGGAGCCGTCAAAACCGCCAAACGCGCGCGGGCACCCGCCTCATCAATTAAATCAACTGCTTTATCCGGCAAAAATCTTCCGGATACATACCTGTCAGAAAGCTTTGATGCTGCCTCAACTGCTTCATTAGAAAATTTAACTCTGTGGTGCGCTTCGTATTTATCGCGTAGGCCTTTTAATATTTCAACTGTTTCTTCAACAGAATTCGGCTCAACGATTATCGGCTGAAACCTCCTCTCGAGCGCCGCATCTTTTTCTATATATTTTCTGTATTCATCAAGGGTGGTTGCACCTATACACTGAATTTCCCCTCTGGACAAGGACGGCTTTAAAATATTTGAAGCATCTATCGCTCCTTCAGCTGCGCCTGCGCCAACGAGAGTATGCAACTCATCTATGAAAATAATAACGTCTTTGGAACGTTTTATTTCCTCCATTACTGCTTTAATTCTTTCTTCAAACTGCCCGCGGTATTTTGTTCCGGCTATCATCAGCGCCAAATCAAGCACAACTATTCTTTTATTCCGAAGAATCTCCGGTACCTCACCAAGTGTTATGCTTTGAGCTAAACCTTCTACGATTGCAGTTTTGCCTACGCCAGCTTCACCCAAAAGAACAGGATTGTTTTTGGTCCTGCGTGAAAGCACCTGGATAACTCTTTCTATCTCGCCTTTACGGCCGATAACCGGGTCTAATTTGCCTTCTTTTGCAAGTTTGGTTAAATCTCTTCCGAAAGAATCTAATGCCGGGGTTTTGGATGTAGCCTGCGGGGCAGCCCCCTGATAAGACTGGCCTCCTCCAAGAAGAGCTGCTATTTCTTCCCTTATTTTTCGTAAATCAACACCTAACGAAAAAAGGACCTGTGAAGCTAACCCCTCGCCTTCCCTTATTAAGCCAAGGAGAATATGCTCTGTGCCTATGTAATTGTGCCCCAGATTATGCGCTTCCTCAGCAGCAAGCTCTAAGGCTTTTTTGGCGCGCGGTGTAAACGGTATTTCTCCCAAAACAGAAGCCGAGCTTCCGGGAGAAATCAGTTTTTCTATTTCGATTCTCAAGCGCTCCAAATCAATACCTAAATTCTGCAAAACAGCACAAGCCACCCCCTCGCCTTCTCTTACCAAACCAAGTAGTATATGCTCTGTGCCTATGTAATCATGATTAAAACGCCTTGCTTCTTCTTTCGCAAGAACCAAAACTTTTCTTGCTCTCTCTGTAAATCTGTTAAACATTGATCTTATTACCTCCCTTTTTAGTAGAAGCGGATTGCCGCGGATATCTACGCGGATTTACGCACGCCAATCAGCTTGCGTTTATCCGCGTTTAGATCCGCGGATATCCGCTTCTATCTTTAACTTAATTTCTCTCTTAAAATCTGAGCCCTTATAAAATCCCTTTCTTCTTCTTTTAAAACTCTTGCTTCTATCTTCTGAAGATGAGCCGGTTGGATCATTAGAAACAAGTTATTCAACAGCGCTCTGTTTATACTATTAATTATACCTAAATCCAGGCCCAAAGACAATATAGAAAGATGGCTTAATGCTTCTTTGCTGCTAACTAGGCGGCAATTACGCAAAACGCCGTATGACCGCCAGACATTATCTTCGAGCTCAAGCTTATGTTTTTTTAATAAAATTTCACGCGCATCAATTTCCTGTTCTTTTACCTGATTAACTACCCCAGCTAAATTATTTATAACTTCCAGCTCTGATAAACCAAGGCTTATCTGGTTTGAAATCTGGAAAAAATCTCCAAGAGCCTGTGTGCCTTCGCCGAAAAATCCTCTTGTAGCAAAAGAAATCTTTGCAAGCAACTCAAGAACTTTATTTATTCTTTTTGTAAAAGTTAACGCCGGCAAATGCAGCATGCAGGAGGCCCGAAGAGCGGTTCCTACATTAGTAGGGCAGGATGTCAAATATCCTAAATTAGGCATAAATGAAAAATTTACAAATTGAGCTATCGAGTCATCAATTGTGTTGATTACCTCCCAGCACTTTTTCAAATCAAATCCTGAAGCCATGGCCTGCATCCTTAAATGGTCCTCTTCGTTTATCATAAGAGCGATTTTTTCATCTAATGATAGAATAAGCCCTTTACCTTTTGCTACATGCATATGTTCCTGGCTTATAAGGTGCCGCTCCAGAAGAAACTGCCTGTCTATTTCACTAGCTTCTTCCATTCGTAAAAAAATAATATTTTTAAAAGTGCTGATTTTCGTACACACCGATTCCATGCTCTTTAAAATCTTTTCTTTTTGGATGATTGTCGCACGTTGAGGGAAAGGATAATCTGAAAAGTTTCTTGCCAGGCGCACCCGGGATGAAAAAATTATTTCAGAAAACGGCCCTTTTCCGCTTAACCACGTATCTTTGTTGTTTAATAATTCTTCAAACATGTTTTTTATACCAAAACTTCAACATTGATGCTCGATCCTAGATGCTAGATACTCGTTATTTTTTCTACAAGCATCAAGTAGCGAGCATCAAGCATCTAGATGGGTTTTTGCTCCAGCTTTTTAAGTTCGTCCCGTAGGCGCGCAGCTTCTTCGTATTCTTCTAATTTTATAGCGCGTTCAAGCCTTATTTTTAATTCCTTCACGCTATTTGAAAAAGAATCTTTCTGCATATCAATTGCGGATTTTCCCGCGTAAGTAAGTGAACCATGTATTTTTTTAAGCAGCGGCAGAATCTGCACTTTGAAAACCGAATAGCACCTACCACAGCCAAACCGTGCTTTTTTCTTAAAATCTACGTAAGTTAAACCGCAAAACTCGCATTTAAGCGGGGCTTCTTTTTTGTGAGCTTCAGTTGTATTTATCAATCCAGTTAAAAGTTCCGGTATAGTTAAATTTTCCTTAAGTTCCTGGGTTTTTGTTTTTGTACAATTCTGGCAGATGTGCATTTCAACAACTTTATCGTTGATAATTTCTGTAAGATGAACAGTAGCTATATTTTTGTGGCAAATATCGCAAAGCATTGGGTTATTGGGTTGATAGGTTAATATGTTGATAGGTTGACAGGTTATATATTACAATCTATAAACCTAATAACTTAACAACATAACAACTTATAAACTATACTTCACTCCGTCTGTTTTTGTCAGTTTCTTAAACTCCTGCATTAGAAATTTAGTAACTT
Source organism: Candidatus Omnitrophota bacterium (assembly GCA_023227945.1). GTDB lineage: Bacteria > Omnitrophota > Gorgyraeia > Duberdicusellales > 4484-171 > JAJYOP01. Next base: position 3,760 of record JALOCC010000017.1, read on the forward strand.
TCCCCGGCTTTGCTTCGCCGATTGCTCTTCCATCGACTTTAACAACAGGAATAATTTCTGCGGCTGTACCGGTTAAGAAACATTCCTGGCTATTATACAATTCATGGCGCGTTAAAACGTGCTCATGGGTAGGAATTTTTAATTTTCTTGCGATAGCCAAAACCGCATCACGGGTGATACCTCGTAATGTACCCATGCATTGGGGCGGAGTATAAAGCTCTTCCTTCTCAACTACGAAAATATTATCGCCGGTACACTCGGCAATGTAGCCAAGATGATCCAGCATAAGAGCCTCTTCATACCCGCAATTAACAGCTTCTATCTTAGCCAGAATATTATTCAAATAATTAAGAGATTTTATCTGCGGGTTTAATGCTTCCGGTATATTTCTGATAGTAGGAACAGTAATAATTGCCATTCCTTCACGATAAAGCTTCCCAGGATAAAGGGCTACCTTGTCCGTGATGATAACTATTGTTGCGTTTCCTTTACATTTTCTAGGATCCAGCCCCAAGTCGCCTTCGCCGCGAGAAATAATCAAACGTATATAAGCGTCTTTAAGGTTATTTGCTTTCAATGTTTCAACAACCGCCTCCGTCATTTTTTCCCTGCTTAACTTAACCGGCAGCATTATGGAATGCGCTGACTCAAAAAGCCTGTCGATGTGTTCTTTTAGCTTAAACACCAGGCAATCGTAAGCGCGTATTCCTTCAAAAACTCCGTCTCCATATAAAAAACCGTGGTCAAAGACAGAAATTTTAGCTTCATCTTTATCAACTAATTTTCCATTTAAATAAATCTTCATAATAAAACCTCCTGATGGTTTTTATGTTATTAGGTTATTATGTTGATAAGTTTAAACCTATCAACTTATCAACATGTCAACTTATAACCATTTCCCCGCTTTTTAGCGTTATCATCCTTTTTGCTCTTTTTGCAAGCTCAAGATTATGTGTTACCAGTATAACTGTCTTTTGTTTTTCTGTATTTAGCCTTTCAAGCAGCTCAACTACTTTATCCTGCGAATCTTTATCCAGATTTCCTGTTGGCTCATCGCACAAGACAATCTCAGGGTCATTAATAAGCGCTCTAGCCAAGGCTACCTTTTGACGTTCTCCTCCGCTTAATTGTGATGGAAAAAAATTCTTTCTTTCTTCTATGTTTAAATATTCTAACAATGTTTGGGCAGTTTTGAAAGCAGATTTTCTTAAACGCACAAAAGAACCAATAGCAACATTTTCCAGGACATTTAATTCCTCTATCAGATGATAGAACTGAAAAACAAAACCTACGCTTTGGTTCCTCCATAAAGCGCGCTCTTTTTCTCCCATCGCATAGACGTCCCTGCCTTTGTATGTAACGCATCCACCCGAAGGCTCATCCAATCCGCCGATTATGTGTAATAATGTAGATTTACCCGCACCTGAAGGCCCTACTATAGCAAGATAGTCTTTCGTATCAATCCGCAATGAAATGTTTTTAAGTGCGAATACTTCTTCCTGGCCGTTATGAAATGTCTTATTAAGTTGTGCGATTTGTACTAAATTATTCATATCTCAAGGCCTCACAGGGTGATAATCTTGACGCCCGTATAGCGGGGAATAAGCTTGAAATAAAAGAAAACAAAAGCCCCAAGACAGCAATTAAGAATATATCGCGGTAATTAATGAAAACGGGTAGATATTCAATGGAATAAATATCTACGGGAATTTTTACAAAATGGTATTTCTGCATAAGCAGGCATAAACCAAGCCCGGAAACTGTGCCTAAAAATACGCCGATTAAGCCCAGGAATAAACCCTGCAGGCTGAATATTGCTAAAATCTTTCTTGAGGTAAACCCCAAAGCTTTAAGTATTCCAATATCCTTAGTTTTTTCTACTACTTTTACCATCAGGGTAGCGAAAATATTAAAAGATGCAACCAGCGCAATCAGGCTTAGCAACACGAACATGGTTAATTTTTCAAGCGCAAGTGCGGAAAGCAAAACCTGATTATCCATCCAGGTATTTACTGCCAGGCCGTGAGGAAATTCCTGGGTTATAATATTTTTTATCTTTTTTGCATCCATCGGGTCTTTCATCCTCACCCCTAAAAACATATAATAGTTAGGTGAAAGGCTCTTGGCTTTTTCCAAATCTATTATCAAATAATTATTATCGATGTCGTAAATACCCATTTTAAAATAACCCCGAATCTTTTCTGCTTTAAGTTTAAAAGTTTTATCGAGAGGGTAATATTCTATTGTATCTTGAAGGCCAAGGCGTTCATATAAGCCTTCTCCAACGAAGAAGCCTTCATTTTTAATGTCTTTTTGTACATACTGATAGAAAGCGCGCGTTTCTTTCTCATCATTAAAGTCAAAAGCTTTTACCATCATCGGCACTATATATTTATCTACCTTTGCAAACACTTGGGTTTGAAGAATAACCGAGGAGCTTTCAATACCGCTTATGCTATCGATTCTTGCTTTTATTTTCGGAAGCAACTGCTTATCCGGGCTTTCTATCGTCAGGTGATAATTAAACTTAAGCAGCCTGTCCATAAGGTCATTGTCAAATCCGTTCATTACGGAAATTACAACGATTAAAGCAAAAACGCCCAAGGCTACGCCAAGGCAGGAAATTATGCTGATAAAAGAAATATGCCTCGCTCTTCCGCGTAAAAAATAACGCCCAGCTAGATAAAAGGTAGTAAGCATATATGATACAGGCAAAAACTTTTGGTGAATTCGTTGGATTGGTCAGTTAGTTGAATTAGAAATATTCATCATTTAACCAATTCAACCTGCCTAGTCTTCGGTTTTTGACCCTTGGTCTTCTTCGTTCAGAGGCTTGAGCAACGGGAAAAGAATCACATCTCTTATTGAAGGCTGATTGAGAAGAAGCATAATCAGTCTGTCTATGCCAATACCAAGGCCTGTGGCAGGAGGCATAGCGTATTCAAGGCTCATTAGAAAATCATTATCGATTTTCTTTGGAAGCTCTTCCTCGATTTCCATCTGCTTCTGGAAACGCTCTCTCTGTTCAATCGGGTCATTCAATTCCGAATAAGCATTGGCAACTTCTAAACCGGCAATAAAAAGCTCGAAACGTTCAACAAGCAAAGGGTCATCCTTTTTCTTCTTGGCCAGGGGCGAATTCCAGGTAAAGAAGTCAACGATGAAGGCAGGCTTATTTTTGGGAAACTTTTTCTCAACAAGCTCCTCGGTAATATTTAAAATCTGGCTGCGGCTTAGGCCCTTACCGCCTAAATTAAGTTTTGCCGTAATCTTTTTTAAAAAAACATCCTGATTGTCTTGCGGCAGAATATCAAACTCGTCTTTAAAAACTTCAGCAAAAGAAATCCTCTGCCAGGGCGGTGTAAAATCTATTTGTTCTCCCTGATAATTAATAATCAAGCCTCCGTTAATTGCTTTTGCAAGAAGAGAAAACAAATCTTCGCACACCTTCATCATATAATCATAATTCTTATAGCAGCAATAGGCTTCAAGCATAGTAAACTCGGGCGAATGCCTGGTTGAGATTCCTTCATTTCTGAAACTTCGGTTTATCTCATAGACCTTTTCAAAACCACCTACAAGCAGGCGCTTAAGATAAAGCTCGGGAGCTATTCTTAGATAAACGTCGAAGTCTAAGGCATTATGATGCGTAACAAAAGGCCTGCCCGCAGCTCCTCCGGCAATAGTATGCAGCATCGGAGTTTCAACTTCCATATAATCCAACTTATCAAAAAACTCCCTGATAAGTGAAATTATACGCGAGCGTTTCAGAAAAATTTCTTTAACTTCCGGATTGGCAATTAGATCAAGATAACGTTGACGATAGCGTATCTCAACGTCGCGTAATCCGTGCCATTTTTCAGGTAAAGGCAAAAGTGCTTTGGAAAGTAATTTAAGTTCCTCCACAAGTATAGTAAATTCTCCAGTGTGGGTTTTAAAAAGCTTACCTTTAACTCCGATAATATCGCCTATATCCAGATCCTTAAAAAGCTCATAAAACTTGCCCAAAATGTCTAACCGGGCATAAACCTGAATTTTTCCGGTATGATCCATAATGTGGGCAAAGCTGGATTTTCCGTGCTCTCTTCTTGTAATAAGCCTTCCAGCAATGCTAACTACCTTATTTTCCTCAAAAGCATCAAGTATTCCCTTGATACTCAAAGGCTTATCAAAGGCTGTTTCCAGGAAAGGATAACCGAAATTTGCGCTGATTTTGTCTAATTTTTCGCGGCTCATATTGATAGATTATATGACCCCTCGGTAAGTTCTTCTATTAGCAAGGGGGTCATCCTGAGGAGCGAAGCGACGAAGGATCTAATTAGATCCTTCAGCCCTTCGGGCTTCGGGATGAGAGGTCGACAACCTGTCGACCTCTCAGATTATATATAATATACCTATATATGTCAAATTAAATCAGGGCACAAAGAAGCAAGATACAGATTTTGGCTTGGAAATTCCGCCTATTTGGATTTAATCATTACCAGCATCATTTTAAATTTTGTGATGGCTTTTACTGCGTGGGGTTTGTTGGCGGGTAAAATAATCATCTTGTCCTTTGAAACCTTGTAAGGCTTCTTGGCAATATAAATCCTGGCACGGCCTTCAATAATATAAATTAAGGCATCAAACGGGGCAGTATGTTCGCTTAACCCCTGCCCGCAATCGAAGGAAAACAGTGTAATTGTCCCGCTTTTCTTTTTAACTATTGTATTACTGACAATAGAATTTTTCTCGTAAGCTATTGAGTTTGCCGTATTCAAAACCTTCACAATTATGTTTTTCTTAAAGTTCTCTCTCGCCATAAAATACTAAAAATTAGTATAACTGCTTGTTAGGAAGCGCTGACCACTCGCGAAATAAGCGGTTACAATCGTTACGCAAAACGCCGCGGATAACTTTGATTTTGGCTTTACCGATTTTTTTCATTGAAACGTTAGAAATAGAAAGCTCGTTGAAACCTATTTTCTTTGCATCGCTAATATTGTTGCCATAAATTATTGAACCAATCCTCGCCCAATGGCATGCAGCAAAACACATCGGGCACGGCTCGGTAGTTGAATAAATCCGGCATCCGGAAAGATCATGGGTTCTAAGTTTTTTCGATGCAAGGCGTATGGCATTTATCTCGGCATGACAGCTGGCATCATTCTTTAAAACTGTGTTGCGGGCTATGGCAATGACTTTATTCCCCTTTGCTATACAAGCGCCAAAGGGGCCACCGCAAACCTTACTGAGATTCTTCCTTGCTTCGCAAATTGCAAGCTGCATATATTTTTTATGCGGAAGTTTGCGTTTCATAAGCAGAGTCAGCTTAACTTATTTATTGGTTCAATTAATGTTTTATTTAAGAAGGATTCGTTGTGGACGTTACTCCAGGGAATAAATATATTCATTATGAGTGGATTGCCTTTTTTTTCTAAAATTTTTGAGATATGGACTGCGCAATGTTTTGCGCTTAATTCAACCCCATATACATAGGAACAAATAATTCTTTTGCTATCTACATTTATTATTGATTTTATATATTTTAAAAGGGCAGATGAAGGGTGCGCCCCCAAAACCGGTACGCCAAGAAATAAAATATCATAATTGCTCAAATCTACAGGAATGGGTTCTATCTTAACCAGGAAAGGAAAGATTCTGTAGAAAAAACGTGTAATTATATTCTTTTTACCTCCGACATATTCTACTTCGAAAATGTCAGACTCGCCTTTCTTTCTTAATTCATTCCACGCTTTATGAGTAACAAATGCGGTATTACCGTAATGGGAATAAAAAACTATCAAACTTCTCATAAATTTTATCGTTAAAAATAACTCGGTAGATGCAGGATTACTATTGGTTAGTAAGTTTTGCTTTTACAATTTCGCTAACCTTTTTCGAATCAGCGCTTGCGCCTGCTTTGGCAAGGATTTCTTTCATCACGCGGCCCATATCTTTAATGGATGAGGCTCCCAACTCTTTAACCGTCTCTTCAACTAAATTAGCTAGTTCGCTGTCGCTAAGCTGACGCGGAAGATATTCGTCTAAAATTGCTAATTCCATCTTAAGGCCTTCCAAGATATCAGCCCTTTGTGATTTTTGCATCATCTCATATGATTCTTCCAGGCGCTTCTTCTGTTTTTTAAGCGCGCTCAAAACCTCGTTATCATCTAATTTATCTTTCTTAAGCTCAATTGCGCTGTTTTTTAATTCCGCGCGTATAAAACTTAAAAAATCACTTTTTGGACGATTTTTGCTCTTTAACGCTTCAACGTAATCTTTATAAATTTTATCTTCCAGCGTCATATTCTATTTGATGAGTTTTTTCTTGAATCAATTTATTCGAAAACTACTTATCTTTATTGAACAATCCATATCTCTCCATTTTGAACGCCGCTCGGGGTTCCCGCTCTGGGACGAATTACCAGCCTCTCAAGATAGGTTGTTCCGCCCTCAACATCCAATCTTCCATCTGGAGTCGTTGTTCCAATGCCGACATTGCCTTCCACAAGAAGGCCATTGTTGGGCGGATTACCAGCAAGATAGGTCTGTCCAATTAAGACACCAAAGTTGGAATCAAGAACAAGCCTCTCCACACCATCTTGGTAGATTCCAGTGCCCCAGAATGTACCGTTACGATCGATGCCGATGCCCGCGCTGTGATTCTCTCTAGTTACCCTAATGCTATCGAGATCCGTGGTTCCCGTGTCTGCGACTTCCATTTTTCTCGCCGGGGCTACCGTACCAACACCTACATTCCAGTTAACATCATTAGTATGAAGGAAAACGGTTCCGGCGGGTTGCGTCCAGAAACTGGCGCCAACCGCTTCCCAATCAAAACCCGTAGCGGTTTCCCTGCAAACCATCAGCCGATTTTCACCGGCATCGTTATTGTAATACATCGTACCTTCTTGATTTGCGTTGCAAACAGGAGACTGCGCAGCAGCGATAGGGAAAAGCCTTAAGTTTTCATACACTCCCATTGGGGCAGGATAATAAGTAGTAATGGTTACAGTTTCTGCCTGCTGAGAAAAAACCTGAGAGACAAAAGAAAAGGAAATCACTATAAATAAAAAACTAATTTTACGAAAAGATTTAAAAATTGTCGCCATCTTACACCTCCTAAAATATAAAAAGATTAGCAATTTTCGTATATATTATTATAGCTTTCTTTGAAAAATTAACAAATAGTTCTCTTCCTAAGACGCGATTTTTAGCCGTGAATATATGAAAAATCCGAATATCTATTCCAACAATCATTAGGATTTTATATCGTACAGCTCTACCAGCAAATTAAATGTTTAGATCACTGGAAACGATACATGTGATCACCAGGATGGCTGTGAAAGTTACATTTACCTTGGGTATATGGAAAACTTCTTTGTTCATCCCGACACGTGGATGAAATATAAGAATCATACCCAAGTATCCTGCATATAGCTGTAAGTGCTACAGTTTGCTCGGTGCCGCCATTATCATACCAGGTAAACGGTTCCCTTCCGCAAGCTCCTGTTGAGCGTAGAATAGGTTCATAATCGCTTGGTTTAGTTATGTTTAAGTGCTTGGTATCAATAGCATTCCAAACTGCCGCTGTAACATCTATAGGGTATGACTTACCATCACTACGAGTTCCTATTGTTCTTTGAGTGCCATCGACGCAACCACAGGTAATTGAAGCTACCCATGTTTTACCAAACTTAGGCGAAGCACTTTCACGTGTAAAACTACCACTAGCAACAGGGGGAGTAAATCTCTTTGCCGCTCTCGTTGCTCCGCCAGGAGTTTGCACCCTCATCTTAGTCGCCAAAGCATCGCCAGTATTTACAAGATTTATATGATAATTCCTATCACCTTTACGAACCATTAGCGCCGAGGTGCATGGACACACACTGGTAGGTGAACAAACAGCAATAGGGACATTTGTGCTGCCGTCGCGAAAACGAATGCCGATATCTTCGTCTTCGGTAAAAACCGAAGAAACCAGGAATGTTGCACAAAGGAAAAATAAACTAATTATTAGCAAAGTAATCCTTAAATTTTTTTGCAGATAATTAATTCTTTTATTCGTATACGTCCTCCTTAGCGCTAACATTTTTAAGGCTTATCGCCAAGCCTTGTTTTAAGCTTATTTATGTTATTATATCATAATTTATCATTTTGGCGATAACTTTGTAAGTGCATTAAGCGAGTAAATATCCACATCATAAAATGTGTACGATTTTGCTTTTAAGATAATCTTTTCTTTCTTTTTCCGGAAATCTTTCTATAGTATACCTAAGCATAACCCGCGGCATATCTTTGTGATGTTCAGATAAAAAATCGTCCACCAGAGTTTTATCTCTTTTGGCAACCTCGCGCAGCATCCAACCGCAAGCTTTATGGATTAAGTCTTCTTTATCTGCCAAAAGCAATCTTGCTATTTTAATAGTATCGGAAAAAGAATTGTTTCTTATAAAATTGAAAGTTGAAACTATCGAAATCCTTCTTTCCCATAAAGATTTCGACTTTGCAAGGTTATACAAAATTTTTTTATCTGCATTTGCCAAAAATTTGCCTACGATATTCGGAGCGGTCAAATCAACCAAATCCCAGTTGTTTATGTATTCTGTGTTTTTCAGATAAAGCTCATAAATCTTTTTTCTATCGGCTGTATCTGCCTCATCGAATTTTAAAACAAGAATAATAAGCGCAATCAACCTCTCTTCATGTATGCGTGATGTTAACAGCTTGCGGATAGAATTTAAACTTATTTCTTTATATTTTTTTGCAATTTTCCTGATATGCGGCACGCATACCCCGATAAATACATCACCGTATCCGTATTCGCCGGGGGCAGTTTTAAAAAAACCCTGAAGTATTCTTGCTTTTTCTTTATTGCTATTTTTCCTTAACTCTTCTTTTATCTTATAGATAGGCATACCCATCATTCTTTAACCATCCGCAACCTACGAGGTTGCGGATGGTTAAATTACGCTTCCTCGGAAATCAAATGCTTTATTTTTTCAAGTTCTCTTTGATAAGAAATCCTATCCTCTACAAATTTTTTGTATGTTGCAGGTTTAATATCAATAATGTTATGGTAGCAACATAAATTATTTTCATTTAAATCTAAACCAACATACCCTTTATAAGACGAAGCAAACCAATCCTCTGGATTATTTACCAAAGATGCGGTAACTGGATTTAAATGAATATATCTTGTCAGATGTAAAAGCTGTTCATCACTTTTGACCAGAACTTTTTTGAACCGGCCTTCCCACAATGGACCTTTCCTGTTATGTTTAATATTAAAATACCTGCTATAACTGTTAAGAATATTACTCATGAATTTTGAAATCCCATTATCTTTTAATTGTTTCAATACTAAGTGAACATGCGTAGGCATAAGGCACCAAGCAATTATTTCAATAAGCTTGCTATCTACTCCGCTAGAAATTTCGTTTCGAAAAGAAACTGCTTTGTCGGTCGCCAATTCGTTAAATTTGCTAAAACTTATGGGGAGTTTTTCAAATTGATAATACCAGAGAACTTCTCTCATCCGCGAAAAATCTGAAATGTTGTTGAATATTTTAAAATCAACAATACTTCTATTTAAAGTATGATATACTTCTCCGGTAATTAACATATTAGTTATACATCTACCATCCGCAACCTACGAGGTTGCGGATGGTAGATAGGTGTTTGACGACAAGTTTTGCGCAACGCGCACGGCACTAACTCCGTCTTTTGCGTAGGCAGCATCTATTGAATCGGCGAAATGCTTTGTAACCACTGCTCCGCCAATCATAAATTCGCACTTTAATCCTTCCCTTTTTGCCAACTCTATTACTTTTTTCATATTAACCATTGTGGTTGTCATTAAAGCAGATAAACCGACTATGTCCGGTTTATGTACTTTTATGGCCTGAATTATTTTTTGCGCCGAAACGTCTTTTCCTAAATCAATTATTTTAAATCCGTGGTTTTCCAGTAAAAGCGAAACTATGTTTTTACCTATATCGTGGACGTCTCCCTCAACTGTTGCAAGTATAACGATTGCTTTCTTCTTTTCTCCGCCTTTTCTTTTGATGTAAGGAAGCAGCACTTGCGTGCCTAGTTTCATAGCTTCGGCGCTGGCGATAAGCTGGGGAAGAAAATATTCTTTTTTCTCAAAAAGGTCGCCAACCTTAATGATGGCCGGTATTAAAATATCCTGCATTATAGACAATGGCTTTTTTCCTTCTTTCAAGATATTACGTATAAATACAGCTATGTCCTGCTTGTTGCCTTCAATTACTGCCTTATATATTTCTTCTTCCGGGGAAAACTTTTTATGTTTGCGGTATTTGATTCCGCTGTCTGCCTTTCCGGAATAACAATTTATAAAGTTGGCGGCTGCGTTTTTTTTGTTTAGCAAAAGCGCTTTTGCCCTTAAATCAATGAAATTTTTCTTTTGCAAAGGATTAGCTATGGCAAGAGAAAGCCCCCGGCCCTTTGCCATATTTAGAAAAGTTGTATTTACGATATCTCTTTTTGGCAGGCCAAAAGAAATGTTTGAAAGGCCAATTATAGTATTAGCTTTAAAAATTTTTTTGCACCAGGATATTGTCTTTAAAACATCCTGCGCTGCCTGCGGCTTCGAAGAAACAGTCAGCACCAGACAATCCACAATCAAATCTTCTTTGTAAAAACCTGATTTTTTCGCTTCATTGAAGATTTTCTTTATTATATTTTTACGTTCGGCAATATTTTTAGGAATAGCGCGTCCCGCTACAGGCAAGACTATAAACATCGCGCCGTATTTTTTTGCTAAATTAAGCAGGGGCTTAAGCTTGACGGGGTCTTCTGAAATTGAATTTATAAGCGCGCGGCCGGGATAAAACCTAAGCGCTCTTTCAATTACTTTTACATTTGGAGAATCAATCACTAAAGGCAAATTCGTAATCTTAGAAAGCACGGAAATTGCCTCCATCATCAATTTTTCCTCATTGGCTTGCGGCACGCTTACGTTTACGTCTAACAGGTTGGCGCCATTTTGTTTTTGCTCATTTGCCAATCTTACTACCGAAGCCATTTTACCTTTTTTTAATTCCTGCTGAAAGGCGGGTTTTCCTGTCGGGTTTATACTTTCCCCCACGATTAACACATCTTTTTGTTTTTCTAAAATCAAAGCGCTCCTTGCCGAGCTTAAAGCACTCAATTGTTTTTTATGCGGCGCAATTGGTTTTTTGTTGCCTATCTTGATTTTAGCTTCACGTATATGTTCTGGGGTTGTTCCGCAGCAACCGCCTAACATATTTACGCCGTAAGATGCGAATTTTTCCGCAAATACACCAAAATCCCGTGGCTGCATACTAAAATGAGCCTGCCCAAAAACAAGTTCAGGCATTCCGGCATTAGGTTTAACTGCAAGCGGCACTGTTGCGTATGGTTTAAGGCTTTTGACAATTTTAAGCATATCAACCGGGCCCGTTGAACAATTCGCGCCAACACAATCTGCGCCTAAGCTTTGAAGTGTAATCAATGCTGCCTGCGGGCTTGTTCCGTTTAAGGTTCGGCCGCTCGCCTCATATGTCATCGTAACAATTGTAAATTTATCGCAAAACTCTCTTACTGCAATAAGAGCTGCACGGGCTTCCTGTATATCCATCATTGTTTCTATAACGAATAAATCAACTCCTGCTAAAAGTTGAGAGCGCACTTGTTCTTTGAAAATATCAACTGCTTCTTCAAAAGGAAGTTCGCCAAAAGGCTCAATAAATACACCTAAGGGGCCAATGTCACCGGCAACAAAGCAATTTTTTCCTGCAGCTTCTTTAGCCAATAAACATAAATCTTTGTTTATTTGTTTTACATTTTTTATTTTTTGGTTCCCAAGTTTAATCCGGTTAGCGCCGAACGTCGCAGTGTAAATAATATCCGAACCGGCTTGCCGGTATTGCCTGTGAATCTGTTTTAGTATTCTAGGATTTTCTAAAGCCCAGATTTCAGGTAGTATTCCTTGCGGCATCCCATACTTATGAAGCTGTGTACCCATTGCTCCATCAAGGATAACCACTCGCTTTTTTAAAAGGCGCTTTATTTTTTCTTTAGCGTTCATAGATTCTTATATGTATCATAACTATCGAGTTAGGTTACGAAGGTTACGGGTGTTACGAAAGTTACGGAAGTTACATTTAAAACACGTAAGTTTATTGTAACCTTCGTAACCTACGTAACCTGCGTAACATTCGTAACCTAAATATTTATTACCCCCAACACCGCAGTCGCTGACTTTTCCGGAATAAGCATGAACTGCTGCGTAATGTTTATGCCGATTTTTTTAAGTTTAAGCAAATCATAAATTTTTTTCTGGTTTTCTATTGCAAAATCAGCAAACCCACAGGAGATACGTTTATCCGTAAGGCGCTTATCTATCCTTTGCAATTGCCGGTTATAATAATTTATTATCCATTCAAAACAAGCGTCCACTATCTCACTGGCTGCGGCATCAAATATGACTGCACGTGTTAAATCACTTTTTCCGCATTCCTTTATTTCTTTTATTATTTTTTCTCCTGCTGTTGCCGCGCACAAAAGAACTTCATCGCTTTCTTTGAGTAAAGAGCATAAAAGCCTGCTGGCTATCGAAATACCTCCTATGGATATTATTTCATTTTTTTTCTGAACTGGTTCAATTACCGCGCCGCCGCGGAGTTCTATAAACGGTAAAGCGTCATTAATTATTTTTTCTGTTTCTTTTTTCTGCGGCTTAGAAAGTATTGTTGCGCCACTTCTATAACCAAGGCGCTTATAGATATTTTCTAAAGGTAAATCAACATTTATTTGGTTAAAAAATATTGGCTCTTGCACTGGTAGTTTATTTTGGTCAACCACGTTCCATATTTATCATAACCATTATTGGGGGCACTTATTATAACTCTGCTTAATAAAAATACAATTTTTTTGCCGCTTTCTTAGTGTATTAAAGAATAAAATGAACCTCCGCGGCTACCTACCGGGCTTTCAGTCTGCTGGACTAAAAGCTGTGATTTACCTGTGCCCCGCCCTCGCTATCCTCCGGCCGGCGGCCAATAGGTTCCGGGATGCTCCGTGAAAATTTTCCATCAAAATTTTCACGGTATAAAGGCATCCCGGAAAGTAATCGATTCACATCATCCCTGGCCTTAAGGCCGGGGTATCTAGCATATCGATTAACCTAAACTTTTACGGAATTTAAACGTACTAAAAGAAATAACCAACATACCTATTACAAGTAACGGGACCAATTGCGTCCAAAGAATATCCAATCCTACTCCTTTCAAGAAAATACCCCTTATCACCACCATAAAATACCGCAGCGGATTTAAAAACGTGGAATATTGAATAACTACCGGCATATTGGCAATAGGGTAAGCAAACCCTGAGAGCAAAATTGTCGGCATGTAAAAAAGAAAAACCGACATCATTGCTTCCTGCTGGGTGGAAGATACTGTAGATATAAATAAACCTATCCCCAACGTAGTAAACAAATATATACATGTAGAAAATAACAATAAAAGTAGATTTCCCCGCAGCGGCACATGAAACCACAATACTCCGAGAATTGTAATTAAAGTAATCTGCACCAAAGCAATCACGGCAAAAGGAAGAAGCTTGCCGACTATAAGTTCAATTGGTTTTATCGGGCTTACGATTAGCTGTTCCATGGTACCGATTTCTTTTTCTTTTACTATAGCCATTGCGGTTAATAAAAGGGACATCATCGTCACGATAGTTGCAATAACTCCGGGAAGATAATAATTCCTTGAAATAAGGTTACCATTAAACCATGCGCGGTCTTTCAGGTCAACATTTGGTATGGCGACTATTTCCCCTAAGGCAATGGCCTTTTGTTTCATCAAATCATATTGGAATTCACTGACAATTGTATTAGCATAACCCATAACAATCATGGCAGTGTTTGAGTCTGTTCCGTCAAAAGCCAACTGTACTTGAGCGTCTTTTCCCGCGTTGATATTGCGGCCGAAACCGCGGTCAATATGGATAACTACGGTTACCTTGCCCTTATCGAGAAGCGAATTTTGTTCTTTCTCGGTATAAATATAATGTTCAGGTATAAAATATTTGGAATATATAAACCTGCGTATAAGCTCACGGCTCTCTACGGTATTATCGCGGTCTAAAATGCCGGTAGGAACATAATTTATGTCTTTATTCGCAGCATAGCCGAATAGAAGTATTTGCACAAGCGGAGTAACAAAAATAACTGTTTTCATCCGCGGATCACGGAAAATCTGCTTAAATTCTTTTGTTAAAATCGCTAATACTCTTTCAAACATATTTATTAAACTACCTTTTTTTCAAATTTTTTCACTGCCAAACCAAACATCAGAAACGCAAACAATAAAAGAAAAAGCGCCTCGTCCCACATAGACTCTAAACTGCCGCCCTTTAAAAACAATTCCCTTAATACAACTATATAATAGCGCGCCGGAATAAAATAAGTGATCGCCTGAATGAATTTGGGCATATTAAAAATCGGGTAAATAAATCCTGATAAAAGAACAGTCGGCAACATTGTGGTTAAAGTTGCCAGCTGGCTAGCCATCAATTGGGTCCTGGCAACTACAGAAATCCATATACCCTGGGATAAAGCTCCAGTCAAGAAAAGCGCGCTTAAAAAGAAAAGCAAAAAGTAGCTGCCCCTAAACGGGACTTTAAATAAAAACTTTGCCATTAATACGCCGACTAACAAGTCAAAAAAACCTATGGCAAAATAAGGTATAAATTTACCGATGATTAATTCCTTGGCCTTAACCGGGGTGGAAATCAACTGCTCCATAGTGCCTCTTTCCCATTCCCTGGCAATACAAATTGAAGTAAGCAGCGCGGCTATAATCATTATAATCATCGCAATAACCCCGGGAACAATAAACCAGGTGCTGGTAAGCCCCATATTGAACCAAATCCTGGAACGCACATCGATTCCCTGGGTCGGCTTAAGCCCCAGATCAGCCAAAGTGTTGGTTATAAGTTGAATATTATAACTGGAAACAACACTACTAACATAGCCCCTGGCAATAGTAGCAGTATTAGCATCACTGCCATCGATTATAAGCTGTAAGGGAGCGGGCTGCTTGGAATCTATATAGTGAGAAAAATCCTTTGGTATAACTAAAGCCATCATTACCTCTCCGCTATCAATCATATACTGGATATCGCGGTAATTATCGGTATATTTAACTATTTTGAAATATTTTGAATTTTTAAAATTTAGCAGGAAGTCGCGGGAAAGCTTTGAGGTGGCATCCTGGTTCCAGACTACGGTCCGGACATGATCAATATCCAAACTAAGCCCGTAGCCGAAAACTAACAACAAAAATATAGGGATTGCTAAGGCGAGCCCCAAACTGCGCGGGTCACGCTTGATTTGAACAAATTCTTTCCAGGCTACAGCCTTAATTCTTTTTAGGCTCTGTGCGGTCATATTCTTCTATTGAGGAAACAAAAACATCTTCCAATGAAGGAAGAATTTTATTCACACTGGATTCACCTGACGGAATTTTCTGTAAAAATTCTTTTATTGCCGGCATAGCTTTTTTGCTGTCATAGACAACCGCGTGTATGCTTGCTCCGAAAAGCGCTGCCTCTTTTACGCCTTCTATTTTGCTAATTGCTGTAAGCCAATCTTGCGCGTTAGAAAGTGTTATTTCAAGAACTTCATTTTTCATGCATTTGGTTTTCATCTCTTGGGGGGTACCTCTGGCGATAATTGTGCCATGATAAATTAAAACCATCCGGTTACAATTTTCAGCTTCATCCATATAATGCGTGGTGACAAACACAGTAACGCCATTCTCAGCTAACTTTTTAATAATACCCCAAAAATTAGCACGAGTTATCGGGTCAACACCGGAAGTAGGCTCATCAAGAAATATGATTCTTGGCTTATGCAAAAGAGCGCATCCAAGCGCCAGGCGTTGTTTCCATCCGCCGGCAAGGGTGGATGTAAGGTTTGATTCCATTCCCTCCAACCCCGCGGCATTAATTACCTCTTTAAAACGTTCTATCTTATCCTCTTTTGGAATTTTATATATGCCACTATAAAAATTAATATTTTCTTCAATGGTTAAATCATTGTATAAAGAAAACTTTTGTGACATATACCCTATATGCTCTTTTATCTTACGCTGCTCCTTAGTAATATCGTATCCTCCTACCTGCCCGCTTCCGGATGTCGGAGGAATAATCCCGCAAAGCATCCTTATGGTTGTAGATTTTCCCGCTCCGTTTGGGCCTAAGAAGCCAAAAATCTCGCCTTGCTTAACTTCGAAGTCAATTTTATTTACTGCAATAAATTGCCCGAATTTTTTTTCGAGGTTCTGAACGCTTACAGCTATATTGTCCATAATTGTTTTTAAATAACCAATAACCAAGATACAAGATACAAACAAATTCCAATATCCAATAACCAATGACCAAACAGTTTTGTTCTTTTTCGTTTGGTTATTGGAATTTGATTATTGGTCATTGTTTGGTTATTGTATCTTGGAGCTTGGTTATTTTTCAGATTCTTTCTCATATTCTTTAATTATCTTAATAAACGCTTCTTCGAGAGTTTTAGCGTTGCACTCTTTTTTTATTCTCTCAGGTGAATCGCAGCGTAACAGTTTACCCTTATGCATTAAGCCGACTCTTGCACAACGTTCAGCTTCGTCAAGATAACAAGTAGAACAGAATATTGTGACTTTTTCCTTAAGTAAATCGTAAAGTATATTCCAAAAGTCTCTTCGGGACACCGGATCCACTCCGTTTGTAGGTTCATCCAAAAAAAGAACGCGCGGTGTATGAATAAGTGCGCAGGCTAAACCTAATTTTTGCTTCATACCTCCGGATAGTTTGCCTGCAAAACGCTGCTTGAAAGGCAGTAATCCGGAAAAACCAAGTAAGCGTTCAATAGCTTCATGGCGGTTTTCTTTGGCGACCCCATAAACATCGGCGTAAAAATTGATATTCTCCATAACGCTCAACTCTTCATAAAGCCCAAACCGTTGAGACATATAGGCTATATACTCTTTTAATTTTTCCGCTTCTTTTACCGTATGCTTATTGTAAACCCAAGCTTGCCCTTCTGTAGGATCCAAAATGCCTGTTAATAACCGCATCGTTGTCGTTTTGCCTGCGCCGTCAGGGCCGACTAAACCGAAAATTTCCCCTTCCTGCACTTCAAGATTTAGTTTATCAAGAGCAGTTAAAGCCCCGAATTTTTTGGTAAGATTTTCTACTTTTATAGTAACCATTTTACAGAGCTCGGACGACAAACGACAGAAGTCAGAAAACAGATGACAGAAAAAATTTGCGCTCTGTCATCTGACTTCTGTTATCTGCCTTCTATATTACTTAACCTGGATATAAGCGTCTGCAGGCATTCCTGGTTTTAAATCCAAACTTGAATTATCTACCCTTACCTTAATTCTATAAACATACTTTACGCGCTCTTCCGTCGTTTGAATATATTTGGGAGTAAATTCGGTCTGGTTAGAAATAAAAGAAACCCAGCCATCGTATTTCTTATTCGAATAACTATCTGTTTTCACGTATGCTTTCTGATTTAATTTTACTTTAGCTAAATCCGTTTCGTTAATGTAGGCTGTCACCCAGATATTATTTAAATCAATTGCGGTAAAGACCGGTGCGCCCGGTTGCACTACCTCACCCTGCAAAGCGCTTTTTACCAAAACATAACCATTGACCGGCGAAGCTAAATCTGCCCACCCAAGGCGCGTATTAGCCAATTCCAAAGAAGCACGAAGTTTATCTATGTCAGCCCTATCCGTATCAGCTTTTGTCTTGGCGGCGTCTCTGTCTCTGGCAGAAATAGCCCCTACCTTAAAAAGATTCTCAGCGCGCAGGTAATTGTCGTAATCGAGCCTGTATTGGTATTGGGAAAGTTTTAAGGATGCTTCTGCTTCTGCTTTCCGCTTACTCAATTCATCTTTATTTAACCGCGCAACTATCTGCCCTAATTTAAGCAATATGCCTTCATCGGCTAAAAGTTCTTCGATTTGGCCGTCGATACGAAAAGATATACGGACATCGTCGCCTTCAATATTTCCTGACACTTTAATAACTTTCGAGTTTCCGTTACGCTCATACCCCACATACATTGCCGAAGCAAAAGCTATAATACCGATAGCGATAACAATCATTACGAGCTTGCTTCTTTTTTTCACTGCATCAGAAATCTTTTGTTTTACCGGAATTTTATTTTCCATATCATTCCTCCGTTTAAAAACTATTTGTCAAATTTTTTGTATACCCAACCGGCGCTAAATGAACCTCCCCGCTAAAATAGCGGGGTTTCTTTGAAAAATTTGGCAAAGGTTCATTCCTCCGAAGCCACTCTAATTCGCCCTTTGCTATTTAAAACGCTGGTAGGGCTTCGCAGGAGCTCCTTCGCCTTCATCCCCGGACTAAAGTCAGTGGTTTTCGGCGAAGGAGAATAAAACTAAAATATTGTTTTAAAAATTTAGCCACTGCCTCAATGCGATTACTTTTTTACCTGCTGTAAATATTCCACGCCCATATTTCTGTCTAAGTTTGCTTTTGCCATAATATAATCATAAATACCATTGGCAAGATTCTGCCTAACCTGTGCTAAAGCAACTTGTGCGTCTAAAACATCTAAATTAATCCCCACGCCATTATCGAAACGCACCTCGGCAATCATTAAAGCTTCTTTGGCGTCTTCCAGATTATCCTTCTGGGAATCAATAATCGCCTGCGCCTGGCGTAAGTCTAAACACGCCTGTCGTACGCTTACTGCTATTTCATCCGCGACATTTTCCTTGCTGATTAACGACTGGGCATAACGTGCACGGGCAGCTTCTACTTTTGCTTTAGTGGCAAAACCATCGAAAATAGCAAAATTAAGCGCAACGCCCACGTTCCAATTATTATGCCGGCTGTTAAACATATTATTTAAATTATTCGACGCATAATTATAATCAGCGCCGGCATTAACTTGCGGCAACCACCCTGATTTAGCAAATTTAATCGCCCATTTATTTATATCAATCCCCAATGATTGTATAATCATTTCAGGCTTATTCAAATAAGCCTGCCTTAAAAATTCTCCCTCCTTAATTTCTACGGGAGAATAGTTTAGCTCATCCTGCACTTCAATAATTTCCTGCACTTTTAAGCCGAGTGTTTTATTCAATTCAGCCATAATCAAATCAATGGTGTTAATTGCATTAATTAATTCCGGCATAAGCAATGATACCTGGACTTTTGACTGTAAAACATCGAACCTGGAAGCAGTGCCCTGCTCAAAACTCTTTTTCACATGTTCATAATGAGCCTGGGCTTGTTTAACTAAATCTTCAGCAATTGCTTTTGTTTCATAGGCAAGCAAAAGCCCGTAATACAGCCTCTTTGTTTCTAATTCCACGTTTAATTTGACAGCCCGCAAAGTCTCTTCCTGCTCTGACATTGCCAATTGTTTTTCTTTTAAATTAGCGACATTAGCACCGCCGTTATAAACTATCTGGTTTAGTGAAAGCCCCGTGGAATTATTATTTTTATAACCGGTGAATATTCCTGGGTCTTTTTTTGAGGAAGTAGAACTTGTTTGCGGAAGAACTGCTCCGTTATGCGTGTAGCCCGCGTCGAAATCTAGCGATGGCAGGAATTCGCTTCTTGCGCCTAAAATATCGGCTTTAGCGGCTTCCACTTCTTTGCCTTGGATTTGAATAATTTTGTTGTTCTTGAAACCAACAATGAGGGCGTCCTTAAGCGAAGATAAGATAACAATGTTGCCAGCCGGATCTTCACATGAGCCTTTGCTAAGGCCGGAAAAAAATAAACCTGCAAAGATTATGATGATGCATGCAGTTTTAGAAATAATGCTTTTTATTTCCTGATAAAAACGATATTCTTTGTTAATTTTAAAAAATCTGGCATTTGCCTTATATTCACTTTTGAGAATACTCTCTTCTTCCATATTATAAAGAGTCCTCTGGAAAACTCCTGGTTTCTTCTTCAAAATCCTTCCCAATTGTTGTATATAAAAAGACTCGTCCGGATACTTAAGGAAAATTTTTAATAATTTAGCGGTATTTTTGCTTAGCCTTAACATACATTATATTCTTTTTGCATATATTTATATATCTTCTGCATATTATTATATGCATAATACATACACTGTCAACAGCTTTTTAAAATTTATGCAGCACAAATGTGTGGGGGTAGGGCTTAATAATACCCTATTTCCTAAAAAAATTATCAATAATCAGCCAAATATTTTTCTAGTATTACAATAGAGGGCGGGACAAGCCCGCCTCCTGCATATCATTCTGTTTAAATCAATTTTATCGCTTTACACAAACAATATAACGTATTATTATGTTATTGATTAAAGGTGCTTCCGGGCTTAAAATAATTATTAGCTATTTTTGTTCTCGTAGAGCATAAAAATAATAAATTATAATTATTTAAGGAGGGCAAATGAAATTAGCGTTAAAAAGTCTTTTTATCGGATTGGTTTTTCTAGGCAGTTTTTCTTCTTTTGCAGGTGCGCAAGCCATTGTGGATGTGGTTGATCAATTCAAGCAGGCCACAGACCTTCAGCGTAATCAGATTGCAAACGACTTCTTCGGAAAACCTTTCTCCGCCGAAGCAATAATTGCTAATGTAGAAGAATATAATCTTTTCAGCGAGAAAAAAGATACTGTATATAAATATTATTTGGTAACAACCAATGAACAAAAAACACTTAAAGGTACTCCATATCAGGTAGTATTTCTATCGAAAGATTTCGGTTCGGTAAAAGACCTGAAAAAAGGGCAAAGCATAAATAAGAATGGGAAAATTATAAGAATACTTGATGAACGTTTGCAGATTTCTCTCTGGCTTTATGATGGAGATTTATCCCCTGAGGAAAAAGAATTATTTACGCAGGAACCCTAACCTAAATTATTTATTTAGCTGCTTCCCCCATTAGCACACCCCTAAGGCTTCGGTTTCAAAGTATAGCGGATGATAATTATTCTATATTCATTTTGCATATGTTTGTATGCAATTAGCATACAATACTGCCACCATTAGCCATAAAGTAATGGGTTTACTTTATATCTCTTAAAAATTTTGCTGCTTCTTCAGGCAATACCGTATTAATAAACATTCCTGAACCAAGCTCAAACCCGGCAGGCTGGCTTAATCTTGGAATAACGCTTAAATACCAATGGGAATAATCTGTCCCCTTTTCCCCTACCGGTATTGAACGGATAGAATAATTAAAATCTGGGTTATCCAGGCCATAATATAATTTGCTTAAGGTAGTTTTTAAATTCTTTGCTAAATCGCTGATTTCTTCATTGTTTATTTCGCCGAAAGAAGGGCTATGGCGGCGGGGGAAAATCCAAGTTGTAAAAGGGACAAATGAAGCATACGGCATAAAAGCAACAAAATTATCCGTCTCTAGAACTATTCGGGTTTTTTCTTTAAGTTCGCTTTCAAGCATCGTGCAAAATGCGCATTTGCCGTTAAAATCAAAGAAACCGGCTGCACGCTCAAGCCGTCCGCGTACCTGCGGAGGTACAACCGGTGTTGCGATAAGTTGCGAATGCGGATGTTCAAGAGAAGTTCCTGCAGCAGGGCCATGGTTTTTAAATATTACTATGCATTCTATGCCTTTTATTTCCTGAATGGCCAGATAGCGCGATTTATAAACTTTTAGAATGTTTTCCACATCCTCGTAGCTCATTAAGGCAATACAATTATTGTGGCGCGGGTGCTCAATTATTACTTCATGCATACCGAATCCGTTCATAGAATTATACAAACCATGGATATGCCTTTCTTTTTTATCTTCATTGGAGACTGCACCGAATTTATTATAAACCGAACGTACCTTCCACGCCCTTGAATCGCCCAAACGAAATGTTTCAACGGGTGTTTGGATTTCGTTACCCGGGCAAAAAGGACAGGTTTCTTTATACTCAGGTAAAGATTGCTGTTCTTTTTTTGCTTTTATAAAATCTTTCGGCCTTTTCGCACGCTCTGTAGCAACAATTATCCATTCCCCGGAAATAAGATTATATCTTAATTCGGACATATATACCTCCTTAGACCGATAGTAGCTTAACAGCATTCAGCCTGTTGAGCAGATATCCGATGGCAGATATTATCTACTCAATTGCTATTTTCTTGTTATGTTTAATCTTCTTTAATATTAAACCTTTTTAGAGACAATATAACCGGAATCAATAAATACAGATACGCAGATACGCGGGGGCGTATAAATGAAATTATAATTGCTAAGCAGGCAGCACAAGGGATAATTAAAAGTTTTTTCTTTTCAATTGTTATCTCCCCCTCTTCTAATGCGCTTTCAACTAAACATTTGTCTTTTGTAGCATAAAACCAATTCAGGTAAAATAGTATGCCCATCGCAAGCATATTAAAATGGAAAAATAGCTGAGCCACTAAATCATCGGGAAAATCTCCAGCCAAAGAGGTAACAAATGGCGTAAGAGTAATAGACATAAAAATCATTATATTTATCCAAAGATGTTTGCTGTCGGTGTGTTTTATATAATGAAATTGCTGGTGGTGTATTGTCCAAAACGCTGCTAAAAGGATAAAGCTTAAAATATAGTTAAGGATTTCGTGGTATTGTTCGAATATAAATCTATGCAAGCCCTCCGTGGAAATCATCTGGCCTTTTTTAGGAATATCAATGGTTACGACTAAGAGAGTCATGGCGATAGCAAAAATACCGTCCGCAAGTGAAACTATGCGCCCAACGCTCATTCTGGTAGATTCTTTATTCATTGTTTTTCTCCTGTTTGTTACACAGATGACCACAGATTACAAAACGGATGATCACAGATATTATGAAATTCTAAACACCAAGTACCAAATTCCAGTGTCCGAAATTCTTTAGGTTTGGAATTTGGTACTTGTAATTTCTCATCTGCGACCATCTGTGATTTACAATCTGTGGCCATCTGTGCAAGTATCTACATCAATCTGGATTTAATCGCCTCTTGGGAAAGCATACTTAATGATTTCCTGCCACTGCCGGAAGAGGCCTCAATGGGCTTTAGAATATCCAACTCAACTTCTATGCTTTTTAACCCTAGAAAATAAACCAAGTGCGGGATAAAATCCATATCGCCATACCAAAAAACAAAATCCTTATTTGTTTCATCCAAAGCCCTGCCATTTATCTTTTTATATTTTATTACAAACGGGGCTATTGTCGAACTACTTACAAGGGGCGCTTCAAAAAAAGAAGATTTAAACAAAATATCATGGGGAGAATTTGTGGTTGTGCCCTGCGGGAAAAACATAACATTTACTCCACATTTAAGCATAAAACTTATACGCTCGATTTCTTTCTGTAAACTTACGGCAGTGTTTCTGTTAACAAAAATGGTCTGGGAAAGAAGGCTGAAGACTCCGAAAAACGGCCATGATTTAAGGTCTCCGCGCGCAACAAATATAAGGGGCAGGATTCTGCTTGCGATTATACCGTCAAGATATGTTAGATGGCCGGTTACGAGAAATAAGCCTTTCTTATCCCTTATTTTCTCAAAACCGGATACTTTTATTTTTACGCCCATGATAAAAACACTGATAACACTGAATATGTGTATTGCCCGGGAAATATAACGTGATTTATTTTTTGGTGAAAAAAAGAATAAACAATTTAGTATTGCAAACACGGAAATAAAAAATATAACTTGCAGGAATAAAAACAGGATTTTAAATGTTTTTATCATTAAATTTTTTTCTGTATGAAATATTCATCTTTCCTACGTCAAGCATCATAAAAAAATCCACTGTTTTAAAACGCTCATCCAAAGCTGGCTCGGAACAAATAAGAGCACCCATCTTTAAGTAACCCTTGATAAGCGAAGGCAGGCTCGATATTATTTCTTTAGTATCTAAGTTTCCTGTGTATAAATTATATTTGCATGCCTTTTCTTTAAGCGGATAAACCCTGAGGTCATCTCCTGAAAAGCAATTTGCTTTAAAGTACGAAACCATCTTGCCCACATAGCCGGCATCAAGAATTTCAATGCTCGGGCAGCCAAAAATGTATTTTACTTCATTCTCCATCATAAATGAAATTATTCTCTTCCACATAAATTTTATTATCGGAAATTTCCTGTAAGAATCAAGAACACAGGCTCTGCTCATTTCAAGCACTTGTCCCTGGCAGTTTTTCTTTATATTTGTAAGGTCAAATTCGGTCTCAGAATAAAAACCGCTATGGTTTTTACTATCAGAGCCCAGGAGCAGGCGGTAACTGCCGATAATTTCGTTTTTTTCTTTATCAATTACGGCAAGATGATGGCTATAGCTATCAAACTCATCTTCCTCTTTTTCATTCTTGCCAAAAAAAACTCTGCCTCTTAAATATTTAACTTCATCCAAAAGCTTCTCATCTTTAACAAAAACTATCGCAAATCTTTCTTTGCTATCAGAATACTGCATTATTAATTTTAAATTAACCCTTTAAATTTAATCCCTTTATACACGACCAGATGGTCCTGTTCCTGTACGAGCGGCTGCCTGTTTTTATAGAATTTTTTATAAATAAATTCGGTGATTTCTTCACGCTGTTTCAGGTTATATTTATGAACATTTGGATAGAGAAGAATCATCCATACAACAGCCATAAACTTTTTAAAATCGCTTACGTCAAAATATACACGGTTAGTACGTAACAGCACCTGTGCTTTTTTAAACGCCGGGTATTTTTGCAATTTTTTCTTAAAGATACGTAAATCCTGGTCGTTATGCACACCAAAAAATTTACCGGCAAAATGGTTGTAAAGCCAGGTTGTAGTAGATTGGCTATTGCTTCTTGAACTCATAAGTACGGCATGAATGGCTCCTTTATGCGCCAAGAATTTAGAGCATAAATTATCAAAGATATTAAACCAATCGCATTCCGGACAATAATAAAGCGAGTGATGCAATGTAACCAGATGGACTTTTCTATTTTCTAATTTATGCCGGAAAAAATCACTTCTACGTTTTGCGTTTATAAAAATTTTATTATAATCCCCTTTTATCGTAGTTACGTGGTCAGTACGCTGCCGGTTTAGGCGTTCTCTTACAATATTAAGAGCGCTATCATTTATATCAAGAAGATAAAGCCCTCCGCGGAAAGCAGTTTCTAAAATCCTAAATTGCGGTTCATCGCTTGAACCTACGGAAAGAGCCCGTAGCCTCAAATTCAAAGGAAACGCAGAGCTCAATGTCCGTATCACTTTAGCAAGTTCCTCACCTACGTCAACTTTGTCATGGCTATAACGCGACCAAATTTTGTCTTGCCCGCAAATATTATCCTGACTAGCTTTTAATCCGCTTTCGATTATTTTTTTATATGACATTTTATTTCCCGATATCCTCGTTCCAAAGCCCGGGTTTTTCCTTTATGAAATCCCGCATCATCTCTTTACATTCTTTCATATTTAGATTAATGATTTGCGCGCCGCGCTTTTTAGAATAATTCTCAGGGCCTTTAAATGTTTCGTTCTCTCCTATAACTATAGTTGGTATCTTATAAAGCAGTATTGCCCCCGTGCACATATCGCACGGGGATAGGGTCGAATATATGGCACACTTGCGATAATCCTTGGCTTTCAAGCGGCCTGCATTTTCCAAACAATCCATTTCAGCATGCAAAATTGCTGATTTTTTCTGCACACGTTTATTATAGCCACGGCCGATAATTTTACCATCTTTAACCAGTATTGACCCAATCGGAATTCCGCCTTGGCGTAAACTAATCTTCGCCTGCCTTATTGCTTCTTTCATAAATTTAATATGCTTTTTATCCATAATTTATTTTATTAAAATCATCTGCTATCTGCTTAACTGCTATCTGTTTATATCTGTATGTCCACAGAAAACTTTACGTAACCGCCGTTTTCAATGCTTAATTTTTCTTCAACCTTTCTATATTTAATGTACCGGTCAAATACTCCACCACCGGCAAGCGAGACAGATACAAATTTATTAATCTTATACCCTACGCCCAAACCTAAACGCATATCATTATAAATTAAAACCATATTTTCAGAATCGCCGCGTTTAACTTCATATTCAGCGCCTAGGGGAAGTTCCATTTGCGTGAAAATAGTCAGCCTGTCATTGGGCATATAGGCTATGCTGGGATCGTCTGTCGTGATATTAAAAATCCATTTTTCATTTGGCTTATACACAAATCCCACAGCCGGAAAAAATTGGTCTTTAAAATCAGGGAAATACGCAAGGCCGCCGACAAAGATCAATTTATCATTAGGTTTATAAATAAGAAAAATGTCGGTTGGCATCCGGAAAGAAGATGTCTTAAAAGACCAGTCATCCCTATATATCGAAGGGCTAACCCCCAGGTTTATGTAGGTTTTATCTAAATTAAAAAATGGCAAAACTACATCACAGCCTACGCTTAAACCGGTTAAATGCGAAGGTAAATTAAGCTGCGAATTTTCTTTTATATCGATATATTCGCTGCTTAAAGAAAGCGTAACCGGTATTTTATCAAAAAGCTTATACTCATAGGAATAATCAAATTCCGATTCAATAATTTGGATGCGCGATTTGTTATCTTTTGATTTCGTTGAAGGTAAAAATGTTACGTATGCTTCAGCTTCGTGCTTGGTGGCACTCTCTTTAAATTCATCGTCTTTACCCAGAATAACCCTTTCTTCAACCGGCAAAGAATCGTGCTGTGGAGTAAGCTTATCTAGCTGTTCCGTAGTCTTAGGGTTAGTTTCGCTGTTACTTTCCGGTGGCAGGCAAAAAGCAAATGTTCCGGCGAGAAAAATGAATACAATTAAAATTACCTTTATGTATTTGTTCATAAATATACAGATTTTTTAATTATACCAGAAAGTTAATGAGGCAGCAATCCAGCTCTCAGTTTTCTGAGTGCTGGATTGCATAGCCAAATTAACCCCGCCCTTTCTTACCTATGAATAACTTATTCAAAGCGTGAAGGGGCGGGGTTAATTCACAGACGCTTCGCTATAATTTACTGCTGCCTTAAGGCAGCAGTAAATTATCTGTTCATCAATAAATCGTTTGACTCACTTATTCTATGGAGTTAAAATCAATCCGTTCGATGCGCTTCGGACCAAAAATCCTGAAGCTTACTCAGGGTCAGGATTGACCCTGAGCCTGTCGAATAGGTCAAATCAATAAAATGAAATCAAAAAAATTATTCTTACTGGTTATATTCTTAGTGGCTGTTATAGGTTTTATTGCCTATGCATACAATCTGCCTAAATTATTTAAATTCGACAGAAAAGATGCACTTTCTGAATGGCAGGAAAAAATATTTAGAAACCGGGTATTATATATAGTCGAACCGCAAACCGATGGCGGCCAACTGGTAGCCAAAAGCAAGAATGCCTGCTCCGGGCTGCTTTATAAAATACGGTTTGATTCAAAAAAATATCCCATGATCAGCTGGAAATGGAAGGTTATAAAGTTTCCTGAAAAAAGTTCTTCTGCGGGTGCAGCTTCAATAGCTAAAAAAATTAGTTTCTGGGACAAGCTTCTTGTTGTCTTTGGACTACAGCCATCTCCTAAAAAGCCTGAATCTGTGCCTTTGCCTGAAGCAGGAAAAAATAAAAACGGTTGGCTGGAAAAAGACGACTATGCCGCGAGAATATATGTAATATTTCCTAGCTGGATTTTTACAAATATAAAAACAATCGAATACGTCTGGAGTGAAGACCTGCCCAAAGGAACCATAATGACAAGTCCATATTTTGCAAATATAAAGTTGGTTGTAGTTGAATCAGGCAAAAAAAATAATAGTGAATGGGTCTATGAAGAAAGAAATATATATGAAGATTATAAACGCGCTTTTGGCGGGACTCCTCCCGGAGTGGGCGCAATAGCTTTGATGACGGATACAGATAACACATTGTCAACCGCAGAAGCTTTATATACCGATATAAAAGTGGGGTATGAAAAATGATTAAATTCAAAAACCGAAGAAAAAAATTTTTCGCAAATCCTTTGCACCGGCAAACTTTTATGCTTGTCTTTATGGCAGCACTGGTGCCGGCTACTATTGTAACCATCTGCCTCTATTATTTATTCTATGGTATTACCTCCGCAGAAGTAGGTTTTCCTGAAGCAATTGCTTACAGCATTATACCTGCAGCCAGACGGGTAACTGCTATATTAATACTTACTGCTCCACTCGCTCTATTAATAATACTTATATTTGCCTATAAAATTACGCATCGAATAGTTGGCCCGTTTGACAGAATTGTATACGAATTAGATGCACACATAAAAGATAGAAGGAGCGGGCACATTAAAATAAGAAAATCAGACAAATTCCACGAGTTAGTAGAAAAAATCAACCGTCTGCTGGATAAAATTAAATTACCGGTAGATTGATTTGGGTAAGCAGGTTTTTAAGCTGATTTGTGTCCCGAATTAAGGTCGAACCCGAGCTTCCAGTAAATGCACTCAACATTTGCATTTTCCGTAATTTTTATTTCACTGTCACCGTTAAGAGTAACTACTCCGTGCCATACTCCTTTATCCAAAATCACAGGCTTATCTAAATTGAAGCAGTTTATTTGTCCCGGGTCTTTTTTTCTCGCCACATAAAGAAGTGCTTTTCCGCTTACGGGCTCAAAGCTTTCAAAAGTTTGCAGGTGTTGTTCAAGGGTATTTATTGTTTTATCTCTGACGATTAAGTATGCTATCCTCCAGCCAACAGTGTTTTCTTCTTTTAATACTATATGAAAAAGATTTTCATCCCTACCATGCAATTCCTTTTGCGGATGATGTATGAGCTGGCCGAAAGATTTAAAACTTTGTGGGGTAATTTTCTTTATCATTATTTTATCTCCTCTTTTATATAGCTAATCATAAATCGCATATTTAAGTTACGAATGTTAGCGTTTAAAATTACTTAAGGCAACCCACCAATTTGTAATTTTATTATTTTTAGCAACTTGCCATAGCTTTTTTGCGCTGTTGCTTTTTAGAAAACGCGGCGCGCACTTGGTAAATTCTATTGCCTTTTTAAAACCCTGCTCGTGATATTCTTTTGCCTGAATAAGGCATTCAAGTATGTCGGCATCTCTCGCAATAATACTTTCTTTTGTCTTTTGCTTCCTGTATTCTTCATGTAATTGCGCCAACTCTTTAGACAATTTATCCGGCAAGTTTTTGATTTGTTCCGTAAAACAACTGTCTTCTGCGCTATCTATTTTTAGATAACGTTGTGCCATTTTATGTAAATCGGTCATACGGGCTTCCTGGATGTCATTAAAAAGAGTAAGTAAAATTACCTTATGAGCAGATGCGCCTTCCATATCTGCCAAAATGTAACCTATAACCGCGCAGCGAAAACTGTGTTCGGCAACAGTTTCGCCTGAACGTATTCCAAGCACCTGCCATCCGGAACGTTTAACATTTTTAAGCATGCCGGCTTCACAAATGAATTGCATAATTTCTTTTATATCTTTTTTATTTTTCATTTTTTTTGTTTATTTATCTCGTAACAAAAAATTGCCGCGGCCATGCTTACATTGTAGCTAAGCACGGCTCCAGGCATAGGTATTTTTGCTTTTATATCTATATGTTTCTCTACTCCATAACGGACTCCTTCTCCTTCTGAGCCAAAAACAACGCCCAAAGGAAACGGCATAGAAACAGTATTTAAATCCTT
>JALOCC010000079.1 GCA_023227945.1 Candidatus Omnitrophota bacterium
AACCTCCGTTGGTCCATCCCGTAAAATAATAGCCGTCTTCAGGTTCCGCGAATAGGGGATATTTGAAATCATTATCTTGAAGGATATAAGATCCTTCCTTTCCTTTTGTAACGATTCCGTTGGTAACAGATGTGGTCGTGGATGCTTCAGAAGTGAAACTGTCTGAAAGTTCGAATTCTGTCGTGTATTTGATTTGAACGTTACACGCGTCTGTAAGAGAAATATCTCTTAGTTCATTCGTCTGGGAATTCAAGATTTCTAAAGAAGAAAGTCCTAGAACTTCTGTTTCCGTCACAACCGGTGTCCCGTCACTGCTAAGATATGCAATCATCTTATAATCTTCATCTTCTGTTTCAAAAGTCGCCAACACTAAAAGATTTGAAAGATTTGCTGAAAGCTTCATTTTTTGCGGTTTCGTCATTAATCCGGACGAGGAAGTGTTTGAATAGAGTGTTCCTGAATACGTTGTGTTTGTATATTCCCCTACCCATGTTTCCGAACCGCTATCATATGTATATGTGTAATGAACAGTTCCTTCTGGTTTAAAAACGGTTCCAGAATAAAAGTGATTACCTGTTATATCGTAGTAGAAACTGTCTGTGACTTGATTTACAGACAGTTTTTTTTGAAGCATAAATGATCCGATTGATGTAATTCCATTTCCGTAATTCTGAAAATAGGTGACAAATGCGCTGTCAATCTCAGCGATAGAAAGGAAAAAATCTTCTAGGTCGTAACTGTATGAAATTTCATCGCAGGCATTTGTTGAATTTGAGAGAGGGACGAAAACAGGAGCCATCCCGTTTTCGTAAATACTGTCGTAAAATTTCTTGGTCGTCATTCCGCTAAAATCCAAATCTGTGGCAGAGGAATATGTAGAAGCCAACCTTGAAAGCATAAACAGATAAAATCTAAAATCCTTTTCTGTAATCTGCAATGACATCTTTTATCTCCGAAACGTTAAAAAAAATCTTCTTCCTTCTATAAAGAGCATAGACTATCAAAAAAAAGGAAGAACAAAAAATGCCGTTGGATAAAATATGTGAATGTAGAAGGGAAAAACAGGAATCTGTCATTAAAATGTCTTCAATGGATGGAAGTGAGGAAAACTATCCGTGTTACGCGCATCCGGGAGACGCAGGAATGGACATAAAGAGCAACGAAGAAATCGTTATCCCGCAAGGATCTTGGAAAACTATCGGAAGCGGAATCAGAGTTAAGGTTCCTGAAGGGTTCGTCGGATTAGTATGTCCCAGATCCGGTCTCGCAAGCAAGTTCGGGATAACGGTAGAAAACGCTCCGGGTATTCTTGATTCTTCGTATACGGGAGAATTGAAGGTAATTATTATCAATCATAGCAATTGTGAATATGTCATCAAAAAAGGCGATAAAATAGCACAACTCGTGATTGCCCCGTTCGTTTCTCCTAAAATAATGTTCGTTTCAGAAGAAGAAATGGATGAATTAAACACAGAACGCGGAAATAAAGGTTTCGGGAGTAGCGGAAGATAATGAACCCTGCTGTAATTGCAATTGACTTCGACGGGACAATAACGAAATCAGGATGTGGGAAACTGTTGGTATTCCGTCCTGGTGGGAAAGAAGCGATTTGTGATCTATATCGACTCGGTTTTGAACTTATCCTTTGGACATGCAGATATGGGAAATGTCTTGAAGAGGCAATCACTTTCCTTAAAGAGAACGGAATCTTGCATTGTTTCAAGGGAATAAACACAAATTCTGAACAAATTTCAGAGAATTATGACCCGAGAAAAATAGTCGCCGACATCTATATCGATGATAGGAATGTCGGAGGATTAATGAGCTGGCATGAAATCCTGAAGAAAATAAAAACTGAATATTGTCCTTCTGTCGTCAGCAAGTCAGAATATCTTCAAGACGGAATCATTTCTGAAGAATTATTTGAAAATAGACTAAGGGGTCTTTTAGAAGAAGCGGGATATATTATAGGAGAATGACATGATCGTTGAAAACATGAAACAAAAAGGAACTTGGCGGGAAGTCGCAGATGCCGCCCGAACAACCGTACACATGGAACCAGGAACAAATGAACCAAGTTATTCTTGGAAGAAGAGAATGCTTCTTACAGAACATTCTCCAATTCGGAAACTGGTATTCAATTGGAAATGGAAAGATTTAAAGTATTGGGTCAGCGTCCATTTGGTTCGGCATAAGATCGGCATCGAACATTTCGTTAGAACACAGAGAAGCGACCGAACTGGCGTAAACCGTGACGAATTGCCGCAAGGAGCCTCTGTAGAACACGAATGTGAAGCAAACGCACAAGCTATCTTGTTTATCAGCCGACGTAGGCTTTGTAATCAGGCTAGCCTTGAAACAAGACTAGCATGGAAAGCTGTGATCGAAGAAATTATGAAAGTAGATCCCGTACTTGCTGAATGTTGTGTTCCTGAATGTGTGTATCGTGGAGGATGGTGTCCTGAAATACGTTCTTGTAAATGGGTTGAAACGAAGGAAGCTCAAGAACTTTTAGAAAGATACCATCAGATTTAGTTTTCCTGTTGAAAAGCTGAAGGAATATCATAATGTATAAATTCTTGATCCCATTTCTTGTTTTTTGGTATGTAGCAGAAAGCTTGTGTCTTGCTGTAAATTCATATTCTTATGGATTTACTAATTTCGGAAAAACGAAAAAGGCATTTATTTTTTCATTTTTCTTTTGTCCCATTGTTCTGATAATGGCGATGGCTAAAAAGAAGATGAAAATTTCAAAAAGAGGTTTACGGATGGCCGCTTTTTATCCCTTCAGTCTGCTGATATTCATTTCTCTTTATATGATCCAAATAGTTCTAAACTTCTTGGCGAATCTGTTTGAATTTTTCGGTAGTCGTGCCTTTTTAGCATATGAAGTTTTCATCATGGCTTCCGGAAAATTCTTCAACAAAGAATAAACACTTATAACGAATAACGTTCTAAAAGACGGACATACCAATCTTCAAATCCATCCGTACTTTTAACTTCTGTATCTGCGACGACATAACACAACGTTTTTGCGAAAATTTCGCATTTTTCTTTTGATTTAAAAAACGTTGGGTCTCTCGAACCGAATTGAACATTCATATTTAATTCCCTTATGAAAGAAATATTGACATATCCGCGCGTCGGAGATTCTAAGTAGAAATATTGTTCCATATTCTGTTCCATATTCCTCTTTCACCTTTGAATTTTAAATTTCTAAGCAAATGATTAGATTCTTTAAGTCTCCTTAAACAAGAGATTTATTAATTGTGTTTCTGTCTTCACAACGTTCATCTTTTTCTGAAACATTTTCTTTCCATGATTCAAAAATTTCTTTAGGTCCTCCGAAAGCATCTGAAATCAAATAATATCGTCGGACAAAGTTCTTAAAGATGTTAACGTCTTTTTGTTTTGGGTATTCTACGAGATCATACCATCTGCTTGGATCTTTAAAAGTGATACCGTCTTCAAGATAATCTTCGGGTGTCGGTAATTTTATTTCAAAAACAGAAATGTATTGTGCTTTCATCTTAATGTCTCCTTTACTCATTTTATCTTCCGGCGGGCAACCGAACACCCGCATCATACTGCTCTCTTTCCAATTCATTCATTGGCCTTTCTGAATTTTCTTGGAAGTAAAAACGAGTCATCACATTCGCGGAGGAATAACCAAGATACCACATAACAAAATTTCCACGAAGTGCAACCCCCTCCCAAAGTGCGTGAGTGCCGATTGCCTGCCGATCTTTGTGCCACATGGATCTCCAATGAGGGAAATATCCGACATTACGATATCCAAAATCTTCCGCCCAAATGACAGTATTTGTTGCATATGTCGGCGTGATCTGACCGTCAGTTTGGTATGCGATTGCATATTTCCCCTGTGCGTCGTTTGCCCACCTCCAAAATGAGAATTTCAAAACTTTATACTGACTATTAGGAAAACTGTCATAAAATTTGGCGTAATTTGTAATCGCAGGATTGTCCCAACCGCCTCCAGTCCAGCCGTCGTAATATGTTGCATTGGGCGCAAAATGGAAAACAAGACGTTGCCATTTTTGAGGGGTAGGAAAGATTTGGCGACCATAAATTCTACGCCCGTCAACGGTGGAGAATGCGAAATGGTAGCAACCCGTCGTTGAAATTTCTGGGGTGTCGTCGGCCCAACGAATGTTTGTGGCCCAACCCACGGATGGAACAACATAAGGGACTGCATCGTCCATATATAACTCTTCGCCGCCGATTGACGCCCATGTCCTGAAATTGATCCAAACGTCCCAATTAATATTTGAGCTACCGTTGAGGATAACAGATGAAAGATTGTTGGTGAACAATAGTATTCTACTATCTGTCACAACGGAATAAATTTGTTGAGTCGATGAAACAGTAACGGAGACTGTCGTTCCGGTTGCAACGTTAGAAATAGGGGAGTAAACAGAAGCTATAGTTCCACCGGATTCGGGTGCATTTTCCAATGCCGAGATTCTTGATTCATATCCGGTATTAAAAATAAGATTTGAGGATAATGATCCCGAAGAGTTGTCAATCGTTATTGTACGAGCATTTGGAACAAGCGAACCTGCTGTTTCTATCACAAAATTACTTCCTTTTAAATCTCCGTCGATTCGTGCAAGGATTTCCTCAGAAAAATCACTGTAAATCTGATTCGTGGCTTGGGTTAAATGACTGTCAGATGTGAAAATGGATTCGTCCACAGAATTACGAGAAACAGTGTAAAGAGTAGCCCCGGGGACAGCTAATGTCGATGTCGGTAATTCGCTGAGCTGTAATGAAGTCAGCGCGGCTATTCCATCGATATACCGCCCGGTTCCAAGCAAATTTATCCTGCCGTCTATTTCTGCATGCCCGTCCACAAACAAATCATTTCCTACATGGACGTTATTGCTCGTGACAAAATCATTGTTTCCCAGGTTTAAAGTTTTCGTCGCACCGTTATAAGGGACGAATAACGCGCTTTCCGTTGACCACCACGTCGGCACCCAAAATGAAACGACGGATGTTGCCGCATTTGTGGCATCTTCTGGAGTCGCCGCTCCTATTTGGGTTGCTGTCACATGATGGGGATTAGTATTTGTATCTAAGATATGGGAAACGGCTGAATTTAAATCATTCGTTCTGCTTTCCAATCCTGAAATACGTGGCCCATAGCCGGTATTAAACATGAGGTTTGAAGATAATGACCCTGTCATTTCATCTATAGTGATTGTTCTCGTTGACAAAACTGCTGTAGCGGCATTGGTGGAATCTTCATGTGTAGAATAACCAGCTTGTGCATGATTCCCCCATTCAAAAGCAATGTCCCAATTCAAGATACTGTTAATAATTCTCGATCCATAGTTGCTTCCTTGTAGATATAAATCTCCAGAAATAGAATATAATTTATCAGCATAAAGAGGATATCTTATAACCGGC
>JALOCC010000018.1 GCA_023227945.1 Candidatus Omnitrophota bacterium
AATCCAAAGAGCTTATCGAAAAGCAATTACCGGGTTATCAATTCAGAATAATACGCCCCGAAAACATACCATTACAATTTTATACGAAGATGGCTCCTAATATTGAAATTGTAGACCATAGTTATGAGATGATAGAAGAATCTGCTTTTATCATTACTTCGTCAGGGACTGCAACTATTGAAATTTCTATCCTGGAAGTTCCCTTTATAGTTATATACAAACTTAACCTTTTCAGCTGGCATTTACTGAGGAAACTCGTGAAATTAAGATTTATAGCTATGACAAATATTC
Organism: Candidatus Omnitrophota bacterium; assembly: GCA_023227945.1. Lineage (GTDB taxonomy): Bacteria > Omnitrophota > Gorgyraeia > Duberdicusellales > 4484-171 > JAJYOP01. The sequence continues at coordinate 292 of JALOCC010000018.1, forward strand.
TGGCTTCAAGGAAAATTGTTGAAGAACTTCTTCAGGACAAAGCAAATCCGGGAAAAATAGCGCAGGTTACCCTGCGCTACCTCAAAGATGAAGCTGAATACAATAATCTTAAAAAAGAACTAAGCAAAATTAAAGATATACTCTCGCCGCGCGGTGCAACAGCTAATTTTGCGAATTCAATTGCAAAATATCTTAGCCTTACAAAAATCGAATAGGATCAAAGCCTGCCCGGCCCTCTTGGCTTAATTATAACTTTCCCATAAGTATAAGGAAACCAGCCGCAAAAAATACCGACGCGCTTACATAACGCATAATTTTAGGGTCAACAAATTTCGAAAGCACACTGCCGAAAATAACTGCTAATAGCGTTGCGAGGAAGAAAGCAGCCATTGCACCTAAGAATACTGGCATTTTACTGTTTCCTTTAGCAGAAAGTGAAAATACGGCTAATTCCGTTTTATCAAACAATTCAGCTAAGAATATTGTGGTAAATGCCGTAAAAAAGATTTTAAAATCCATTCTGCCCCCCCCTATCTCCTACTTTTCTTAATAAAATTATAAACCGTAAGTATCGCTGCCGGAGTAATCCCGCTTATTCTTAGGGCTTCACCCAAAGTATCCGGTTTAAACTTATTCAACTTTTCCACTACCTCTTTTGATAATGAAGGTATTTTGGAAAAATTAATTTTTGGCATTTTTATCCGGTCAAGATTTTTAAGTTCACGAAGCCACACCTGCTCACGCTTGATAAAACCTTCATATTTTATGTTTATTTCTGTTTCCCATTTTACCCCGTTAGAAAGCCTCGTTCGTAAGGGTGGAGCTGAATATATTCCCATCTCATTATTTTCAGAAATATTGGGGTTTAGAGCCCCATCCTTTCTAACGGGGTTTACCTGGTTTGTAACGCCTTTGTCATCCATATATTTTTCTATTTCCTCGTATGTAATTTTAGGCCGTTTTAAAATATCGAAAACAGATAATTTTTGTTTTTCAAAGATAACTTTTATGGTTTTCATTTTCTTTATTTGCTCTTCTATTTTTTGTTTCTTTGAAACAACCTGCTGGTACTGCTCACGGTTAAGCAAACCTAAATCACAGCCAAGGCTGCTTAACCTTATATCCGCATTGCTTTCGCGTAAACTCAACCGAAATTCCGAGCGCGAAGTAAACATTCTGTATGGCTCATCCGTTCCTTTTTCCGTTAAATCATCAATTAAAACTCCCAAAAATGCCTCTTCTCTTCTTAGAATAAAGGGTTTTTTATTTTTTACTAAAAGAGCGGCATTTATCCCGGCAATTAACCCTTGCGCAGCTGCTTCTTCGTAGCCGGTTGTTCCATTAACCTGGCCGGCAAAATAAAGTCCGGATATTTTTTTTGATTCCAATGTACTATCCAGCTCTCTTGCATCTATTAACCCGTGTTCGATACCGTAACCTGGCCGCAACATAATAGCATCTTCCAAACCTTCTATGGTATGAATGAATTTAAGCTGAACATCGAAAGGCAGAGATGTAGAAATACCGTTTGGATAAACTTCAACCGTATTTCTTCCTTCCGGTTCAATAAAAATCTGATGGCGCGGGTGGTCTTTGAATTTGACGATTTTATCCTCAAGAGACGGGCAATACCTAACACCCCTTGCTTTGATTTTTCCTGTGTAAAGCGGCGAGCGGTTGAGATTTTTTAAAATAATGCTATGGGTTTTTTTATTGGTATAGGTTATATAACAGCTTAATTGATTTTCCAAAAGAGCAGTATTTGTGCAAGAAAAAGGTACAGCTTCCATGTCCGGCAGTTGTTCAGTCATTTTTGAAAAATTAAGGCTCCTTGCATCAAGCCTGGCACAAGTACCTGTCTTAAAATGCTTTGTGGTAATCCCAAGTTTTCGTATGCTATCGAATAATTCATCACTGGATTCTTCGCAAAGCCTTCCGCCGGAAAAACTTTGTAAGCCGATATGTATTTTGCTTTTAAGAAACGTCCCCGCACAGATAATTATTGTTTTTGCCTGAAAAATTTCTCCGAAGTTAACCTCGGCACCATATATTTTTTTATTTTTTACAAGAATATTTTTTACTTTTGCCTGCAGGATTGTCAGATTTGGGCAAGCCTCCAGATACTTTCTTGCAACAACCGGATATTCAAACATATCCACTTGCGCCCTTGTTGCCCAGACCGCTTTACCTTTACTTTTATTCAATATTCGGTAGTTTAAAGCACATTTATCGGCAATTTTGCCAATTAAGCCGCCAAGGGCATCTATCTCTCTTACGAGATTGCCCTTAGCAACGCCTCCGACGGCAGGATTACAGGATAATTTTCCTATAGTATCCAGCGAAAGAGTTAAAAGAAGGGTGTTTAAACCAAGCGTTGAAGCAGAATACGCCGCCTCAATACCTGCGTGGCCTGCGCCGATAACTATGCAATCATATTTTTTCATAAATTTACACCGCAAAGCCGCAAAAGAGCCGTAAAATCGCAAAAAAAAGATACGAAAATTATACCAAAAACATAGATTATTTTAATATTTATTTTTTTGCGTTTTTGCGGAATTTTTGCGCTTTCGCGGTGTCGATATGGATTTAAAACTATTTCTTTGTTTGCTTAACTACCGAATCTATCGCTTTGGCAAGGACATCTGGCGGAGCAAGATAATAGTGCTTAAGCGGCCTTAGATTGTCGTCCAATTCATAAACCAGAGGAATTCCTGTAGGAATATTTAAACTGACAATCTCGTTATCAGAAACGTCATCCAGATATTTAACCAGGGCCCGCAGGCTATTTCCGTGAGCTGCTATAATTACGCGTTTACCTTCTTTAAGGCTTGGAGCAATTGTATTATGCCAATAAGGCAAGAATCTATTTACTGTATCTTTGAGACATTCAGTTAGAGGTAATTCTTCTTTTTTAAGATTTTTATATCTGGGGTCGTTGCCGGGGAAACGCGTATCGTCTTTGGTTAAGGCAGGCGGCTGGACATCATAGCTTCTTCTCCATATAAGTACCTGCTTTTCTCCGAATTTTTCAACCATTTCTATTTTGTTTAAGCCCTGCAAACTACCATAGTGGCGTTCATTAAGCCGCCAGGAATTGTAAACAGGAATCCACATTAAATCCATATCCTCCAAAGCTATCCAAAGAGTTTTAATTGCCCTCTTTAGAACCGACGTATATGCTATATCAAAAACAAACCCTTCTTTTTTTAACCACTCTGCTGACAAATGCGCTTCCTTGACGCCTTTTTCCGAAAGCCCCACATCAGTCCAGCCGGTAAATCTATTTTCTAAATTCCAAGCGCTTTCACCATGCCGCAGTAAAACTAATTTGATCATGCTTTTATCCTTTTTTGAATAACTTAATAGAGGGTTAGGTTGAGGTTTAGGCCAAGTTGGGGATTTATTATCTATTTTAAACTTCTTTTTTCTTAACCTCAGCCTTAGCCTTTTTTATCATCAACACTTAGAATACCCGCACGCATCACAAAGCAGACAGCCTTCCTGATGCCTGAGGGCAAAACCACAATCCGGGCAAACACCAACTATATTGCTGAAACTATTAGCTTTTTTTACCAAAACCGAGGCTTCCTGCTTTTCTAAAACAGGTACCTCTACTTTGACAATTTCTTTTTGATCCATTGCTCTCTTTTCTAAAACCCTGGCAACCGCATCTGCACAGGAAAAAATCTTTTTTCCATTTACCCAGCTCGGAGACGGGCATCTTATTCCTTTAAGCTGCTCCGTAACAACTTTTATGTCCACTCCACCACGAAGCGCTAGAGAGATAAGCCTGCCTACAGCCTCAAGCTGGCTGCCAGCACAGCCTCCTGCTTTACCCATTTGAGTAAAAACTTCAAAAAAATCTCCGCTTTCAGCCTGGTTAATAGTTATATATAAATTACCGCAGCCCGTTGTAACTTTTGTGGTTGTGCCCATTATGACTTCTGGCCGCGGCTTAGGATAAGAAAATACAGATTGTTTTTCTTCTGCTGCCTCATGTTTTTTCTCTTCTTTCTTCTTATCAACAGTTAAAACCTGAACGCTCCTGCTTCCGTCTCTATAAACGGTAACGCCTTTGCAACGTAATTTATAAGAAAGAAGGTAAGCTTCTTTTACATCCTCAACTGTTGCATTGTTGGGTAAATTTATAGTTTTTGATACGGCGTTATCGGTAAATTCCTGAAAGGCTGCCTGCATTTTAATATGCCAAAGCGGGGAGATTTCAAGGGCTGTTTTAAATATTTTCTTAAATTCATCAGGCACTTCCTCCATATTTTGTATGCTTTCTCCTGAGGCGATTTTCTTCATTAACTCTTCACTATAGAAACCTTCTTTTTTAGCTATATATTCAAACGCGGGATCAATTTCTAAAAGCTTCTCTCCTTCCAAAACATTCCTGGAATAACATAAAGAAAAATTAGGCTCTATGCCGCTTGATGTAGGACCTGCTATTATACTTATGGTCCCTGTTGGAGCAACTGTCGTAAGCGTTGCGTTTCTTATCCTTATAGATTTTTTATCCCAAATACTACCCTTCCAGGCAGGGAAAACTCCCCGCTCCTTTGCAAGCTTCATTGATTCTTCTTTAGCGTTTTTATATATAAAATCCATTATCCTTTTTGCAAGATCAATTGCTTCGTCGCTATCATAAGCTATACCTAAAAATCCAAGCATAGTTGCCCATCCCATAATGCCTAAACCTATTTTTCTGGTCTTTAGAGTATTTTCTTTAATCTGGGGTAAAGGAAATTTATTTGCCTCTATAACATTATCAAGAAATCTTACCGATGAAGACGTAACATCTCTCAGGCGCTCCCAATCAATTTCAAATTCACCATTTATCTCCCGTAAAAATTTAGAAAGATTTATTGAACCAAGGTTGCAGGATTCATAAGGCAATAGCGGTTGCTCTCCGCAAGGATTTGTGCTTTCAATCACTCCTAAATGAGGGGAGGGATTGCCTTCATTCATTCTATCAATAAATATAATACCGGGTTCTCCGTTTTTATAAGCATAATCCGCAATAGTATTAAATGTATCATGCGCGTTAATTCTGTTTACTGTTTCTCCGGAATGAGGGTCAATTAAATTATAATCCTCTTCCTTCAAAACTTTTTCCATAAAATCATCCGTAAGCGCAACTGAGATATTAAAATTTGAAATATCCCCTTCTTTTTCTTTGCATTTTATAAATTCTAAAACATCCGGATGATCTATCCGCAGCATTCCCATATTTGCGCCGCGGCGGGTTCCGCCCTGTTTAACTGCTTGAGTTGCTGCATCAAAAACTTTCATAAAAGATACAGGACCGGATGCAACGCCTCCGGTAGATTTTACAACACTATTTTTATGGCGCAGGCGCGAGAAGCTAAAACCGGTTCCGCCGCCTGTTTTATGGATTAATGCTGTTGCTTTTATCGCATCAAAAATAGAATCCATTGAGTCTTCAACGGGAACGACAAAACAAGCAGAAAGCTGACCCAAGTCTTTTCCTGCATTCATTAAGGTAGGGGAATTTGGAACAAATTCAAGGCTGGCTATTATTTTGAAGAATTTCTTTTTTATTTCTTCGGCTTTTTCTTTAGTCGCACCGTACCTTTTCTCTATTGATGCGATAGCACTAGAAACTCGCTCAACTAACTCAAGCGGAGTTTCTATAATCTGGCCTTTTTCATTTTTCTTAAGATAACGTTTTTTGAGAACAACTAAAGCATTGGGAGAAAAATTCAATTTTTCTTCCATGATTACTCCTCATTTTAAAAGAAAACTTAGATTTTTTTTAAAAAAACTACCCACTTAACTGGAATGACTATCTTTATATCACGCTTTGTAGGGAATGTCAAGAAAAAATACTATATATAGTAGTTAACTGTTTTTTAAATACTATATATTGTTATATAAAATCTACCGTATCCCTTACAATTAACTCAGCATCCAGGACAACTCTTTTAGTTGTTGTCTTTTTTGCTACTATTTCATTAAGTATTTCAACGGCCGTAAAAGCCATTTTGTCTATAGGCTGCCTTACTGTTGTAAGGCCTAAATTTGCATGGAATTGACGGATGTTATCGTCGAATCCTACCACACTTAGAGCCTTTGGTACCTTTATCTTTTTTTCTTCCGCAAAATTTAAAACTTCAACGGCAATGTCATCACTACTACAGAATATAGCCGTTGGCGGCTCTTTTAAAGAAAACAACTCTTCCAGCTTATCTCTTGCATCTTTAGTTGAGAAATTGGTAATTTTTATATAATCTTCCCGCACTTTGATTTTATTCTTTTCTAGGGCGCTTTTATATCCATCTAAACGTTCCTGCGCACATTGAACACGCAGGTCTCCTGCAAGATGAGCTATAAAACGATGCCCATGATGAGCTAGAAACTCTGTCGCGTTGAATGCTCCTTTAAAATTATCTATAGCAACATAGCTTACTGAAGGGTCATCTATCTTTTTGTTTATCACAACAAGAGGAAATTTTTCTTTGATCAACCTTTTTAACTGGCCTTCGTTATCAATAACATCGGCAAATATGACCCCATCAACCAGAGAGGTTCTAAAATTATCCTTATTCCAAAAAATATGTAAATGCAAGTCTGTTCCCTTTTTGTCCAAGGCCAAGGCAACATTTCGAATAGTTTCAATTGCATAAAAAGAATAGAAAATGCCTTCATAGCCAGGAATAATAAGGCCAAAAGTATTAAGTTTTCCTCCGGCGAGTTTTCGTGCGTAAAGAAATGGCTGGTAACCTAGTTCCTGAATAGCTTGCTGAACATTTTTACGGTTTTCACCTTTGATTGAGGCAGGATTGGTGAGGTAACGTGAAACAGTTGCAATAGAAACGCCTGCTTTCTTAGCAACTTCTTTTATGGTGATAGAAGAAGACACAAGTGCCTCTACTTTCTCAACTCTTACAGATTGGTGCAGATAAAAACTATTCCCACCTGTGGCTATCTGAGAGCGTGTTAATTATCTGGTTATTACTATATCGCCTTCCTGAATATTTACGCCTGGAGCAACGTCTTTAATATCTGCAGCTGAAATATCTTTTCTTGTTTCAATAATCTGTATACGGCCTATTTCTTTATTTTTCCTTAACACTTTTAATTCATTGCCAGGGCCGACGCCTGAAGTTTCTCCCATATTTACTACCACAAATCTTTCTTCGGGATTAACCGCTAAAATTTCACCCTTTAAGCCTCTGGGGCCTGCGCCTGATTTAACTACTATTGGAGGAAGTTCAACAGAAGCTGTTTCTCTGGAGGCAACTTTGCCATCTCCTTTAATTGTAGTGGTAAGTTCTTTCTGCAACTCTTCGAGCTCAAGCGATTTTTCCTTCATTACATTTTCAACACCTGAAATCTTATCTTCAAGCACGCCCTTCTTCTCTGATACATCCATTATATTAGTTTGTAGTTGAACCTTCTCTTTATTAAGAACCACGAGTTCTCTTCTTAGGTTAACATTTTCTCCTCGTAGCTTATTTAGTTCCTCCATTGCTATTTTTCTTGCCTCCCGTTCGCTGACCAAATCCCTGCTTACTATGCGCATGGTGCGTTCTTTTATTTCCATCTCATTCTCAACTCTTTCTTTTTCTTTGGAAAGTTCATCAAGTTTTGAAGAAAGCTCTTTATTGCTTCTATCCAGCTCGGAAAGCTTAAGCTTTGCCTCGTTTAATTGCTTATTTAGATCTTCAACCTTTACTTCAAGAGCAGCTTTAACCTTAACAAAATCAGCCCAATATTCCTCTGAAATGGGCGTTTGTGCGCTTGTAGTGCCGGCTGTTGCGGATTGCGCTACTTCTACTTTGGGCTTTTCTTTAAGTTTTTCTACTAACGCGTCTCTTTCGCTTGAAGTGTCTTCAAACTTCTTTTTCCAATCATCACGTTCTTTTTCGATATCTGTCAGTTTGGAAGTTATGCTCTGTATCCTTTCCTCGTAGCTTTGTTTATCTCTCTCAAGCTTATTGTTGCTATCACGCAAGTTATCCCTTTCTTCCGTCAAAATGCCTTTATCCTTGGCTAATATTTTGTTATCTTCGGCAAGTTTACCCTTTTCGGTATAAAGCATTATGGCTGCGCCGCCTAAAAGTAAAACAAGAATAAGAAAAATTACAGGTATAAGTTTTGTCTTGTCCATTAACCACCTCCTATTCCATTAATATTATAACATACAAACTATCGGTGTAAAGAATCTTTTTTAAATAATCGCCAAAGCGGCACCCAGGGACGTTGCAGATTTACCAAGCTGCGAAAAAACTATCCTGCAACCTTTTCTCATTTCGCTGAAAGAAAATTCTTTTGTTGTATCTATGCATTCATCAAGGAAAAACTCACCTGCTTCTTCAAGCCCGCCGCCAATGATTACGACTTCCGGATTAAGTAAGTTCAAAAGAAAAGATATTTTTACACCCAAAGAAAAAGCCGCCTCCTTAAGAACCTCTCTAGCTACTTTATCTTTTCTCTTGGCCTCCTCAAATATATCTTTAAGATGCAATTCCCCTGTAGGGGTTATTCTTTTTATCAAAGAAGTATCTTTGCCCAAAGAAATAACTTCTTTAGCCTTTTTTACTATCCCCAAATCTACAGGCCATTGCCTGAAGAAAGAAAAGTCTCCGAGTTCAGATTCCATGCGCTTAGTGGAATTCAAAAATAGTTCTCCGGCTCCGCCGTCTTTACCTCTATAAAGCTTTCCATCAACAATTATGCCACAGCCTACGCCTGAAAACATATATATCACATCTTTATATTCAGAGAAATTCAATATGTATTCTGCCAGCACACAACTATTAGCATCATTTTCAATCGTTACCGGGAAGTTAAATTTTTTCTCAAGATATTCTTTTAAGGGAAGAGAAATATATGCGTAAGAAGAATATTGTTTCTGCGGCCAATATACCTTGCCTTTTTTTGTATTTACAATACCACCCAAGGCAAGGCCGACACCTTCTATCTCTTCTTTTTTATAATTCTTAGCTTTTGAAATTATTTCTTCAAACAATTCAAGCAAAACCTTGATGGTTTCATTAGCGCTTATGTTCTTTCTCGGTTTTTCTATTTCAAGAATAACTTTTTTGTCCGAACCAAGCAGAATAGCCCGCGCGTCAAACAAATTAAGCCCTATACCTATAGAATATTTCTTTTTCATTTAAGCTTTATAAATATAATTTTGGGATTTGCCCCATCATTTCTTAGCGAACGCTACTTTCATTAAATTGCGCGTTTAAAAGAATGATAGGCTTATTAAAAAATTCTATCAAATTATGGGACTTTTACAATCTTTTTTTTAGAAATGAACCTCCCCGTCATAAATGGCGGGGTTTCTAAAAATTTGGCAAAGGTTCATTCCTCCGAAGCCAAACTCTGCTTCGCCCCTTGCGAGCAAGTTCTGGTGGGGCTTCGCAGGAGCTCCTTCGCCTTCGTCCCCGGACTAAAGTCCGGGGTTTTCGGCGAAGGAGAATAAACTCGGCAGTTACAATTCTACTTTAAACTGCGTAGCTTCCAAGTCTTTTGGAGGCTGTGATTTCCAGCGGCGATGAATCCAGCCCCACTGTTCGGGATATTCTTTTACCCAGCTTTCAATGATATGGCTGAACTTAGCCGCGTTTTTTAAAACCGCTTCATCCCTATTTTCTGCTTCAATAATCGGCTCAACGGAAAGGATTTTTATGCAATGCCGGTTAAAACCTTCCCTATATATATATGCAGGCACAAGCTTGGCGTGTGTTCGCATGCCAAGGGTAATAGGCCCAACAGGAGTAGCTGCAAGCTTTCCAAAGAATTTCACCCATACGCCGCCTGAACCAAAATTCTGGTCCATCTGCATTATCACTATTTCATTATTCCGTAAAGCTTTTAGTATCCCTCCTATACATTCTTTTCTGGGATATGAAAAAATACTCTTAACGCCCGCATTTTCTCTTAAATTAAACAGGTAGTCCCCGGCTTTTTCATCGCGCATCGGCCGGGTTACAAAATTTATCTTATACCCTTCCCTTGCTAACTTTAAACTCATAAGCGGAAAATTTCCCATATGTGCCGCAACCAGAATAATACCGGTTCCTGCCTTTAGTGCCTCATCCAGATTCTGCCTTCCTTCGATCTTAATACCCTGCATCCTATCGAGATGCCTTAAAAAGTAAAGCAACTCGAATGCGCTTTGAGCCATAAATACAAAAAAGTCACGCGTGATTTTTTTTCTTTCTTTTAGCGTCATGCCAGGAAAAGCAATGGCAAGGCTATCAATGGAAATTTTTCTTTGCTGGGGGATAACTGCACACGCGAAGCGTCCTAAACAATTTCCAAGCGCGTAACTCCACTTAAGGGAAAATGAACCGTTTATCACGGTAAATATTCTAAGGAAAAACCAACCTATGCGCCTGGCTAAAGTTTTTTTTATTTCTCTGTTCATTTAACCTCGCTGCTACTCAATCTATCATAGAAACCAGAGTACAGATTATAAAATATAGTTTGATAAATTTCACAATCTTATTCATACTTGCCTCTTCTGGTTTCTTCCTAAAATTTATACCCAATCTTTCTTAGGAATTCTTTTCTCCAAGTTACATCTTCGGCTGCTTCAACGCCTTTAGGCGCGAAACCGTCAATCACGCCTAAAACTCCTCTGCCCTGGGAAGTTTTCGCAACTATAACTTCAACTGAATTAGCGGTCGCGCAAAATATGCGGCAGACCTCGGGAATATTTTTTATCTGATTCAAAATATTTATAGGATAAGCGTCTTTTAGAATAATAAAAAAAGAATGTCCGCAACCTATCGCAAAAGCATTATCAGCTGCAATTTTCTTTAGCTCTTCATCGTTACCATCAACTCTTACCAGGCATTTACCCGAAGATTCGCAAAAAGCAAGGCCAAATTTTACATTGGGCACGCTTGAAATAATCGTCTCGTATATATCTTCAACTGTTTTTATGAAATGCGATTGCCCGATAATAATGTTTAAGTCTTGTGGTTTATTAACCTTTACTACTTCTAATTCCATTATGACCGCCCCCCTCTTAACTATAAGTTTCTATAGATTACGAAAGTTACATTTAAATCAACTGTTTCGTTGTAACCTGCGTAACTTTCGTAAACTCTACTCGCTGCTTTCTCCTATGCTCTTATAAGGCTCAACGTGAATGTTTATTTTTGTATAACCGAATCGCTTTTTGAGAAAATCAGACAATCTGTGCGACAACCTATGGCTTTCATCCAGAGAAGTATTCTTTGAAAAACAAAGATGGAAATCAACAATGTTTGTAGTTTCGCTGGTTATGATTTCTATACCATGGAAATCCTTAATCTCTCTATTCCTTGATATAAATTTACTGATAGCTTTTTCAACCATTTCTTTTTCAATTGCTTTTGCTTTTCCTTTTAAATCAACATGCACTACGCACCTGCCAAGTCCGTCGCTATGAATCTTTTTTTCAATACTGTCGGCAATACTATGTGCGGAGAGCAAGCTAAGTTCCGGGCTTAATTCTATATGCAAAGATATAACCTTATTTTTGCCATAAGAATGAACCTCTATATCGTGTGCCCCGGCCACGGATTTAAAGGACAAAGCGATGTTTTTTATTTTTTCACAAAGTTCAACTGGCGGGCACCTGCCGAGAAGGTTGTCCACAAATTCACGAAGCATTTTAAACGACCACCATATAATAAGAAATGCTATTATAAAACCTAATACCGCATCGACAAAGGTAAACCCGAATCTTACGAATACCAAACCAACGGCAACTATAATCGTGGTTATACAGTCTGTGTAATGATGGAAAGCGTCTGCTTCCAATATGGCAGAGGTAGCTTTTTTAGAAACAAACTGGGTTATGAATCCAAGCAAAAACTTTATTACTGAAGCAACAGCCATAATGGATATTATGTAGAAATTGATAGTTAAAGGCTGCGGGTGGATAAATCTCAGGAAAGATTCTTTTAGAAAGGTCAAACCCATTAAAAGTAAAAATAAAGCGACGATTACCCCTCCCACATCTTCTATCCTTCCGTGGCCAAAGGGATGTTCTTTATCGGCAGGTTTTTTGCTAATATTAAGGCTAAGGATGACTACACCGGTTGCAACAATATCACGCAGGCTGTCTGCAGCATCCGTCATTATAGAAATACTTTTTGAATTTATTCCTATAATAAACTGTGCTATCGAGATAAGAAGATTTACCCCAATGCTCAGCCAGCTTACTTTAATTGAAAGTGACTGATATTTATCCATTGTTTTTACTGGGTATTAATGGCAATAGTAAAACCAAGGCACAAAATAATACAAAGACATCTTTCCATTTATTATACAAGCTTCTTTTTCCATTTAAAGGCAAATTAAAATTTAATACACCGGAAACATCAACCTCCTCATTGTCGGACTTTAAGCTGTGTATATCACCCTTATAGGAAACCCACCCGCTTATGCCGGTGTTAGCGCAGCGCGCAATAGAAATCCTGTTCTCGATAGCCCTAAAAACCATAATACCAAAATGCTGGCTGGCTTCGGGTTCGCCGGAAAACCAAGCGTCATTGGTTATATTTATAAGAAAATCTGCTTTCCTGGAGAAATTAGCAACAAATAAAGGAAATATATCTTCAAAACATATAAGGACGCAAAAGTTTTTATTTTCATAAGAAAAAACTGTAGGTTCATTGCCGCGGCTTGTGTCTCCTATGGAATTAATGACACTGACGAACTTTAAGAAATTTCGTAGTGGTACGTATTCACCGAAAGGAACAAGCCGCATTTTTCGGTAAATACCCTGCAATGCCCCACTCTTTTCAAACAATAAAGCTGCATTATAGAAATTACCTTTTTCTGAGGTAATTGCTCCAATTAAAATATCTCTTTTTGAGCTCTTTATAAAATCATCCAAAATCGATACATTCAAATCGCAAAGCATAAGCGGCCAGGAAGCTTCCGGAAAGATAACCAGTGAATTTTTATCTGTCTTTAAAATAAGGTTTTCTAGTTTTTCAATTATGTCGGGTTGCGATGATTCTTCCCATTTTAATTCCTGAGGCACATTAGGCTGGATAAGCGACAAGTTTATCGAAGAATTTTCCTTTAAATTTCCGAGTTTGAAAAAAGAATAAGCTAAGCTCGCGGATAAAATTATGGCAACAAAAATAAATTTACGTAACAGAAATTTTCTTTTTGAAATAAACTACCACATCACGACATTGACCATTACGATTAAAAAAGATATTAATTTTACCCCAAATAAATCCGCTGCCTGGATAAGATATAAATTTTTGTACTGGGAATAGCCTAAATTAGCCCAGCCAAAACCGCACCAGATATTTTCCTTGATAAACTCAAGCAAAACCCATAAGGAGGCAATAGTAATTATTGCAAAACTTTTCCTTAAAAAATAACGCGCGATTTGCGAAAATATAATAGTATATAAGCAAAGGTAACATATAAGTAAACCAAGGCCCAACTTTGTAACATTTCCTATCCAGAAAATTGCAGTTAAATAATATGCCAGGCCGAAAATGAACCCGGAAAATAATACTTGCCGGGAATTGTTTTTATTTATGATATATAAAAATGGAAGGAGCGAAAACCAAACCAAAAATGCACAAAGACTAAAATTAAAACTTAAGCCAGTAAAAATCCCGGCTGTTGCCGAAAGTAGCAGGTTAATCATTTAAATATCGGCTTGTTGGAATCATTTTCCGCAGCACTTTTTGTATTTTTTTCCGCTTCCGCAGGGACAAGGGTCATTCCTACCTACCTTTGGCCCTGAAGCCTTTTGTGTTTGCAGTTGTTCCTCTTTAGCAGGTTTTTCTTCCTCTTTCTGCAGAGATGAATATTCTGAGTGGACATAATTTTTCGGTGACTCCTCAAAAACGCTTACTGCTTCTTCAGGCAAAGATATTTTTGTTTTAAAAATCAAATCTACGATGTCTTCCTTAATTGAAGATATCGTTTCGTTAAAGGCAGAATATGACTCTTTTTGATATTCAACAAGAGGGTCAGTCTGGCCATAACCTCTTAAATGTATACCTTCTTTTAATGAATCCATAATCAGCAAATGCTCCTTCCAGCGTGAATCCAGAATCCAGAGAGCTACTGCCCTTTCCATAGAAAACATTTTGTCGGCGCCCACTGCCTGTTGTTTTTTATAATAAGCGTCCCGCACTGTCTTTTTTATAAATTCAATCATTTCTTCCAGGCTTAAATTGCCTAAATTTTTGGCCATTAGCTCTACGTCGAATTTAAGCTTAACCCAATGAGTTAAGCCAAGCGTGTTTTTTTCTTCGGAATAATAAACCGGTATATTTTTTTCTACAACTTCATCAATCATTGCAAATATTTCATCACTTATACTTGGCCTTTCAAGAATCTGCCTGCGTTGTTCATAAATTACCTCTCGTTGTTTATTCATAACGTTATCGTACTCAAGCAACTGCTTGCGAATCTCAAAGTTGTGGCTTTCAACTTTCTTTTGGGCTATTTCCAAAGAACTGTTTACAAGCGGATGCTCAATAGGCTCATCCTCCGGGAAACCCAGTTTATCCATAAGAAAGTATATTCTCTCAGAGCCAAAAAGCCTCATTAAATCATCTTCCAGCGAAACGTAAAAACGTGAAGACCCTGGGTCACCCTGGCGTCCCGATCTTCCGCGCAGCTGATTATCAATACGGCGGGCCTCGTGGCGTTGCGTTCCTATAACATGCAAACCGCCGATGGAAACAACCTGTTTGTGCTCTTCGTCAAACTTATTTTTATTATTTTGATAAAGTTTTTCATATTCTTCCTTATAACGAGGGTCTTCCGGAGGAATTTCGTTCTTTTTCAAAAGGTCTTTTATGAAGTAATCAATGTTACCGCCAAGTATTATATCTGTACCGCGGCCTGCCATATTGGTTGCAATGGTTACCTGTGCAAGACGGCCTGCCTGGGCTACGATATGAGCTTCCCTTTCATGATATTTTGCATTAAGCACGTTATGGTTTATTCCTTTTTTGTTCAAAAGAAATGACAAAACCTCTGAGTCTTCAATTGAAGTGGTTCCAACAAGCACAGGCTGCTTTGATTTATAACATTCCTCTATTTCCTTTATTACAGCTTCAAACTTTCCTTTCTTTGTTTTATAAATCCTGTCAGGGCAATTTTCTCTTATGAGATGTTTATTCGTAGGAATAACTACTGTATCAAGCTTATAGATATGCCTGAATTCATTCGCTTCGGTGTAGGCTGTTCCGGTCATGCCAGCAAGCTTTTTATACATCCTGAAATAATTCTGCAAAGTAACAGTCGCGAGGGTTTGAGATTCTTCCTGAATTTTTAAATTCTCTTTTGCTTCTATCGCCTGATGCAGGCCGTCTGACCAGCGCCTGCCCGGCATAAGACGGCCGGTAAATTCATCGACTATAAGAATTTTCCCGTCTTTTATGATATATTCCTGGTCGCTTTCAAAAAGGTAATGCGCGCGTAAGCTCTGAGTTAAATAATGCGTCCAGGGATTTGAAAACTTATCCGGGGTCTCTTCGAGGCTATTAACACCCAATGTTCTTTCGCATTTTCTTTCGCCGTTAGAAAGTATATAAGCGTTGTTGCTTTTTTCTTCGACAACCGCATCGAAATTAGCCTCAAGCTCCTCCGGTTGCATTCTTACTTCGGTGCCGTCGGCATTTTTCATGACAATAGTTCCGTCTTTTGCGTCAAAACTCTGTATGACAAATTTTACCTTAAGCTGCTTTATGGCTTTATCGGCTTTGTAATATTTGTCGGTAGACAGTTCGGCTGGGCCTGAAATTATAAGCGGCGTCCTTGCTTCATCTACAAGGATAGAATCTACTTCGTCAACTATCGCATAGAAGTGGCCGCGCTGGACCATTTCATTTAGGCTTCCTACCATGTTATCTCGAAGATAATCAAAGCCGAATTCGTTATTTGTGCCGTAGGTTATATCGCAAGCATAAGCAATTCTACGTTGGCTATTATCCATTTCCTGCTGAATGACTCCCACGGAAAAACCTAAGAATTCATATATTGGCCCCATCCATTCGCGGTCACGCCTGGCAAGATAATCATTAACAGTTACAACATGCACACCGCGTCCGGTGAGAGCGTTGAGCGAAACTGCAAGGGTTGCAACCAGCGTTTTTCCTTCACCTGTTGCCATTTCAGCAATCTTATTCTTGTGTAAAACAAATCCTCCTAAAAACTGCGAATCAAAATGGCGCATCCTGACAGTTCTAACTGCCGCCTCTCTTACCATGGCGAAATAAAATGGGAGTATCTCATCTAGGATTTTTTCTGCGGCCTGCGCAAATTCATCAGAAGCGAGATTTTTAATTCTATCGAACCTCGCCCTGAACTCTTTTGTTTTTTCTTTGAAGAAACTATCCGGTTTTTGTTTTACTTCTGCTTCGAAAAAATTTGCCTGGCTTACGACAGAAGAAAAAGAGGCTACCTCCTTAAGGGAAGGTGTAGGAATTTCCTTATGCAGTAAAATATTTACCTTGGGATTTAATGAATTTATTTTCCTTTGGCAATCATTTAGTATAAAATTTTTTAACATCTCGGCCTCTTTAGGTAAGCATAAATAAAGTCGTCTATTTTACCATCCAAGACGCCCCAGGCGTCATGAGCTTCGAAATCCGTGCGATGATCTTTAACTAGCAGGTAGGGGTACAATACGTAAGAACGAATCTGCGAACCCCATTCAATTTTTTGCTTAGTTCCGGCAATTTTTTCCAGATTTTTTTTCTTAGCATCTTCTCTTAATTCGTAAAGTTTCGCTTTTAAAACCCTCAAAGCAACAGCTTTATTCTGATGCTGCGAACGTTCATTCCGGCAGCCTACGACTATACCTGTAGGCAAATGCGTGATGCGCACCGCACTATCGGTCTTATTCACATGCTGGCCGCCGGCACCGGAAGCGCGGCAGGTTATAACTTCTAATTCTTCCGGTTTTATTTCAATGTCTATGTCGTCTTTTATTTCGGGAAGCACGTCAACGGAAGCAAAAGAAGTATGCCTTCTTTTATTTGCATCAAAAGGAGAAATTCTTACTAGCCTGTGCACTCCCCGTTCTGATTTAAGCATGCCATAGGCACGCAGCCCCTCGATGAGAAATGTGATATTCTTTATTCCCGCTTCTTCGCCTTTTACTTCATCCAGGACGCTAAACTTAAATTTTTTATCTTCCGCCCACCTGAAATACATTCTAAAAAGCATGCTCGCCCAATCACAGGCTTCAGTGCCGCCTGCTCCGGAATTAATTTCAACTATTGCGTTTGAATCATCGAGCTTCTCACAAAAAAGAACTTTAAGCTTTAACCTTTCAAGGTTTTCCTCAAATTTTTTTGTTTCCTTCTCCATTTCGCTTTCATAAGAAGTATCTGCTATTTGTATAAACTCTTTAAGCTCACGAAGCTTGTTATAAAGTATGTCCCAATCATCAACGTCGCCTTTTATTCTTTTAAGCTCTTCTATTATGCCGGAAGCTTCCTTTTGATTCTGCCAGAAATTGGGCTCAGACATTTTTGATTGCAAACCATCAATGTCTTTTTTCTTTAAATCTATTTTTAAAAGCTCTTTAAGCGCCAGTAATTCTTCTTCCAAATTTTCTATTTTACCTTTAATATCCTGCATATTGTTTAAACTCTTCCGCCAGCTTAATATTTTTATATGGGCGGATCCGCCTCAGGCGGAAAACGCCAAACTCTAAAGAAACCTATAGCGCAAACTTCCCCAAAACCTAAAACCATTTTTAATTCTAACTTTTGGATACTTGAATTTGTTTTGGATTTAGGGTTTAAGATTTAGGGTTTTTCACATTAACCCTTTGTTGCGTAGCTCCATCTCAAGTTCTTCTTTCTTGTCAGCATATTCAAGGGCGACTTCCGAAGTAATCTTTTTCGTTGTTACAAGCTCAAGCAAACACTGATGAAAACTCTTCATGCCATAGATATCACCTGATGAGATATACTTTGGAATTTCCCACACCTTATTTTCTATGAGGAGACGGGAAACAGAAGGGCTAAGCACCATGGATTCGTATGCGGGGATAAGGCCGGGTATATCTTGCCGCGGCAATAACCTTTGTGAAAATACTCCCTTTAAAAGAAACGACAGCTGCTCAAGGACTAAGTGGTGCTGATGGGGTGGAAAGAAATTTATTAATCTATCTATCGTCGATGATGCATTAACGGTGTGAAGTGTGGATAAAACAAGTACTCCTGTTTCCGCAGCCGTCAGGGCTGCGCGGCAGGTATCTTCGTCGCGGATATTTCCTATGTAAATTACATCCGGGGAATGAAGCGTAAATTGCCTGAGTGCATCAGCATAGGTTTCAACATCAGTGCCTATTTCCCTTTGGTTTATAATTGATTTCTTGTCGACAAAAGTAAATTCTATAGGCTCTTCTACGGTTAAAATGTGGCGTTTAAAGTTCTGGTTCATGCATTCTATGATACTTGCAATCGTGGTTGACTTGCCGCTGCCAGTTATGCCCGTCAAAAGGATCATGCCTCTACGTTGTGCGGAAAATTTTTGTAAAACTCCGGCAGGCAAATTAAGCTGTTCAAATGTAGGTATGCGTAAATCAATCTTTCTCATTACCAAAGAAAGCGTGTTTCTCTGATAAAATATGCTTACGCGGAAACGCCAATTCTCTTTATACCAATAAGTAAATTCGCAGCCTTTATGCTGCTTTAACATCGCTTTGTCCCTATCGCTGGTTATAGCTTTTACGATATTATCTACATCCTCGACGCTAAATACATTTTCATTTATAACCTCTACCAGCGAATGCAACCTTCCTCTTAAATTACTATTTGCCCTTATAAACATATCGGAAACGTCTTTTTCTATCATTGCATCCAGAATTTGCGTAAAGTGCATTTTGAACCTCCTTCAGTACACAGATAATCGCAAATGATCGCAGATAGATTGTGTATCACGTCACACGTAACCTCGCCACCATATAAAAATATTTAGGCGAGTCCACTTGGAGTGGACGTACCACGGCTTTTTAAATTCTCTGTTTATTCAATGACGTGTTACGTGATGCCTGTTACCTGATACTTTCTCAAGTCTGTGGCTATCCGCTTACAAATCTGCGCCAATCTGTGTATTATTCTATCACATCTTTTATCTTTTTCTCTAATTTTATTAAATCTTTCTTAAGCCTTTGGCCTAAGGCGTAACCACCTGTATTTTTAGATGATTTTATAACCCGGTGGCAGGGAATGAACATTGGGAAAGGATTTTTATGCAGCGCGTTGGCAACTGCCCGATAAGCGTAAGGCTTACCTACCTTTATTGCTACCCATTTGTAACTACGCACCTCGCCTAAAGGTATTTTTGAAACTATTCTTAAAACTTTTTTTTCGAAATCAGTCATTTTCAGCTCTCAGCTGTCAGCTCTCAGCTGTCAGCTGCCCTTCAAGGGCACCCCTTGGGGGGGCTGAAGGCTGACGACTGAAGGCTGAAAGCTAATTTATTGTTTTCTTTTTCCTCAACAATAAATGATACTTACGCGCAAATCTGTGCGCTTCATCGCGTAAACGCTGGATTAAATGTAAAGCCGCACTATCTTTTGGTATAACTAATGGCTTAGATTTGCCGGCAAACCATATTTCTTCATTTCTTTTAGCTATACTTATAACAGGCGTTTTAAGCTGCAATTTATCCAATTCCATTTTTGCCGCCTGAACATGGCCAAGGCCGCCGTCTATGACAATAAGCTCCGGAAGATTTCTTTTCTCATCTAATAGCCTGCGATATCTTCTTCGGACAACCTCAGCTATCATTGCATAATCATCCGTAGAAAATACTTCTTTTATCCTATAGCGGCGATATGAATTTTTATCTGCTACCGCATTTTTAAAAACAACTACCGAGCCTGTTGCATTTGTACCGCTTAAGGATGAAATATCTATTGCTTCTATCTGAAGCGGCAAAGAAGAAAGATTTAATGCTTCCCTAAGGGCAATTAACTCATGCGTAAGATTTTTTCCTTTATAAAGGTTTTCTAAAGCAATTATTTTATCCCGCGCGGCTGCAGCTTCTTCGTACCTTTTCCTCTGCGATAGTTTTCGCATCTTTACACGCAAAGCGCTCATAAGCTCTTCTCTTTCTCCCTTAAGCACTCTTTTTATGCCTTCGATATTCTCTTTGTACAGAGCTTGCGATATCTTACCCACGCAAGGTGCCGGGCAAAGTTTAATGTGAGCAAAAAGGCACTCTGTATTCTTAAAACACTTGCAGGAACAATAAGAAAAAATTCTCCTTATCATGTTAAGCACTGATTTTAAAGTGCCTACATCCGGATATGGCCCGAAATAAAGGCTTTTTTTATTCGTTCTTTTCCTGGTTATAAAAACGCGCGGAAATTGTTCCTGGGTTATCTCAACAAACGGATAACTTTTATCATCACGAAGAGCAATATTGTACTTTGGCTTTTTTTCCTTTATCAAAGCTGCCTCCAAAACCAAAGCCTGCTCTTCACTGTCACACTCTATATAATTAATATCGCAAACTCTTGCCATAAGAAAGCCAGTCTTGAGAGAAACATTTTTTAAAAAGTAACTGGCAACGCGGCGCTTCAAAGAAGATGCTTTACCAACATAAAGCACTTCGCCTTTTTTAGATTTCATTATGTAGACGCCGCAACTTAGCGGTAAACTTTTTATCTTTTCTTTAATATCCATTGTTTTAAATATATAACCTGTTTAAGCTTAAGGACAAAACCTAGGCCCAGGAATATTACTAATGACAAGCCTGAAATCATCAAAGTTTTAAGGTACTTATTGTACGGCAAATTAGCCCAAAGCAAACTACACAACAAAACAACAAAAAAGCTAAGTAAAATTACTTTGCGGGCCTGCTCTTTTGTGTTGTCCCAATTAATTTTTCCGATTCTTTTCACAAGAGACACATAAAGTAAAATGCAGCTTACCCCTGCCGAGATAGATGTTGCAAGCGCAACTCCGCCTATTTTTAAAGGAAACATCAAGATGGCGCTTAGGCTGGCATTTATCAAAAGCGCAATTGTAGCTATTTTTGCCGGGGTACGGGTATCCTTAAAGGCATAGAATGAAGTAACCAACAGGCGATTTACGCAAAAGAAAAACACGCCAAAAGCATAGAAAAAAAGTACGGAAGAAGTGATATTCAAAGAAGAAATACCGAACTCTCCTCTTTTGAATAAAACGTCTATCAAGGCCTTTGGTAAAAATATAAATAATAACGCAATCGGCACGACAAAAAATATTACATTCTGAAAAGAAAAAACCAGAAGTTTTTTGAAATCTTCGAGATTGCCATCTTTATGGTGTTTTGAAAGGTCAACCACTATAACCGGGGTAATAGAAAGGACAATCAAAGCAAATGGCAGCTGTATCAATCTATTAGCATAATTTACAGCAGCCAGTGCACCTATGCCTGTAATTTGCGAGAAAGATGCAAAAATAGTATCAACAAAAACATTAAGCTGATAGACTACGCTCGACCAGATTCTTGGCAGAAACAATTTAAACATTTTTCTTAGCACTGAGTCATTTAGCGAAGCTTTGATATTGAATTTAAAAATGAACCCATTTTTTTTAAGCGCGAATAACGGAAACAACAATTCCAAAATACCCGCGACAATAACACAAACAACAAGTATATAATTTTTAAAATAACCACTGAAAAATAATATGCCCGGGATAAAAGTTATGTTTAAAAAAATTGGATTAAATGCGGGAACGAAAAATTTTTTTAAAGAATACAGCACGGAAATCATAACCGAAGAAAGCCCTATCAATAAGAGATAAAAAAAGGTTATGCGAGTAAACGATACCGCGAGATTAAATTTATAAAGATTGGGTATATATCCAGGCGCGGTAAGCATAACCAGCTGTTTGCTGAATATAACCCCAAGAAGGGTAAATAAGGAAAGAATAATGAAGAATACACAAAGCAGGCGTTGCCCAATTTCAAAAATTTTCTCTTTTTCACCGTGATATTCAGACATAACCGGTGTCGCCACGCTATCGGTAAATCCTTCGGCAAAAATGCTACGGAAGATATTCGGAAGCCTGAATGCTACTAAAAAAGCTTCAAACACGTCAGAAGTACCGAAAAACTTTGCCATCAAAATATCGCGTATAAAGCCTAAAATACGCGAAAGGAGCGTGCCCATGGTCATTATTGATGTGTGTTTTATGATTTTTTTAAACATATTTAAACGCTAATTATCGCGAATTCCTATCTTTATGGGCTATAAAGGTATAAACGCTAATGTACGCGAATAAATTATTAGTACGAATTAACATTTCTTGTCCGCGGCCATTCGCGTTATATACGCGAATATTCGCGTATATAAAAAGCCCTTGACACATTTAGCATATTCTTATAGAATTCTTAAACTATTATAATATAAATGAAATAATAAAAGGAGATTTTTTATGCCACAAAGAAGAGCCGCAAAAAAGGATCTAAGACAAAACGCGAAGAACCGCGAAAGAAACTTAAACTTAAGCAAGCAACTTAAAACAGCTTTAAAAAAGTTTAAAAAAACCTTGGAAGAAAAGGATGCCGCAAAGAATAAAGAAGCATTAAGCTTGGTTTATAAAATAATCGATAAAGCCGCCTCCAAAAACATAATTCATCCCAAAAAAGCATCCAGGAAGAAAAGCCAGCTAGCAAGATTAATCAACGCTCCGGCGAAGTCTTAAGATACTTTAAAAATATTACGCTGCAAGGCTCCTGGAAAGAAAAAGTTCAATAGCAAACCTCGGGTCAAATCCTCTTTCCTTTATTGCCCTGTCTGCTTCCCACAGATAATTGAGGTATTTTTTTCTTAATGTATCGTTTCTAAGGTAGGAAGATTCGCTGACCAAAATACCAAAAAGCTGAAGTCCTAGTGTTTTTTTCTCATTATCGCTGGATTTTTCTTCAAACAATTTATCCAAAACATATATTGCCTGCGTTATATTATTCTGCCTTATACTTTTTTTAAAATCATCAAAGTTTACTGTGTATGGACTTGAGCCTGCTTTATAGCATGCCGCTTTCGCAAGAATAAAACTAAAGAATTTATCCGTCGATATTTTTTTATTTCTTAAAGAATCGGCCTCTGCTTCAAAAATTACGTAATTATTGGAAATTATTTTACTTAGATTGTTGTAAAAAAAATCTTTCGCCTCTTTTGATAAATTATAAACGTCTTTAAAAATAAGTATTTTCTTTTCATCGAAAGACGAAAGTAAAATTTTTTCCTGTAAATCTTTTATATTTATTTCTTTAGGATAGAAATTGAGGACACTTAAAAGGCTTGCGCTTCCTTGAAGTATTTTCTTCTTGATATTCTCTATTATGAGCCGTCGAGCCGTAAAATCCGTG
Source organism: Candidatus Omnitrophota bacterium (assembly GCA_023227945.1). Taxonomy (GTDB): domain Bacteria; phylum Omnitrophota; class Gorgyraeia; order Duberdicusellales; family 4484-171; genus JAJYOP01. Next base: position 23,641 of record JALOCC010000018.1, read on the forward strand.
CCGGAAATAAAAAAAACCCTTGTATTTGTAGTTACCATTCTTCAACAACAACCTCTAAAATCCTTCTGGAAGTATCATCTATAAGTTTTTCTTGTGCGGTGGTTTCGCTTATACTATTAGGGCCTGTAAGAAAGAAACTGGTCTCTCCAACAATCTCTCTTTCTTTTATTACGTTACCGTCCGGGCCTAGAAGTTTCATTTTAACATGCAGGCGCAATCTCTGCTCTTTTACGTCTTCGCTATCGTTGTAACGCATTGTTTCTTTCAGGTATTCCGTAACTTCAGAGAATAATTTAAGATTATCCCCTTCTTCACTTACAACCTTAAGATGGCCGTCTATATTAAATTTATTTATTATTTTATTTGTAAGGCGCTGCTCAAGTAATACCGGGTAAGCGGTAAACGTCGAATACCGCCTGTCTTCGCTTGTTATATTTATTTTATTGACTGCAGGCGCTATGTATATTTTATTGCTGCTATAGACAAAACCCCTGGTTGTATATCCGCAGCCGCAAAGCAAAATGAAGGCAAAAATTAAAAGTTTTTTCATTTCATTTTTTCCTTAAGCTTCCTTAGGGCTTCTTCAGTCTTACCTACATAATCCGTGTCTGAATACCTGTCGATAACTATATCATAGTAAACTTTAGCTGCCTTATATTGCCTTTGTATTTCGTAAAATTGCGCGATATCAAAATTTTTCTTTGCCTCACGATTACGTAATTCCTTTAACTGTGCCGTTGCCTGGGGAGAAATATCTGCTTCCGGATGGGTTTTTATAAATTCATCGAGTTTTCTTGTCGCCTCTTCAATCGCGGTTGAATCATAGTCTGCTCCTCCGCTTGCCTTTGCGGTTGCAATAGCTAATTGATATTTTGCCGGGGAAGCCCATTCACTATCCGGGTAATTATCGCCGACCTTCTGGAATGAATCCATTGCCTCTTCATAACGGCCTAGCTTAAGTAATAACATTCCCATTTTATACTGTGCTTTTGCAGCATACGGAGAATAAGGCACTTTATCTATTATCTTCTTGAAAATTTCAATCGCCGGATGATCAACAAAATCATAGACAGAAACACCAAGCCATTTTTTTGGCTCTCGGTTTAGAAAATATTCTCCTATATTATATTCACGCTCAATTATCTCATTTATACGCTGGCTGTTGGGGTAACTTTCTATAACTTTTTGATATTCTAGAAATGCCTGATAGGGCTGGCTAAGCTCTTCAAAACACCTGCCTATATAATATTGCGCATCTGCGGCTTCTTTGGAGTCAGGATAATGGATGATAAGCTTCTTGAATTCCTGAAGCGCTTCTTTATATTTCTTCTCGTTAAAGAATTTTTCTGCTTCTTTAAACTGTAAAAATGGGGTGGCCAGTGCGGAATATTTTGGATCTTTCCATTTCTGTGTTTTCGGCGACCAAATCCAGAAAGAATAAGCCTCAAACGGCATTATCGCTACGATACAAAAGATGATAATTTTCTTAATCTGCGCAGTCATTTTTTAATCCTTCCAATCCCTGGCCGCCATAACTTTAGCGAAGACGGGAGCGTTAAGACTATATCAAAAGCCCCTGATTTTGTCAAACCATTTGCAGGGTGCGTTTTTGCGGCAATATCTTCAATAAAATAATAAAACCGGCAATTGCAATGTAATAGATAAAGGCAACTTCTATGGAAAATTTATAGGTTATAAATGAAAACTTAATTGAGCCTAGCAGCTGGGAAACTTTATAAAATAAAGGAATAAGCGTAGACAGTGCCGCAGCTATCGGTTGGGCTATAAATTTTAAAGGAGAAAAAACAAGCAGTGTAAAATTAACAATGAGAATGAGCGTAAAAAACGGGATGAGTATTATATTGTTCAAAACACTTAATATGTACACCCTTCCAAAATAATAGGAAACCAGCGGCGTAATCAGCAATGTTACATATAGCGAAGAAAAGAAAAGATATTGCAGCTGGTTGAAGAATCCTGCATTGGATTGTTTTATGGGAAACATTTTAAACCCCAGAATGAGAGAAAATATGGAAAGAAAAGACAACTGGAAGCCTACATCAAATAGCCATAAAGGGTTTACAACCAAACAAACAAGGCCAGCCGAACCAAGTGAATTAAACGGATTTAATTTTCTTTTCACAAAAAAACTTAGGGAAAATGCAGTATACATAATCACTGCCCGCAGTGTAGGCGGATTTGCTCCGGTTATCAATGTATAAACAAATAGAAAGAATACTGACAGGATCAGGCATATTCTGAATTTAATATTAAACAGCTTAAAGATAAAAAACAAAACTAAAGCAGTTAAACCTATGTTTGAACCACTTATCGCAAGTAAATGAGAAATTCCGGCATTAGTAAAAGCATCCTTCTCTTCTTTACTTAACAGTTCACGCCTGCCCAGAAATACCGAAGCAATAAATCTGTAACTTTCATCAGTAAGATTAGTTTTTAAAATACTTAAAAGCCGGTAAGTCATTTTGCGGTTAAATTTATCCAATAGGCTAATAGATAATTTTTTTGGAACGGGATTTGATTTTACCCAAAGTGTATAAAAATCCATATTTCTGATTGTTACTTTGGAAAGCCGAGCTTTAGCCTCATAATCATTTAAATAGGCCATCTCTTTTGAGTAATCAATGACCCTGGCTCTTTGAGTTATACGATTATCATTAATCTTTTTTATATCAGCAAGAAAAGTATTCCTGGAAATATTTTCTTTCGGCAGGGAAGATACTTTTAAAACAAAAGTCTCTCCTTTTCCTAAAAAGTTATCTATATTCTGGCAGCTAAATGGCAAGTACCATAATGCACCTAAAGATAAAAACAAAATCATTATAAAAATATCTGAAAACAAAAATTTCTGGCGGTGGGAAAAAATAAAGATTAGGCTTACAGAAAAAATAAATAGCAGCGCAAATACCAAAAAAGAAGGAAAATAAAACCCGGTTATTATTCCCAGAGCAAAAGCTATAAACAGCCAGAAGTTGAACAAGGCGGGAGAAAATATTTTTCTAAACATAAAATAACCAATAACCAAGATACAAGCTCCAAGCAAATTCCAATACCCAATAACCAATCATCAAACAATTCTGTTGATTTCTTCTTTGGCTATTGGAATTTGGTTCTTGGTCATTATTTGGTTATTGGAAATTGGAGCTTGGTTATTTATTATCTAATACTATGCAATTCTTCATCATCTTAAGCTTCTTGTCCCCTATTCCTTTAACTTTCCTTAAATCATCAAGAGAAGAAAAATTTCCATAGGTTTTACGGTATTCAATTATGCGGTTTGCAATTGCTGGCCCTATGCCGGGTATTTTTTCCAAATCTGTTAAATTTGCGGTATTGATGTTTATCGGAAAGGCTTTAGATCCTTCAGCCCTCTGGGCTTCAGGATGAGCAGTCGATATTGCAGAAGGATTATTCGACTGCTCATTTATTTTTACGTTTAAAAAACGCAAAACTGCTCCGCAAAAAATCAAAATACCTAAAAAAACAAGGACTTTGCGTTCACGGGGGGTTAAGGAAAACATATTTATTTAGTTAAACGTAACACGTATCCTCGCCACCATATAAAAATATTTAGGCGAGCCCACTTGGAGTGGACGTCACAGGTATCACCTTTTTAAAACTTGTTACGTACAGCGTGTTACCTGATACTAATTAACATATCAGATAACTATATTAACCATCCGCTTCTCAACGTAGATGATTTTTTTGGGAGGCTTGCCGGCAAGGATGTTTACGATTTTTTCCAAAGAAAGCGCTTTTTTCTCTATTTCTTCTTTGCTCCAGTTAACGTTAATGGTTAATTTATCGCGTAGTTTTCCGTTTACGGAAATTGCAATTTCTATTTCTTCCGTCTTTATATATTCTTCGTTAAATTGCGGCCAGTTTCTTTTAAGAATTGAGCCTTTAAACCCAAGTACACTATTTACTTCCTCGCTCACATGCGGAGTAAATGGCGAAAGTAAAATGAAAATAGTATCTATTGCCTGTTTAAAAATTTCCTTGCGTAGTTCTCCTTCATTTATACTTTTATAAGTCTGATTGACCAGCTCCATAATCCGTGAGATGGCGGTATTAAACTGGAAATCGCCTTCCAAATCCTGGGTCACTTCTTTGATGCTGGAGTGGATTTTACGAAGCAGGCCTTTTTCGTAATTATTTAATTCCCCTTCTTCCTTCGTCTCTCTGTAATCTTTAAGCATATCGACTAAGCGCAGCGCCCTTTGGATAAAACGCCAGGCACCCTGAAGGCCTTCGTCCTGCCATTCCGCGTCTTTTTCCGGTGGCCCCATAAAAAGAATGTAAAGCCTCATCACATCCGCGCCATATTTTTCAATAATATAGTCGGGGGCTACGGTGTTACCTTTTGATTTTGACATTTTTGCGCCGTTTTTAACAATCATGCCCTGGGTAAAAAGCGATTTAAACGGCTCTTTGAAATCAATAAACTTTAAATCGTATAAAACTTTGACGATAAACCTTGAATATAAAAGATGAAGTATCGCGTGTTCCACGCCACCGATATATTGGTCAACCGGAAGCCACTTATTTACTAAATTTGCATCGAATGCTTTGTCTTTTTCTTTTGGCGAAATGTAACGCAAGAAATACCAGCTTGAATCAACAAAAGTATCCATTGTGTCGGTCTCGCGCTTGGCGGGGCCGCCGCATTTTGGGCAAGTCGTATTTAGAAACTCCTTGCAATCAACCAGCGGAGATTGGCCGGTTGGCTTAAAAGCGACATTCTCGGGGAGCAGCACCGGCAAATCTTTCTCAGGCACGATTACCTCTCCGCATTTTTCGCAATAAATAACCGGGATTGGAGCGCCCCAGTAACGCTGGCGCGAAATAAGCCAGTCACGCAGCCGAAAATGCGTTGAACGTTTGCCTATTTTTTTGCTTTCCATCCAATCGGCAATTTTTTCCATGGCATCACGGTTAGATAAACCGTCAAATTGTGCGGAGTTAACCATTATGCCGTCCTCAACATAGGCACAACTCATTTTGGTTGCATTTAAATGTTCTTTTGGATTGTCTATGACAACTTCCAATCCGAGCCCGTATTTTTTGGCAAACTCAAAATCGCGGCTATCGTGTGTCGGTACCGCCATTACTGCGCCGGTTCCATACTCCATTAAAACATAATTTGCTATCCAGAGAGGTATACGTTTTCCATTCACGGGATTTACGACAAACCTGCCGGTAGATATTCCCTCTTTTTCAATTGAAGCTGAAGCGCGGTCAGCTTTGTCCTGCACGCGCACTCTTTCTGTAAAATCATAAATTTTCTGTTTATCAGGATTATTTTTAATCAAATCAGAAATTAATGGGTGCTCGGGAGCAAGCACCATATAGGTTACGCCGAAAATTGTATCAACGCGCGTTGTATAGCAGCTAATTATTTTATCTTCGCCATCCAGCCGAAAGTCAATATTTACTCCCGTGCTTTTGCCTATCCAGTTAATCTGCATGGTTTTTACGCGTTCCGGCCAGCAGTTGAGCAGAGAAATATCTTTCAGCAGGCGCTCGGCATAATCGGTTATTTTTAAAAACCATTGGGATAAATCTCGTTCGTGCACCTTTGTGTCGCAACGTTCACAGGCACCATTTACAACCTGCTCGTTGGCAAGAACAGTCATACACGATGGGCACCAGTTAACCGCGGCTTTTTTCTTATAAGCTAATCCTTTTTCGTAAAGTTTCGTAAAAATCCACTGTGTCCATTTATAATATTCCGGAAGGCAGGAGATTACTTCTCTTTCCCAATCATAACCTATACCCCAGCTGTCTAATTGCTTTTTCATTGTTGCTATATTATTTAACGTAGAAGTTTTTGGATGAATTCCGCCTTTTATCGCGGCATTTTCCGCCGGCAGTCCAAAAGCGTCAAAACCCATTGGCGAAAGTACATTAAACCCTTTCATACGTTTATAACGGCTGACACTATCGCCGATAATGTAGTTACGGGCGTGCCCCACATGCAAAGCAGCTGATGGATAAGGAAACATTACCAGGCAATAATATTTATTTTTTGTTTCGTTAGCATCTGTCTTAAATATGCCTTCCCTATCCCAGAACTGTTGCCATTTTTTATCTATCTCTTTAGTGTATTCCATCGTAAAGCTCCTTCACTACAGCTATATTTCTTAAATCATCTTCCTCGCTATCCTTGGGTGTTTCCAAAATAAAAGGTAAATCGTAAAGCGCAGGGCAATTAACAATAGAACAGAAGCCTTTTTTTCCGATATTACCTTGGCCAATATCGCAATGCCTGTCTTTTAACGAGCCAAGTTTTTCCTGGGTGTCATTTAAGTGTATAACTTTTAAGCGTTCAATGCCTACCTGTTCATCTATTTCAGCTATTAATGCATCTACTCCACTTTGGCTGTCTATGCTGTAACCTGCCGCAAAACAATGCGCGGTATCAAGGCAAAGCCCGAGATTTTGTGGCCAATTAAGCTCCTCAAGGATAAATCTATGATGTGAAAATTTATACCCGAGCCAGCTACCGCTTCCCGAAGTATTTTCCAAAAGCAACATTGTTTTTACATCTTTTGCTGCATTTAAAATTTTTTTAAGCGCTTTTACTATTTTTAAAAGCCCTTTTTCTTCAGTAGAACCTTTATAGGAACCCATATGGGTAACCAGATACTCTACCCCCAATTTATCTGCCTCAAGAAGGTCCTGCGTAAATTCTCTTATTGTTATTTTATGAAAATTCTCTTTAGCAGCGGCCAGATTAAGCGTATAAGGAATATGTATAACTACTGGTTTAATGCCTGCGGCTTTTACTTTTTCTTTAAATATCTTTATATCTTCATCAGAAAGACAAGACTTTCGCCACTGACGGGGGTTGCGGGCAAAAATCTGCATAGTATTACAGCCTAAGCGAGTAGCCCGCTCAACTGCTTCATAAATTTTACCGGCAATAGATACCTGACAACCTAGTTTTAGCATAAAAGAACTGAAATTTAAACTCTAAACCCTAAATCCTAAACAAACCACAAACACAAAAATCTTCCGCCACGGATAATTTTTTATATGTGGGCGGATCCGCCTCTGGCGGAAAAATCAAAACGTTTTGGATTTGTAACCTTTGAGTTTCGAGTTTGTTTAGGGTTTCGAGTTTAGAGTTTAGGATTTTAATCGCTGTAATCATTTTATTCTGCGTGCGCCAGGTAAGCTTGCTTGCACTACTTTAGGCAGATGCCCGAATATATTTTGATAAGTTTCGTTGTATTTGTCTTTCCCGCAAAGCAAGCTGCTCGCAAGCGGCATTATTCTCTTTACTTCCTTGCTCATCAAATGTGAAATGTTCTGGATATCCCACTGCGCGTGCGCATCTTCACGAAGCCTGGATATATGATAGAGTTCGCGAAGATTAAGACGCATTAAAACCCGCCGCCTGTGAGCATTAGTTAAAATATAAGGCGCGGCTAATGGAGTTTCTTTATTAATAGCAGCATAAACCTCATTGGTCTTATCCACAATTTCTTTGAAATATTTTTCCATTCCTGTTTCTTTGATAGATTCTGGAATTGTAATGCCTAAATTAGGGTCGTAGGCTTGGGTTGTAATTGTACTCATACGGTGGCGCTTCAACTGGCCAAAGCAGGCTGCAGATAAAATAATATTAAAAGTTAAGTTTACATATTCAAATTCACGTAACATCGAATCGTAAAATTGCATGTTTTGCCAGGAAGTTTTAAATATCTTTTTGCTCTGCTCTTTATTCAACCTGGCGGCGATACTTTTACACTGTTCATAGGACAAATTATCAAAAGTATGCAAAAGTGCCGCTAAAATCAATTTGTCGCCTTCCTTGGGAAACTCAACCAATTCTACTTCTTTTATGCCTTTCTTTGAGGCTGGTTTTTTGGTTTTTTTGATAAACTCTTTGAGGGTTTCTTTTAATTCAGGATAGGTTTTTAAGTCGCGGTCATTTGCTTCGCGAAAAATTACAATTGAAGGCGCAATAGGATTAACCTGTTCATAGATAGATTTACCCAGTTTTTTTACTTCGGCCAAAGGGTGCGAAGCAAATCTTCGTAACATAAGCTCCAGAATACGCGCATTAACGGTTACGCCCACTTGAGACTCGGTTGCTAACGAAGTAATATAACGTGCGTCTTCTTTTGCGAAGCCTTCAAGTAAATTATGCTTTTTAGGATCAGCTGCTAATTTCTCATGTTTCTTAAATACATAATCTTTTAATTTTTCAAAAAGCTTAAAATATGCTTCATTCTGGAGTTGCACCATTTTTACAAAACGGCCTTCTAGCGGAGTGCCTTTTATTTCCTGCGGAATTACAAAATCCTTATCAAGAGTAATATAACGCTGTGATTTTTCAGTATATGAGCAAAGCCTGAATTTCTCGGCTTCCTCCATCGCAAAACGCGATACTCCTAAAATATCGAAATTAAATACCGCGTGCTCTGCCACAGAATGATGCCCCATTTTAAAAATAATGGTTTCATTGGATTTACGGCTGCGCTCTACTTCCTTTTTGGCTTCATTCCTGATTTCATTTATCGGCCGCGGGTCGCGGCTGATGCGGGCGTAAGCGGCAGATAGCACTTCTGGAGTTAAGTCTTCTCGTTTACCTGCAGTTTGCTCTAACTCTTTTAAAACTGCCGTATCTACATTAAAACCAGCTAAATATACTTTCATAAATCTTACTTATTAATGTTACGAAGGTTACAATAAATCCAAATGTTTTAGATGTAACCTTCGTAACTTTCGTAACCTATAATATAAATGGAGCCGGGGGGATTTGAACCCCCGACCTCTTGCATGCCATGCAAGCGTACTCCCAACTGTACTACGGCCCCTAAAATTAAGTCACGACAATGTGAAAAATCATATCATTCTAGAGGGAAATTGTCAATTGACGCATTCGGCTTCGCTCTTTGCCAACTTTGAAGAATTCGAATGGGTTGACAAAGAAATCCTGTAATGTTAAGATTTTACCCTACTTAATAGTTTGTTCTCTGCCATTATGTCGGAGTGGTGTAAACGACCTTGCGAAGCAAGTTTCTCCAAAAGTCGTTTCCACCATTACACTGTATGGGAAAAAGACAAAGGTTATATTTCTAACAATGTTCTCGATGAAAAGCTA
>JALOCC010000019.1 GCA_023227945.1 Candidatus Omnitrophota bacterium
CATGACAGAAAAAGTATTCAAGATAATTTGTAGCTCCGGCGAGCATCTTACCGCAGAAACAATTGCTATGGCTTTGCTTAAACAGGTTAGCCTGGAGTCAAAGAAATCCAAGGTATTTTTTGCGGTGAAGGAAGTAAGGAAAGAAAACCAAAACCGGAAGAATTCAAAGCAAATCTGCTTTATAGAATAACACATTTTTCGTAAACGACTTACCTTGTCAGGATCGTAACATTTCTGTTGAAAAAAAACAAAAACATAGTATCATAGGTTCAATGAGACAGAGCAGTTTACTTTCGTTGTTTTTTCTATTTTTGTTTTGTATGATTTTGAGCGGTTGTGAATTGCTTACTTTACCGCTTCAGTTGGTGGGTTCTGCTATTGGGCTTGCAGGCGATGCAATGAGTTTAGCGGGAAGCTTACCAATGCCACCTCCGTGGGTATTTTTTTAACTTAATTATTATGGCAGAAGCAGCTAGAAAAAAAATACTTATAGTCGACGACGAAGAAGCTACTTTAAGTTATCTTTGCCGTATTTTGGAACGCGAAAATTACAAGGTTTTTTCAACTACTAAAGGAAAAGAGGTTTTTGACCTTGCTGCAAATAATAGGCCAGATGTTATAGTCCTGGATATAATCCTTCCAGATATAGACGGAGGAGAAGTTGCCTCTCTTCTTTCAAAAAATGCCGCTACTTCAAATATTCCTATTATATTTCTGACAGGAATCCTTACAAAGAGCGAAGAAAGCTTTGCGGGAAAAACTGGCAAACGTTACGTATTGGCAAAGCCAATTGCAAAAGAAAAACTGTTGGAAATGATACAAAAAGTTCTCTCCGAATAATTAGACGTTACGAAGATTTTCTGTTCTTTTAATAATTAATTTCAGTAATTTTTTAGCTATAAGCTGTTTGCGCCCGTAGATCAATTGGATAGATCGTCTGGCTACGGACCAGAAGGTTGCAGGTTCAACTCCTGCCGGGCGCGTTTACTATGAAAGGTTACGAAAGTTACGTAGGTTACGCAGGTTACGAAGGTTACACTAAACCCCGATGTTTTATTGTAACCTTCGTAACTTCCGTAACATTCGTAACCTTCGTAACAATATACTGAGGAGGATACCATGTCTAAAGTCGTCATTATCTACTATACCCGCACCGGAACCACAAAGAAAATGGCTGAGATTATTCATAAAGAGATAAAAAATAATGATATCGAGGCGGATATCTTTCCGGTAGAATCCGTAAAGCCAAAGCAGCTTCTAGGCTACGACGGAATAATTATAGGCTCCCCTACGTATTATGGTACTTTAGCAGCCCCGATAAAACAGTTTCTTGACGATAGCGTTGCTTTTCATGGAAAATTTGATGGCAAGATTGGAATGGCTTTTTCTTCTTCTGCGAATATTGCCGGTGGAAACGAAACTACCATTTTATCAATTCTGCAGGCGCTACTGATACATGGAATGATTATCCAGGGAGATTTTAAGGGCGACCATTATGGGCCGGTCGCTATAGGAAAAATAGATAAAAGATGCGAAGATAATTGCCGGAGAATGGCATTTAGATTTATAGAGCTCGCCAGAAAATTAGCGTAGCTGCTTATTCTAATTGGAGGTAACATGGTTATAGCCGTATTAGTTGCTATTCCGGAAAAAGATGCAGAATCGCTTGCGAAGATGCTTTTGGGAGAGCGTGTATGCGCTTGTGTAAACATAGTCAATGGAGTCAAATCGTTATTTTGGTGGAAGGGTAAGCTTGACGAAGCCAACGAGTCATTGCTTATTATCAAGACAAAAGAAGCATTATTTGCTAAACTAAAAATGCTTATTAAAAATAATCATCCCTACGAAGTTCCTGAAATAATAAGTTTTAAAATAGACAATATAAACCAGGAATATCTTGACTGGTTGAACAAAGAGGCGAATGCTTTACCATTTTCTTCATAATTTAGAGGAAATTTTTAATTCGTCGCCGACATTAGGGTTGGGAGCAAGTTTCTTGGCTGGTATTCTGGTGAGCTTTTCTCCCTGTATTTTTCCGCTTGTGCCTATAACTTTGGGCGTTGTCGGAGCCACATCTGTTTCTTCCCGTACTAAAGGCTTTTTTGTAAGCGCAGTTTTCGTTTTGGGCATAGCAACTATCTACACAGTTTTAGGCGTTATAGCTGCTTTATTCCATGTTATTTTTGAAAAATTTTTCATAAATCCCATTACGTATATTTTCCTAGGCCTGTTTTTTATCATAATGGGCTTGTCTTTACTGGGATTAATTAAGATAAACTTTTTTTCTTTCTCCCATAATTATAAACATAAGCCAACGTACCCTTCAATTTTTGTACTTGGTTTAATAAGCGGGCTAAGCATAATTCCCTGTAATTTTCCGGTTTTGGGCTCAATACTTACGCTTATTTCACTTAAAAAAGATATAGTTTACGGAGCAATTGCGCTTTTAATTTTTTCGCTTGGCTACGGTACAGTTTTGATAATTCTTGGGACATTTACTTCGTTGATTGCCAAATTGCCAAAGCGAAGTAAAATGGTTATAATTATAAATAAATCTTTGGGGGTTGTTATGCTGCTCATGGGTATTTATTTCTTTTTAAAATTTGTTTCAATGAATGGCTGGCTTTAAAAAAAGGCCAATATGAAAAAAATAATAGCACTGTTTATCTTTTTTTCTTCAATGACAGGCGCGGTTGCTTTAGATGAGGCATTTGGCACACTTAGTGGAGCCCGTATATCTTATGAACAGAATATCGCGCAAGGCGACACAATGCTTTTTATTTGGACAAGCCGGTGCCCTTATTGTATAAGTGAGCTTAGGGAAATGAACAAAAATGAAGATCTTTGTAAATATTTTAAATGTTTTTTCGTAAACGTTGGCGAAGGAGAATCAAGCGTTAAAGAGGTGGTTAATTCGCTAAAGCTTAAAAGCCACATTTCACAAAATATCATTATGGATAAGTCTGCCAGCCTTGCGGGTAAGTTTTCTATCGTAGGCGTGCCGACTTTTATCTTCATGCGTGACGGAAAAGTTTTAAATCGTTCCTATCATTTTGACGAGACTGCTGTAAAACAAATTTTTAAAAAATGAAAGAACAGGGAACCAAGCACAGAGGACACATAATAAAAAAAGAAAACCTTTTGTGTTTTCTGTGATTAAGTTTTGACAGAACGACGGTATTTTACCCCTTGCGTCTGTATATCGGTTAAATTTCACGGCCTGCGGCCAGGAAATTTAACCGAGACGCTTCGGGGTTAATTTTCCCGACGAACGTCGGGAAAATTAAGGAGGCTAAATGTCTAAATGCTATTTGGTTTCGTTTTTTATTAGTTTAATCATATTTCCAGGTAAGGTTTTTTCTCAAGGAACGCAAAATTATGATAAACGCGATCCCGTTATCGTTGAATACAGCGATAGAATAAAAATAAGCCCTAACCTTGAGCAAGCATATTATAAGCGTGCAAACGAGGAGTTAGATGCAGGAGATTACGAGCTGGCTATCTACGATTATACACGGGCACTGGAAATAAATCCTAACGATGCAGAGATTTACAACAATCGGGGTATAGCTTACAGCAAAAAAACACAATACGATGAAGCAATTGCCGACTACGTAAAGGCTCTGGAAGTAAATCCGCAGTCCGCAGAAAGCTATTATAATAGAGGCATTGCTTACAGCAAAAAAGGAAATTATTCGAAAGCAGTTGAGGATTATACAAGAGCCATAAAAATCATGCCTGATAACGCCGAAATTTATTACGCCAGGGCAAGGGCTAATGATGCAATCGGTAAGCGCCGGCAGGCAGTTAGCGATTATAATTCAACCAACAATTTAGATTCCCGGTTGGCGCAAGCTTATTACCATAGAGCGCTTGCCTATAGTGAGAAAAGAGACTATGAGAAAGCAATAGAAGATTATTCAAAGGCAATCGAGGCTAATCCTAAGTATGCAGATGCATATATACGAAGAGGCCTTGCGTATGGGCAAAAACAAAAATACCGTAAGTGCTGGGAGGATGTAAAAAGAGCTTTTGAATTGGGAGTTGTAACCGAGGAAGAGAATTTAAACATTAATCAATGAAGAAAAAAGATTTTGATATTTTACCGGTAGCTGAACGTAGGCGTTTTATACGGCACCCCTTAAGTATCCCTATTAGCTATAAAATTCTCAAAAAGACGCGAGACATTAACGAAAAGGGTGTACCGGCAGTGACAGCTAATGTAAGCATGGGGGGGTTATTGTTTTCGACGAAACGCCCGGTTAAGGTGGGCGCTTTGATTGAAATAAAATTACCATTTAAAGATAAGATATTTAATGTTAAATCAAAAGTTGTGCATTGTGCTAAAAGCTCCGAAGCAAAAGTTTATAATGTCGGTAGTAGTTTTTATCGCTTTAGTGATGCTTTTAAAACCAAGTTGATTGAGCAAATTTATCTAATTGCTGAATACCGCGATTTACGCAGTATTCAGTTGGGCAGAGAAATTTCTCTTGAAGAGGCATCTCGTGAATGGATAGAGCGCTATGCTGAACGTTTTAAGAGGCTCTACTGGTAAACCCCGTTAGAGAATTTCGTTCTCTAACGGTATTGCTCGACGGTGGCTTTAAACCACCGTCTTCGCCTAGATAATTACCACCGATTTTATCGGTGGCTTTCTCTAACGGGGTAAAAGTTTGAGTTATTATGTATGCATAAAAAACTGGCAATTGCTATTTTATTAAGCATATTTTTCTTTGTTACCTGCCAATTGTTTGCTCAGGATATCCCTCAAGAAATACAGAATCTCGGGTTTACGCAAAACCTGCTTATAAGTTATGATAGAGAAGGCAGTGAGGAGTTTTTTACCTTTTCAGAATTAACCGCTATCCAGGTGGGAGAAACTATAACATTTATAGTTGAGAATGGGAAGGTAAAACAAAGGATTAAGGGGCAAATCGCAAAGTTTTTGGAAAAGAGCTCATAGCGATACGATATATAAAATTTCTGATGAATCTACGAAAATAAGCCTGGAGAATTTCCTTCCTGTGCGTTGATTAACCTTTTTTATAGTAGATTTTTTTATCCTTGAATGATATAATTTTGAAACACAGATGATTGCAGATGGCAGACACAGATGATCACAGATGTTTGAAAGGTAGAAAATAGAAGGATAAACAATAAATTTCTATTAATTTCCTAATTTCTGCCAATTTCTATTGTCCGCCACCGATGACTTTTTATATGTGGGCGGATCCGCCTCTGGCGGAAAATTGATAGAAATTTGCTTCGCGAAATTTATAGAAGTTAGTTGTTTGCTAAAAACTCTTTATTCTTAATATCTGCGATCATCCGCTTCAAAATCTGTGCTAATCTGTGTATATCGGGCCATTAGCTCAGTTGGTAGAGCAGGACACTCTTAATGTCAAGGTCGTAGGTTCAAGTCCTACATGGCCCATGTCTTCTTACGCAGATGATCACAGATGAAAGATACAGATAATCACAGATATTCTTTGTGTTCTATATGAAAAAGTATGAGATTCTCGAACACACCGCAGATATACGAGCCAGAATTTTCTCGAAAACGCAGGAAGATTTGTTTGTTAATTCAGCTATTTGTCTTTTTGAACTTTTAACCGATAAAAAGCTTAAAGCCGACAAGATAAAAAGTGTTGAGCTGGAAGCATCTAAATTAGAGGATTTGCTTATTCTTTGGCTCAATGAATTGATTTCCATTTTTTATGCCGATAAATTTTTTCCGGTTGAATATAAAATATCCATCAAAGAATTTTCCGGCACGAAAAAGCTTTTTGCTGAGATAAAAGGGCAAGATTTTAATCCCTACGACAGTAAAAGCATAAAGTCAGAAATTAAAGCTGCTACCTACCACAACCTAAAAATAGAAGAAGATAGAAACGGTTTCATAGCGGAAATTATATTTGACGTGTAAGCGAAGGGGGTGCGTATGAAGAATCTGGTGATTTTTGTTTTTGGTTTTCTTTTTTGTTTTTCTGTGTGCGCGCAGGAGAATGTAGAACTTACGGTTTACAACCAGAATTTTGCTTTAGTAAAGGACCAACGCAGCCTAGATTTAAAAAAAGGATTGAATAAAGTAGACTTCAAAGACGTAGCCTCCCTTATTGAGCCGACTTCGGTTCATTTTGTTTCTTTAACCGCCCCTGATTCGTGTTCTATTCTGGAACAGAATTACGAATATGATTTGATGAGTTCCGAAAAGCTTCTTTCCAAATATATCGATAAAAACATAAAAATCATAACTAAAGATGCAAAGACATACGAAGGAGTACTTTCGAGCTTTGATGCTAACAATATTATAATTTCCGGTCAGGATGGTTTAAGCATGATTGTCCGGCCTGATAATATAGCTCAGATAAGTTTCGATAAAACTCCGGAAGGGCTTATTACAAAGCCAACGCTTGTCTGGGAAATTGAAAATGGCAAAGAAGGAAAACACTTAACTGAAGTATCGTATCTTACCGGCGGCGTAAACTGGCTCGCCGAATATGTAACCGTTTTGGATAGGGATGATAAAAAAGTGAGCCTCGATGGTTGGGTAAGTATAACTAACAATAGCGGCGTAGGTTATAAAAATGCAAAACTAAAACTCATTGCCGGAGATGTAAAACGAGTGCAGCCACAAGCAGGCGCAGTTATTTACAATAAAATGGCTCTCAGGGAAAAGGACGAGGCTATGCCGCAATTTCAGGAAAAAGCATTTTTTGAGTATCATATGTATACTTTGCAAAGAAAGGCAACCCTCAAGAATAATCAGATAAAGCAAATCTCTCTGCTTTCCGCAAACAACATACCCGTAAAAAAGGTTTTTATATATGACCCGGTAGATTATTACGGTTGGAATTGGTATCGCTATGATAATAACCAAACTACAAAAGAACAAAAAATAAAAGTGAAAATTGAGCTTACCAACAGTAAGCAAAATAATTTGGGAATGCCTTTACCGAAAGGAAAAGTAAAAGTTTATAAAAAAGACGATGATGGCAGTTTACAATTTATAGGGGAAGATCAGATTGACCATACCCCTAAAGATGAAACTATAAAATTATATTTGGGGGATGCTTTTGATGTGGTTGGAGAGCGAAAGAAAATGAACTACCGGACTGGTAATGATTGGGCAGAGGAAAGCTTTGAAATAACTTTACGTAACCATAAAGAGAGCGATATTGAAGTTAATGTTATTGAACATATGTGGCGTTATTCAAACTGGAAAATAATCAACAAATCTCACGAGTTTACCAAGAAAGACGCTCAAACCATAGAGTTTAAGGTTCCTGTGGTAAAAGATGGAGAGGCAAAAGTAACTTATACGGTCAGGTATTGGTGGTAGATACAGAGAACAGATAACAGAGTACAGAGAACAGAAGGATAAATGAACTAAAATGGAGAAAGTCGAATTTGAAAAAATTGACGATTATAGGTTTAGGATTCCTAAGAGCTATAAGCCGGGAATGCGCGTGGACGGTATTATTTATGCAAGTGAGAAGCTTCTTTCCGGAGTAAAAAACGATAATGCTTTTGAGCAGGTTGCAAATGTAGCATTTTTGCCGGGAATTGTTAAACATTCCTTGGCGATGCCGGACATCCATTGGGGTTATGGTTTTCCTATCGGCGGAGTTGCAGCTACAGACCCGGAAAATGACGGAGTAATCTCACCCGGAGGCGTGGGTTATGATATAAATTGCGGTGTGCGCTTACTTCGGACTAATTTAACCCTTGAAGATGTGCAGGGGAAAATTTCTAACATCGTAAATAAACTATATCAAGATGTTCCTTCGGGTGTAGGCTCAACCGGTGAGATTAGCGTATCGGGAAAAGAGGAAAGAAGAGTCCTTCTTGAGGGGGCAAAATGGGCGGTATCGCGCGGTTTTGGAGTAAAAGATGATTTGGAATCTTGTGAAGAGTTCGGAGCTATTGAAGGCGCTGACCCTGACAGCGTTTCCGAGCGCGCATATAAGAGGGGCAAAGAACAGACTGGGACTCTCGGAAGCGGAAACCATTTCCTTGAAGCCCAGGTTATCAGTGATATCTTTGATGCAAAAACCGCCGAGAAATTAGGTTTAAACATAGGCCAGATTACAGTTATGATTCATTCAGGCTCAAGAGGTTTAGGCTACCAGGTATGCGACGATTATGTAAGGCAAATGATTAGCTGTCTTAGCAAATACGCAATAAACGTGCCGGACAGGCAGCTTGCCTGTGCGCCAGTAAACAGCCCTGAAGCAAAGGAATATATCGGTGCAATGCGTGCGGCAGCAAATTATGCCTGGGCAAACCGGCAAGTTTTAATGCACCTTACACGCTTGGCTTTTGAGAAGGTTTTTTCCAAAAGCTGGCAGTCTTTGGGTATGGATTTAATTTATGATGTTGCGCATAATATAGCAAAATTTGAAAAACATATTGTTGACGGTAAAGAAAAACTTTTGTGCGTGCATCGAAAAGGTGCAACGCGTTCCTTTGGCCCGGGCCACCCTGAACTTCCAGAAAAGTATAAGGAAACAGGCCAGCCGGTGATTATACCGGGAGATATGGGAAGGGCATCATATCTACTGGTTGGTACTAAAAAAAGCGAAGAAGAAACTTTCGCAAGTACTTGTCACGGAGCCGGCAGAGTTTCTTCGCGCCACGAAGCATTAAAGAGAATAGATGTAAATGTTCTTTTAAAAGAACTTAAGGCTAAAGGCATAGAAGTAAGGGCAACCGGAAAAAAAACTATTGTCGAAGAAGCTCCTTCAGTGTATAAGAATATAGATGATGTTATAGAGGTCGTACAGGAAAGTGGTATTTCCCGTAAGGTTTGCAGAATGCGGCCGTTAGCGGTTGTTAAGGGATGATTGGGCTATTATGTTTTTATGTTGTTAGGTTGTTAAGCAAGAGGGAAATATGTTGGATGCAAAGTTTATAAGAGAAAATCCGGATACAGTAAGGCAGGCTTTAAAAGACAGGAATGATAAATTCGACCTGGATGGTTTTCTTTCTTTAGACGAAGAGAGAAGGCGGCTTATGCGTCAAATAGAGGAATTATCCGCACTCCAAAATAAGATTGACGCTGAGATGAAAATAATTATTAAGGAAAAGAAAGAGCCTGCTGCAAAGATTGCGGAAGGTAGAGAAATAAAAAAGCAGATTAGCGAGTTAAACAAAAATTTTAACGAATTAGAAGCCAGATTTAAAGACCAGTTGCTGAGAATCCCGAATGTTCCGCATCCGTCTATACCAAAAGGGCATCCGTCAAATAATAAGGTTATTAAAGAATGGGGGAATAAACGTAGGTTTGATTTTAAGCCGCTTGATCACATTACGCTTGCCGAACATCTGGATATCATAGATTTTAAGCGTGCTGCCAAAATAAGCGGTTCGAATTTCGTTTTGTTCAAGGGCGCTGGCGCACGGCTTGAAAGAGCGCTGATTAATTTTATGCTTGATTTGCATACGCAAAAGCATGGATTTAAAGAAGTGTTTCCGCCGATGCTGGTTAACCGTGATTCAATGCGTGCAACAGGCCAATTACCGAAGCTTGAAGAGGATATGTATAAACTTCACGATGACGAACTTTTTCTTATTCCCACGGCGGAAGTCCCTGTAACCAACATTCACCGAGACGAAGTTTTGCGCGAAGAGGATTTGCCAATCTACTATACTGCGTATACCGCGTGTTTTAGAAGAGAAGCTGGTTCTTATGGAAAAGATACAAAGGGGTTAACGCGGGTGCACCAATTCGATAAAGTAGAGCTTGTTAAATTTGTAAAGCCAGATACTTCTTACGAGGAGCTTGAAAAACTGCTCACAAATGCATATACGGTTTTAGAGTTGTTGAATATTCCTTATAGGATATTAGAACTTGCAACCGGCGATATCAGTTTTGCCGCGGCAAAATGTTATGATATTGAAATTTATGCGCCGGGGATCGATAAATGGCTTGAAGTTTCAAGCTGCAGCAATTTTGAGGATTTTCAGGCAAGGCGCGCAAATATTCGCTACAAAGAAAAAGAAACCGGAAAACTTAAGTTTGTTCATACCTTAAACGGCTCAGGGGTTGCTTTGGCGCGCCTGGTGGTTGCTATCCTTGAAAACTATCAGCAAGCCGATGGCACAATTACGATACCTGAAGTTTTACGGACATACATGGGCGGGCTGGAAAAAATTTCCGAATAATTTACAAGAGAGAGGTGCAAAATGGATGAAAAAGTTACAAAACAAAATTCTTTCTTTACTTTAATTAAATTTTTTCTTTTTTTAATTATATTTTGTTTCGTAATTTCTATAAGCAAAGAATTTTTTAAAGAAATAAGAGCGCAGGAAGCGCTTAATATAAATATTCTTTTTTTCTCGGCACTTTCTGCTTTTTCGTTTTACACTTTCCTTGTCGATTTAAATGGGATTTATAAAAAGATACAGAATTTTTTCTTCCATTCATCGTTTCTCTCATATCTTGTGCCTTCGTTTCTTGTTCTTTTAAGCCTTGGTTATTTTATACTTCCAAAAGCATTTAACCTGGAAATCGATAAAGGAATTTTTGTTTTCCTTGGCGGTTTTGTTTTTACATCGCACCTTATTTTTATTGCGCGGGAAAACAAAGGCAAGAATTTTGCCAGTGTTATAAATTATTTGTTTAATTTCAGCATTCTATATATAATAAACCTTTTGTTATTGGGAGTGTATTTAATGGCAGCGTTTGAAATAAATCTGGGGAAGGTCTTAGTTGAGGGTTTAACCGGCGGCGCCTTATTGATTAAAAACTTGTTTACGCAGATTTTGCATTGATAGAATAGTTATTTTAAAGATTTCTCGTCTCACTTTCGGTGAGACTCGAAATCCAAAAAATTACTTCGTAATTTTTTGGAGAGGTGGCCGAGTGGTTTTCCGCCACTGATGACTTTTTATATGTGGGCGGATCCGCCTCTGGCGGAAAGGCGCCGGTTTGTTCAATGAAACTTAGCCTTTTTGTGTGTAACCACAAAAAGGCTTTAGTTGAATTAATCCGACCAACGAAGTGGTGGCGGACTAAACCGGTGTACGATCGTAAGGTTGTACCTGGGGTTCCCCGCCACCTTAATAAAAAATATATAGGCGGGCGGGTCCGCCTGCGGCGGAAAATCCCCACCTTAATTTATACATAAACAGCGCTTTTGCTAAGTAATATGCCGTGGATATATGTGTTGCGAAGTAGTAAAGATAATAAGCTTTACATCGGCAGTACGAGAGATTTAAAAAATCGTATAAAATTGCACAATGCGGGAAAAGTAAAATCGACAAAATCAAGAAAGCCATTTGAATTGTTACATAGTGAAGAATATGAGACAATAATAGAAGTACGCAAAGGAGAAAATTTT
The DNA here is from genome assembly GCA_023227945.1 of Candidatus Omnitrophota bacterium. Taxonomy (GTDB): domain Bacteria; phylum Omnitrophota; class Gorgyraeia; order Duberdicusellales; family 4484-171; genus JAJYOP01. The sequence goes on from JALOCC010000019.1 coordinate 11,346, forward strand.
TTGAAAACTGGCCATGGTAGAGAATGGCTAAAGAATGAAATAGTAGCTTGGAAGGGTGGCCGAGTGGTTTAAGGCGCCGGTTTGCTAAACCGGTGTACGATCGTAAGGTTGTACCTGGGGTTCAAATCCCCACCCTTCCGTGATTGATTAATAAATTAAATAATTAACGAATTATGGACTACATCGCATTTGCTTTAAAGTATCGCCCGCAGAATTTTGATGAAGTTATAGGCCAGGAAAATGTTGTAACTTCTATCAAAAACGCTATTCTTAAAAAGCATATTCATCACGCCTATCTTTTTAGTGGGCCGCGCGGGACCGGCAAAACTTCCCTTGCGCGAATTTTTGCAAAGGCACTTAATTGCGAAAGTGAAAATTCGCCGGTGGTATCGCCTTGCGGTAAATGCATCAGCTGTGTTGAAATTACCAAAGGTTCTTCTTTGGATATTATCGAGGTTGATGGCGCTTCAAACAGGGGTATTGATGAAATACGCACGCTTCGCGAGAATGTTAAATTGTCCCCTGCGCATTCGCGCTACAAAGTATATATCATTGATGAAGTGCATATGCTTACCCAAGAAGCTTTTAACGCTCTCCTAAAAACACTTGAAGAGCCGCCTACCCACGTTAAATTTATTTTCGCAACTACTCATCCGCATAAAGTAATACCTACGATTTTATCAAGATGCCAGAAATTTCAATTTAAGCTTGTTGCGCTGGAGAAAATTGTAAATAAACTGAAAAGTATTACAAAAATTGAAGGAGTAAAAATAAACGATAATCTTCTATATGCTATAGCAAGAGCTTCCGGCGGAAGTATCAGAGACGCTGAGTCATTGCTTGATCAGCTTGTTCCTGTAGTGCTTGAAAAAGGTTCTATGGAGGATGTTTTTTCATTTTTGGGAATAATTGACGAGGACAGCTTGAGTAAAATGGCAGGTTTTATCGTAAACAAGGATTTACAGTCTTCGTTGGATTTTGTAGATAGAGTAGTTCAGGACGGCAAAGACTTAAGTATATTCGTAAACGCGCTTATCGAGTATCTAAGAAATTTTCTCTTAGCCAAGGTAAGCCTAAAAACTTTCAATAGCCTGGAGGATATATCTACAGAGTCCAAGGCGTCGATTCTTAAGGCGTGCAGTTCAATTACCCTTTCGCAAATTTTAAAAATAATCGATTTGCTGATAGAAGCAAAAGAACTTTCCCACAGGCTAAATACGGTAAGGATACCGCTTGAGCTTGCGCTTGTAAAATTCATTTTGCCGCAGGAATCCGATTATAAGAAGTCTGAAGAAAAAATCATGAATATGCCTGTTGATAAAAAAAGCCTGCCTGATAAAAAAGTAAACGCTGAAACTAAACTTTCGGATTCAAATATCAAGCTGGAAGGGGATTTTGATATAGACGATGAAGAGGGTAGCGTTAAAAAAGTGTCTTTATCACAAGAGTCACAAACTGAAACAAAAATTGATAATGATGGCCTTTTGCTTTCCGAAATTAAGGCAAGATGGGCGGAGATAATCGTAAATATACAGAAGGTCCGTGCGGCTATAAGTTCGCATCTTTCGTTTGCCGAGCCCCTTTCTTCAAGTTCAAATATCGTAAAAATAGGATTTTCCAACAAAGATTATTTTCACAAAGAAATAGTTGAGGAACCCAAGAACGTAAAATTTATCGAGGACGTTGTTTCTAAAATATTGAATAAAAAAATCGGTATAAAATTTATCCTTTCGGATAGGATTACGTCAAAAACTGTTAATATTGCGCAACATAAAGCAAGTTCTGCCCAAACGCAGGCGGAGGGTAATCCTTCCGGGCAGCAAAATGAATTTATAAACGAACTGATGGATACTTTTGGCGGCCAGTTTCATACGGACGATGAGTAATTTGAACAAAAAAAGTTAAACCGATGGCAAGCTACAGATAGCAGGTGATTTTATCTGCTATTTGCCAAGCTGTCATCTACCATCTGTAAAATGAGTTTTCCAAAAATATTTAACGAGTTAGTTACGAGTTTAGCGCGTTTCCCGGGAATAGGCAGGCGCAGTGCCGAGCGTATTGCTTTTTATATCCTTAAAATGTCTCCGGAGGATGTAAAAGACCTGTCGCGTAAAATAGAGGAAATCCATAATCATATAAAACCCTGTAAACTATGTAATAACTTTTCAACCCATGAAGTTTGTTCCATATGCAGCGACTATAAACGCGACAAGGAAATGGTTTGTATCATTGAAGAGCCCAAGGATATTTTAGCCATTGAAAAGACTTCGCAATATAATGGCCTTTATTATGTTCTTTTAGGCTCAATTTCACCCCTTGATGGAGTAAACGGCGAAGATTTAAACTTAAGAAAACTAATGAACCGTATCGAACAAGGAGAAATAAAGGAAATTATAATTTCTACGGATGCCGATAACGACGGAGAGTTAACTGCGCAATATTTGATTGAAAAAATTTCTCCTTATAAAATCAAAATGTACCGTATAGCCATAGGAGTTCCGCTTGGTACCCAGATTGAATATATTGATTCCGCAACTCTAGGCAAAGCATTGCTCGAGAAGAGGCCGGTATAGGGTAAATCCAAACTTAAGTGTGTGTTGACGTAAAATAACAATTACGCTATAATTACCCCTCGTTTGTTCTTTTACAAATTTATTCCCCGGTAGCCAAATTCGCCTTTTTCCACAATTTTGATAAAGGCGAATTTGTCCCGACGAACTCGGGGTAAATTTATGAAAGAAATTTACCCCGTATCTAGGTGAGTCGGGATAATAACATTGTTCTTTTACAAATTTATTCCCCGGTAGCTCAATTGGTAGAGCGGCTGGCTGTGCGAGGCCGAAGGCCGAGCATCTCGAGGCGATAGCCGAGAGATCTTGAACTCAAGGTGTTAGCAGCTCTTATGGGAAACCGTAAGATGAAAAAGCGAGTAAATTCAGGGAAACCCCGACGTTACGTTGGGGCAATCCTGAGCCAAGCCCTGTATGGGAAGGTGCAGAGACTAGACACTCGCTGCCTAAATCCGATGTGGACATGGCAAAGGTATAGTCCGACTCTCACAGTAATGTGAGTCAGCGTGTAACCAGTAGGTCGTAGGTTCGAGCCCTACCCGGGGAGCCAATTCATTCTCTTATCAAACTGAGAGATAGAGCTGCCAGAAGAGCCTTTTTTAAGTTCTTCTGGCGTCTTTATTTCTGGTAGGTCATAGAAGGTAATCCTAATCTTTGAGGGATTCTCGTGATAGATAATCTTTTTGATAAGAAGATGTAGCAGTTCGCCTTGTTTGGTAGACGGCAGCTTATCAAATGTTTCACTGAACAATCTTAGGGTCTGAACTATAATAGCAGGGTCAAGTATCTTCGATTTTTCTCTTTCAATCTCAAGATTAAGTTCTTGAAGTCTGTTTTCTAAAGCCTCTTTTACTTCTTCAAGCTTTTCCAATGCCTCTTCAACAAGAGAGAATTTCTTCCGTTCGATAGACGCTATTAAAGGCTGTGCCTTGTTATTATTTTTGGTCAGCTTACCAATAATTTCGGCTTTTTCTTTTTGTAAACCGGGTAGCTTGTTCTTAGATGATTTCATAGCAGCACTGACAATAGAGTCTATGATATTTTTGTGATTCGCTATAAATTTGATTCTATCTATAACCAGATGTTCTAATTCTCTGGCAGGAGTGCTTTTGATACAGCAGGCGTTTTTATCCGAATGACCTACTCGCGTACATTTGTAATATAGATACGGCCTTCCTTTCTTTAGAGAATAGTTGGGCGACATCTGTGATTTGCAATGGTCGCACCAAACCAAGCCTCTTAGTAAATGACCATATTTATTTTCACTTACTGAACCTTTTGTTTGAGCATTTGAGTTAATGATACGCTGCACTCTATCAAATAAATTCTTGCTGATAATGGTTTTCCAATTCGCTTGAAAATACTCTCGTTCTTCTTTATCCCCTTTTCTTGTTATAGCCACAGTTTTACCTATGTAAACAGGATTCTTGAGAATATTCAATATAATACCTTCGGTAAATTTATTTCCTCCCTTGACATCACCCGTCTTGGTTTTCCACGTTTTTGTGCGATAGCCAAGACCATTAAAATATGTAGCGATACGATTTGCAGATTGCACTTCGGTATATTTTGCGAAAATACGCTTTGCTATTTTTGTTTCTTTTGGGTTTACTTTCAGTATGCCTTTTTCGCTTGGATGAAAATCGTACCCTAAGGGAGGATATCCGCCGTGGAATAGGCCTTTTTTTGCACGATACCTCATTCTGTCTCTGGTTCTTTCGCTGGCAAGACGTCTTTCGAACTCGGCGAAACTTAGGAGAACCTGTAAGATTAACTTACCAGTGGCGTCAGCAGTACTAAATGTTTGACTGGCACAACATATATTTATACCGTGTTCTTCCAATTTAGGCCATATTTGGAAGAATTGCACAAGGTCTCTACTAAAGCGGTCGATGCTTTTGACAATTATCATATCAAATTTGCCCTGCTCAGCATCCTGTAATAGTCGTTTTAAGGCAGGTCTATCCAAAGTTCCGCCAGAGTAATTTCTATCATCGTATCTTGTTGGAATGAGTTTCCAGTGAGGGCGGGTTTTAAAAAAACTTTCGCATATGTCTCTTTGGCTTTCTATTGTATCACTTGGCGAAATTTCTTCTGGATCTTGGTCAGATATCCTTGTATATACTACGCAGGTAAATTTCTTCTCAGCGTCTTTTGTGAACATATCCTCTTGCCCCCTTAGCTTAATTGACTTTGATTATATAGCAAAGTATAATAAATGACAATATTGCACAAGGAATGGAGGAGACTATGAGACAATGCAAGAATCGTTAATGATTACTCGCGAAGTGGCTGAGTTGAGTTCCTCAGGGCTCGACAGATGAATCAGCGAGTGTGCTATTAGAAAAGATTAAACTGGATAAGAAGAAATGAATCTCAAACCACTGCTTACAAAAATAAAGTATTATGCAACTACCTCTTGGACTCGAACAATAACTTTAAGTTCACACCTTCTTGAGAACCTTAAGAAATGCATTGTTGCGACTCGTAAGCGTATGATTTCCATTCGCCATAAACTTAAATCGATGATGGCTACCGCGCGACAGCGCGCCGGATTATCTTATATACGAGTAATGAATTGTTATTTCACCGTGGCAGGTAGCGCTAAGAAGTGCTTTACAATTATTAGTAATTGTGCGGCTTCTATCTTCGGCTTATTTATACTCTTTATTCTTTATATGCCATTGGCGCAGAGCGTAGTTGGTAAGATTAGCAATCTCGACGCCATATTTCTTGCGATAGGGGGTTTGATAGGTACTATATTGGCCTTAGTTATCTCACTCTCAATAATCCCTATTCAAGCAGCTGCCGAAAGTTTCTCGTCCTCGATTATTCGACTATACAGAGAGGACAAGGTAACTCGATATATATTTGCATTGTTGTCAATTTTCTGTCTTATTTCTTTCCTAATGGCGATAGGTGAAGCATTTGGGTACGCAAAGGCAGTATTATTACCTATAGCAATCTTGTTTGTTGCAATGTCCATTGATCTATTAAGGTGGCATCATCGCCACATAACAAATCTATTAGGATCCAATGATGCTATTAGCCAATTATCGAGCACAGTTAAGTCTTATCTGGACAAGACTTGCAAGAACATTGCCTTTTGGGCCAGATTTAAATGGATGTTTTTACCAAAAGCAGAACAGGATAAATTACCCGTTAAGGCAATGGAGCAGTTTTTGTCTCAACAATCTTACAATATAGGGCCGTTAAAGATTTGGTTAAACGAATTTGCAGAAGTAGCACATAAGGCAATTGTAAAGCAAGAAGTATTAAGAGCTCAACTCGCGATATTTGCAATGGCAGATATTGCTTGTTATTTCTTGGACAAACGAAAAGATAATCTCCGCATTTATGCAGAAACAGAAGCATTGGGGTTAGTTTTAGGCAGTGACGTGAATGATATCTTGACCCCAATCTATGAGCATTATCGCAATATCTCTCGTAATGCAATAGATAAGAAAGTGGAAACGGCTGCGATTTGTGTAGTCCAAGCATTGGGTAAAATTTCTATACATATAACCAACCTTAAGTCTCCGGCATTCCATAAGAATACGGCGCCCTTAACCTATCTTCCAGTAGGATATTTGAGTACTTGTGTCGAGATGGCTCAAATAGAAAAAATGAATGATGTTGCATTACAAGGAGCCAATATTCTTTTGGATGTTGTAAAGGCTTCTCCTGTCAATGTTGATATAGCGGATGTTCACCTTACCATACTCAAAGAACTAACGAAGATAGCTGTGGAATTTCTTGCAAAAGGCAATGTCGCTCTTAGTAACCACGTTATAACAAATATAATGACTGTGGGGCATATTGCTGTTGCGGGGAAACACTTTAACGTTGATGCAATAATGAAACAGCTTTTGGATTATATATACAGTCTATTGGTAGGCGCAGTAACTCAACAACGACTTGCTCCAGCGACTTTCCTTAATTTGCCATTGACACCACCGTATGACTTAACCCAAGAGGTTTCTTTGGGATATCTTGTTGCAAGAGCTCAAGATTTAATTGAGAAACCAGATGAGGAAAAGCACTGGATAAATCCGTACAGCGATTTTATTGAACTAAATGAATCGATTACGCGTCATTTGTATAAGATTGGCGAGCAGATTGATTTCGGCCCCAATTTCCTTCTTTGGCATATAATTCATACGATAATGCACATCTCAAAAATTTTCTTTAGTCTATTACAAAAGCCAATAACAGACAATAGCGACCATATCAAGGAACTGAAAGATTGCTTCAAATGGTATCTTAGTTTCTTCTGGCTTGTGTTTTCAAATAAGAAAACCTTTATTGAGCTGACATTTGCTGAAGAAGCCACAGACGGTCTTGCGGTTATCGGGATGCTTTTCTACAGCATCGACCATAAAGATATCACTCAGATGTGTATTGATAACATTGCCTCTATTGCAGAATCCTATCAGGAGATAGCCAAACCAAATTCACTCCCACAAGCAGCTTTTTCTTTTAATATAGTCGATGTTATAATGCCTCTTTGGCAGGTTCGTATTTTAATGGAAGCCAAAACAGATGCAGATTTCCTTAATAAAATTGATAATAAGTTGGCAGTCTTCCTTAAAGGAAGGGTGATGTCCTTAGTGGGTGTTGAGCCTTTAGAAACAAGAAAACGGCAGCTACAAAGACAGCTTCAGGAAGAATTGCATTTTAGTCAATGGGAGAAGGCAGTAGGAGTACTTCAGCAACTTCTCAAACCTAACGATGTCAAGAATGATACAGATTGAAATTAAAGACAATAAGAAAGTTGAGTTTGCCTTAGAGGAGTTGAAGAAAACAGTGCACGATAATGTATTTCACCACTCCTTATGTAGTAATATTCTGCTTTTTAACGTTGACATAAAGGGAATTAAAAAAATCAGGGAAAGACTAAATTTGCTTCTTGTTTCCATTTCGAGATTCCAGAAATACACTTCGCATTCAATAGAAGATTTTAAGAGGGCGATTTTGGAAGAAATTGAAGCAAGGAAAGGAATAAAACCCGAAGTTTTCCGTTTTATTTTTTATCTTAACATCGAACGTAGTAGTATTGAAAAGAAACGGTTTTTTGCATTAAGAGGAAGTAAGCTTTTTAGCAGGACCCATAGTTTTATTGATAGGAATTTTAATTTAGAAAAATTTATTGCGGAATCAAGACTTTATGTCAATGTTAAAATCCCACCGAGCCCTGCGATGTTCCAACCTTTTGAATGTATAGTTTCAGGAAGGAATGATGGAGAGGCATTTTGGAAAGCGTTTGATATATTTGAATTATTTAGAGCTATACTCAATTTTAGTAATAATTTTGGTGTCATTTCTGTTCATTTCGGCAGTAGGCACGCTTACTTAAATAGTTTTTTGCCTTCACCGTTTTGTTTAGTTTATAATTCGAAAAGAGAATACCTTCATTTTAGATATGATTTAATCGAATACAAATATAAGACCTTTAATAGAACCGGGGCATTCTTTAAACCCGAAGTTTTTAGACTGCTATTAAAAGTTTTTCGAGATGAAATCAAGGAAGAAAGCATAGAGGTAATTATATTAGAAGCCCTATTTCATTATGTAAAAGCGCTGGATTCTTTGGAGTGGGAGACAGATTTTCTTAAATTATGGAGGATTTTGGAAGTAATTACATTCTATTCTGAAGAATCGACTATTAAGCTAACAGGCAATCGAATTAAACTATTATTTCATCAAACTCCCAAATGGAATTATGTCATTGATTTTTTATGTTCACTAAGGAATGAATTGGTCCACAAAGGTAACTTCCCGGAAGAAGGTTCAGACCAAGTAAGTGCCTTGAAGTTCATAGTTGAAAATGCAATATCGATATTGATATCTATGCGAAAAGACTTTAAAGACAAAGCTGCTTTGAGGCTCTTTTATGAAAATGATTCTTCTGGCACAGGTGATTTAAGAAAGAAAATCTCTGTGATTAAAAAAATATTAGCTTACAGGAAATGAGCAATATACTTTAACGACGAATCGGCGCGCGTGTTGTTGGAAAAAATAAAGTCGAGTAAGAGGACGAAAAAAATGGAAGAAAATAATTTAGTGCAACGTATAGAGGTACTTTATGGTCAGTTATCTTCGCTTGGAGAAACGATAAAATCATCTATCAACCATAAAGATAAAAGCGATTCTTCTTATCCTCAGGCCGCCAAAAGATACAATGTTATACTAAAACAGCTACAAGAATTAACTAAAGACATCGACTATATTCGAGAAAGTATATCACAGTTCACCGAATATGAAGAAAAGAGCTTTATGTATCACGGTAATTACGGATACGCAATCAACCTATTAACAGATATCAATATGTTAGTTTCTTCTATTTCTAAATTTAAGAGCAGTATTGCTTTGGAGGCGAAAAAGATACAAGGCGAAAAGCCCTTGATATTTATTAGCTACGATGGAGACGAATTAGCACTCGCGGATTTCGTAAAAGTTATTATTACCAGATGGGCAGCAGACAAGATTGAAACATTCGTTGCTCGAAGAGATATTGGTTCCGGAGACAATCCGCTCAAGACTATGATGGAACTTAAGTTAAAAAATGCTGATGCTATAATTACAATTTGTTCAATTAAGTCTAAAGAAAGTGGTTGGGTGTGGTGGGAATCGGCTGTTTTATGGGCTAAAGACCGGAAAATTTTTCCTTTATGTAGCAATATATCTCCGGGTGGTTTTGGTGCCCCACTTAATTTGGTATCTCAAGGAAAATACTTTTTCGACGAAACTGAGTTTATGGAAACTATTCAAGTGGTTTGTTCTGAATTTGACATCCAGACAGTAATAAAAGAGTTTTCTCAGGAAGAGAAAAAAGAGTATGAAAAGCTAAAGAGTGAATATTCAATACCGAAGACAACCTCAAAAATAGATGTTGTTTTTGAAACGCTGGAAATGACTCAAAACTTGCACAAGTATTCCTTGATATTTGATGTATGGAATCTTGGAGATAAGGCATTTGAGAACGTAGTGGCTGAACTGTGGTTTCCTACTAAATATCTTGAAAAGACTGAATGGAATTATTCTCATTTACAAGCGGTTGAGTCAGAAGAAAAGAGGGGATATACTTGTTTGACCTTTGATTTTTCTGCTTTGCCAGACACCGGGAAGAGACAATTTGGGAAAGATTTGTTGCCAAAGAAGCGCTTGAGAATATTTGGTAAAGGTGGGATTTCAATACTCCAATATCATATGACCCACGATTTATGGTGGGACGTAACGAAGTATGAAGTTGTATGGAAGGTATACATCAATGGTGGAGCTCCCCACGAAGGTAAGATTTCTTTGCAGTCACTTCAACAATTTTGAAGGAAGGAACTATGAAGATTGATTGGACAAATATTTGGTCTTGGATAGTTGTAACGATAGCGTCTATAGCTGGGATAGTTACTTTTTTATTGAATATTGGCAAAATCTTTTCTGGAATCGGAAAGGCTTGGCATTGGCTTTATCGTAGAATTACTCGATATCAACCGCGAGTGCCGAAAGAGACATTACGTTTAATACCGAAACCACGTCATAGCTGGTGGAGTATGGGGACATTCGATGGCGAACCTTCTATGCAGCTTGTCTGTGATTGGTACGTTACAAACATAACAAATCAAGCTGTTAAGGTGTGTGGCGCCAGAGTACGGAAACCGAAAGTTGATGGTCATATGATGGTTCGACATCAAAAAGAAAATATATACGGGGGATACTATATCCCTCCTCAGTATACCACTGACGGAAGGGCAGATTTTTGGATTCATCCGCCTATAAAGAAAATTGGAGAGCCATTAGTCCTTGATCTCGAATTTATTGACCAATACGGAAATATTCATAGGGTTAAAAAGGTTAAATTTAACGCTCCTCAACCAAAGAAGAAGGATGTTGAACCACCGATGGAATCAATAGCAACCATAAAAGACCCTATCGAAAAAGAGATTTTAAGCGTTCTTCAAAGCGAGGCGCATCGCTATAAAGACTGCGGACGACGAGTTGGAGGACTTGGTAGTGTTGTTCTAAACTATCAGGGGCGCAAAGTTACGGGTGTGGGAACTGATTGGAGAACGGCTGATTCCCCAGAAATGCAATCGATTGTTCCTGACCCACAGAGCGCAAAACTTGAATCCGACAATGGGACAATCCTTGTACGCTATTTTCAATCACTTACAGGAAAAGATATACAACGATTTTGTGAAGTTTTGCTTCAACGAATATCCAAAGGCAATGCTTATGCGCCAATCGGCTATTTTTTTCTGTATGTAGGATATCGAACAAATATATTGAAAGGTGTATTAAAATCTGCTAAAGATAATTTGAAGGGTGATTCGGGGTACGGATTCAGTGATTTACTTCGACTTTTAGATGGTATACTTAAATATGAATACCAAAACTTTAATTCAGAAACCTTAGATATTATAGAACAATTTATTGATGGGTTGGACGATGAGTGTCTCTTCCGTATCCCAGAACGTGTTCGAGCAATAAGGGCATATATTCTATCTAATAAAATTATCTCATCATAAGTCTAATAATTGCTAACAAATTATATAATGAATTATGATATATTAAGTTTGTCAGTAAAGTATCTTCCGTAAGACAGGATTAAAAAAGGAGGCGGAGTATAATCTAACAATAAAGGTTTCTATATAGAACATAGATTTTCCTGATTTACAAACCAACTTGCAAGAGGAAAAGACTATGTCTCGAGCGTACAAACGTTTCGGGGCAAGCGGTCTTTCACTTTTACTTGCAAGTTGGGTGAGGGACTTAAAAATGCTTGCCCCCCTTTTATTTTTGGGCAGGCAAGGAGGTGTCTGTATGAAAGAAGCAATTTATCTGATAGTTATCTTAACGTTAGTAGGCGGCTGCGCAAGCTTATCTGAAAAAGGAGATATTTATCTTCATAATTTAGAAAGACATAAACACTCTAAGGAAATAGTAGTGAGCAGTTCTTATGACGAGGCATTTAATGCAGTAATAGAAACTTTTCGCGATTTGGGCATCAATGTGCTCAAGAAGGATTATGAAAATAAGAAAATTTTAGGCTCGCTTTATCCTGAGCATTATATGAATCATTACGGAGTGTTTTTTAGCGATATGGGAGATAACAAGATAAAAATCACCCTGAAGGCAACGGGTTTTCTTATTAACGAAGATACGATTTTGGAGAAAATAAACGAAACATTATCACAACCTAAACTTAAAAAATAAGAGATTATTATTGTTTGGAGAACAAATAAAGAAGGAGGATGGATATGAAAAATTTAATTCTGGTTTTTGTAGCTATTCTAATCTCTTCTGGTTGCGCAACGTGCTTTGAAGATTTACATATCAGGCAACAGGAAGCCTCTCTATATACTGGAATGTCATATTATGAAGTAGTAAAGATAGTAGGTAGAGAACCGAACCCTGCTCGAGATACGATTCTTCAGGGAACAGACTCAGAAGGTCAATGGATGACTTGGGTGGTCGGACAAAGCAAACTATTAAGGAGCAACTCAAATTTTACTCAGACTTATCATTTAAAATTCAGAAACAGGAAGCTTACTGAATGGTGGAGTTCTTAGTAAATAATTATAAGCTTCTTGACACCAGCATTATATTAGTATATACTATTTAGTAAATACTAATATGAAATGGTCAATTTCTTCAAATCAGCCAAAGCTTTGTAGCGCTACAAAAATACTTAAAGAGCTTGGTGGAAAACTTAGCAAGAAGATGTTTGAGTATCTCCGGGATACCTTTCGTCTAATTCCACCTCCCATCAAAAGAAGTGAAGGTAAAGGTATCATAGCCCTATATCCGGAATCCGTTGTGTTTTATTTGCGCCGAATTTTGATTAAGCAGAGCAAAGGATTTACCTTCAAGCAGATTAAAGAAAAGCTAAAAATTGATACAGAGCGAATTTTCCAAGAAACCGATGCCTTGAAGCGTCAGTTCGAATTAGAGAAAGAATTTAAGAGGCGCTTAGTTCGTGGTTTGAAGACGGGTGACCATCCCGCTTTTGATGATGGAAACGTTATTGGTAGTGCTAATAAGCAGAGTGAAGACATAGAGTCAATGATAGAGATTGTTAAGAAGGAGTTTAAGAGACAAGCAAGCAAATTAGACGATGTATCAATCAAGGCTATAAGGACCTTGAGAAAGAAATTGGATGAACTGGAAAAGCTTGAAGGCGAAAAAAAATTTTCGCAATATGTAATCGAAGAAATTACAAAGGTGGCAAATGAAAAGACAAGGGATTAAATATTTTACAAGTGAATTAAAAGGAATCTTGATCAAGACATTAAAATTGCGCCGAGATGCAGTTAGATCATATGCGCTATACGATTTAATGCTTAATACTGGTTTGCGTTTGGCTGAGGTTATGGGACTTGATGTTGGAGACGTAGAAAACAGAACAGTTCTCGAGGTGATTGGCAAGGGTTCTAAATTTCGAGAAATACCTCTCAATAAGGCAATCAGAGAGCATATACAAGATTTTTTGAGTTGGAAGAAAAAGAAGGGTGAAGGTTTGTCTGCGGATTCGCCATTATTCGTTAGTAGACTTGGAAAACGTCTTAGTAAGCGAGCCGTGCAGCGAGACCTCGCTAAATGGGTTAAGCAAGCTGGAATCGAGGGGCACTTTACGCCGCACTCTCTTAGGCATACGGTTGGAACAGAATTGTTAAATAAGACAGGGAATTTACGGGTAGTGCAGGAATTTCTCGGCCACGCAGATATATCAACAACTCAGATATATACTCACGTTAGCAGGGAGCAGATACAGCAGGCTGCTGACCTTTTGGCGATATAACGACGCATTATATAGAAAAAGCGTCGTTCAATAGCGTTTTTGTGCATAAAGATGGTCAAAAAATAGGGTATAAAGCGGCGTTCGGAGGTGGACAAAATGGACAAAATTGGACCAAGATGGTATAGGGATGAGTCAGGTATTCACGTAGATGTCGAACTTTTGCCTGAAATAAATATCCTTGTTGAGTTTAACCTGACCGAGAACGAATACAATCAACAAATAGGTATGCTTCTTAATTGGCGTATTACTCGCATAGAACAAGAAGCCAAACTGCATTTTGCTGAAAAGAAACCTTTCCGTGTGATAGCTGATATTGTTGGTGTCTCTAAGTCACAGGTTTGCAATGATATTGCTGATTATCGTAGAACAATTTTAAAGAGCATCGGGCAAGATATACAAGCTAACGGGTCGGCGCTTGGTCTGTTGGTAGAATTAACTGTGCAGGTTGCGAGCAGAATACAGCTTTATTGGGATAAGTATAACGAACTTCAGCGTTCATCGCAAGTGCTGGGAATTCTTTTAGATAGGACATATAACAGGCTTCAAAAGAATCCTAATGCGAGGGTAACGAATGCCAGCACCTTAAAGGATATAGCTCGAGAGAGACGCGCAATAGCAGAATCACAAAAGAATACCCTTGCGCAGCTTAGAGCAGAAACCCAGCAATTGCTAAATATTTATGAGGCTTTTGGTTTGACCAGCATAGAGGCTCTCAGTTTGGTGAACACTGGCGAAGGATATCTACAACAAAAAATAGATGAGGTTAAGAGTCTTATGCCTGTGTTAATAAAAATTATCAAGTTAGAAGTTACAGATGAGACACAAAAACGAAACATTTTCGGGAGGCTTGCAAATTTTATTAGGGAAAATGCCCTTTCAAAACATTTAAACAATAGTGAGGTGGATTATGAATTTAGAGTATAGCCCAAAAGAAAGATACAACAAGATAGTCGAGATATTAGCAGAGGGCGTTATTAGTCTTATCAGATACAGGTTGCGCTTATCTGCAATGTTACACAAGGGTATGAATGAATGCTTGAGTAGAATTATGGATATAATGTCTAAGGATAAGTCAGTTAAGTCTTGTGCGATTAGTGGTTATTTTGTCGAGGCTACTATCGAGAAAAATAAACAAAAACGTTATATTGAGCCATTTGGAAAGGTTTATTCTTTTTCTCAAATGATTACACGCGATTAACGCGAGTATCGACAATGTCTTATATTTGTAAAACAGGAAAAGGCGAAGAAGCAGACCCAAGTTTAGCCATTTTTCCAATCCTCAAAGAGGTAGATGGAAAAAGATTGGTTGTGGGCTCTGCTTTTTTTATTACTAATACGGGAATTTTTGTTACAGCAAAACACGTTATAAAGGATGTATTCGACGAAAGAGGCAAGCAAAAATATCCAATATTTGGTTTACAAATTTTACCCGATGATAAATATATAATAAGACCAGTCCTTAGCTGTTATTCCAATACAAAATCTGATGTGGTGGTCGGTGCATTAGAGCAACAAAGGCATAAAATTACCGGTGAGCCACGATCCAATAAGCTTCTTGTTCTAACTTTAATTGAGCCAAAACAAGGGGCAAGGATAGTAACTTATGCTTATCCGGGGTCTAAAACCGAAATAGAAGGTAACGTGCAAACCCTTACATTAAAACCTGAATATTATGATGGAGTATTGGAAGATTATCTTCCGGAAGGTAGAGACAAATCAATGCTTCCTTTTCCGTGTTACAGGGGAAGTATAAGAATTATTGGTGGGGCCAGTGGAGGTCCGGTGATGGATGAGCAAGGTCGAGTATTTGGGATAAATTGTACAGGATTCGAAGGAACGAACATCAGTTTTTTTGCCAGAATAAATGAAATTTTAGCATTGAGAGTTGACGATTTGGTGATAAATGGCGTTCACAGAGATAGTATTGATATTATTGAATTAGCTGAAAGAAAAGTAATTATATTTGAACCGTCTTTTAAACGAAGTCAGATAATAAAAAAATAGTTCCCTCATTTATTTAGTTAAGACACGGGAAACATCCTTCTGAGATAATTAACTGGAATCCTTTCCTTCATTGATACTGGTAGGTCTTCAGGTATATAGTAAATCGGTTTTAAAATCAAACGTTTTTGTCCGTGGGCCGTTCTCAGGATATCAAACTCAAATTCATCCGTAAATGCAGTTTGAAGAGAGAGCGTCTCGGGGAGCCATAAAAAAATTGCCCCACCCATTTTCGGGTGGGGTTTAATTTTTTTATGCTTTTTGTATAAGGCTCGAACCGTCAAGGGAGTTTGAGGGAAAGTATTTCCCTCAAATTATTTAAGCTTCTTCGTAAGGAAGGGGAGTGACAGGTGTGAATCCGAAGGATGAGCCCGCCAGAGAGGGGAAACGTAGTTTCCTCTTTGTGGAGAGGAATGAGCGAAGTGAATGACGAAGGTTCGCCGAAGGGAAAGCCCTACCCGGGGAGTTTTGACAAAAATAGCCCAGCTTTATGCTGGGCTTTTTTGTCAAATTGCCTTGGTAAAAGGGCGAGAACACCTGCCGAGTCTGTGTAAATTTACTTCGTAAATTTACACAGTATCCAGCGAGGCGGGACGAGAGCCCATTCCAACTTCAAAAGACGGGGGAGTTTTTGACTTTTAAACCCTCTGTGATAATATATTGCAGAGGGTTTTTTGGTTTATTTTTTTAAAGTTAATTGGTATAAAAAAGGAGGGTTGGATATGAGAGGAAGGTGTATAATTATTTTATCCTTAGCGATAAACCTATTTTTTTGTTTTGTTTCGTTTAGTGCGACTCTTCCTGATGAGAATGCTGCAAAAGATTTAACTAATAAAATTATGACAAAAATTGCCAACGGAGACATCGATAATGCCTTTAAGCTTATGAAGCCTTACGTCCCTATTAGTGCAACAGAAATTGATTCAGCTGCAATTCAGACGAAAGCACAATTAGAACAGTATGGGCAAAGGTATGGTGAACCGATTGGTTTTGAATTTATTGATTCAACAAAAATTGGTGATTCCGTGTTCAGATTTCGTTATCTTGCAAAAATGAAAAATAACGCTTTGCCCTGGGTTTTTATTTTTTATAAAACCACAGACGGATGGACATTGAATAACTTTAGTTGGAAGGATAGCGTAGTAAACTTATTTGAAAAGAATTAACATTAGTTTCTTAACATCAACCAGTTGCTAAATTCGTCCAACCAGGGGAGTTTTGACAAAAATAGCCCAGCTTTATGCTGGGCTTTTTTGTCAAATTGCCTTGGTAAAAGGGCGAGAACACCTGCCGAGTCTGTGTAAATTTACGAAGTAAATTTACACAGTATCAGCGAGGCAGGTGGAGAGCCCTACCCAACTCAACCTTAATATATGTATACAGAGAGTTGTCCCTTTAGGGGTTGGGGAGTTTTTGACTTTCTAACCCTCTGTGATAATATATTGCAGAGGGGTTTGTTTACAATATAAAATACACATTATATATAGTAGAAAAACATAGGAGGTTCGATGCTGAAAAAACATTTGTTATCCATAGTGGCTTTGCTGGCGATAAGCTTGAGTATGCCGCTTTCTAGGCTATGCGCTGAAGAATCAAATGGTGTTGTAGCTGCCAATAATCAATTTGCTTTTGAGCTTTATGCCAAATACAAATCAAAAGACGGAAATATTTTCTTCTCTCCTTACAGTATTTCTTCGGCATTAGCAATGACATATGAAGGCGCAAGGGGAAAGACCGCAGAGGAAATGCTGGTAGTGTTTCATTTTCCTAAGGATGGCGCTCTCCGTAGAGAAGGCTTCTTAGCCATAAATAATCAAATAAATAAGCAAGATAAAAAATATGAGCTACGTGTAGCAAATGCTTTATGGGCAGAGAAGGATTACACATTCCTTGAGAATTATTTTAAGTTAATAAAAGATTACTATGGCGGAGGAGTGACAAATTTGGATTTTAAGTATGACGCCGAAAATTCACGCCTTGCAATAAATACTTGGGTTGAAGAGCAAACAAATAATAAAATAAGGAATTTAATTCCTCCGGGCATAATTAATAATATGACACGGTTAGTCCTTACTAATGCAATTTATTTTAAAGGAAAATGGCTTAAGCAGTTTGATGAAAAAAATACCATTGATGATGATTTTAGAATAAGCCCGGAGAAGTCTATTAAAGTTAAAATGATGAAATTAACCAGTAATAAACCAGATTTTAGTTATGCGGAAACAGACAAACTCCAGGTATTGGAATTACCTTATGATGGCAAAGAGTTATCAATGTTGATACTTCTTCCCAAGGCGGGCGATTTAAAATCCGTAGAAGAATCACTAAATTCTCAAATGTTGACAGAATTAAAAAACAACCTTTATGCAAACTACGTTGACATATTTTTACCAAAATTTAAGGTTGAAAGTAAATATTTTATGGCTGATGATCTTAAAGAAATGGGCATGCCTATGGCATTTTCGGATAAGGATGCTGATTTTTCAGGTATGGATGGCATGAGAATTTTATTTATTGGACAAGTGATACACCAGGCTTTTGTTGAGGTGAACGAAGAAGGCACAGAGGCAGCTGCTGCAACAGCTGTAGTTATGGAATGCACGGGTATCTTTGAACGAAAAGTATTCAAAGCTGACCACCCATTTATATTTATAATTCAAGAAAAAAAATCCGGAAATATTTTATTTTTGGGAAGGGTTAATAATCCAGAAAGTTAATCATGAGGTATTTTTGACTTTCCAACCCTCTGTGATAATATATTGCCAGCCTCGCATAGCTCGGTAGGCGGGCAGAGAGTTTCTGATTGAGGTGCAATTCAGTATATGGAAATAGTTACAAATACATTGGATCTTAATAGGCTTAGAGAGATGGCAGCTGGTATTTTTGGCAACCTAGTAAAAGCAGTTGTCGACGTTGATAAAGAACTACTCGCAGTTGACGGGGAGTTACATTCTGATTTAGAAGCGTTGTTACTTGAGAGCGGTTCAAGGCAAAAAAGCCTTTGGGGGATTAATCTTTATCCGGAGATGCAGGGGAAAGATTTTATTGAGTTTGATTCCGTGATAAATATGCGTCCTTCCCAAGATAACAGGAGCCGCGGAGTGGATGATGAACAAATACGCAAGAAAATTATAGAAGTTGTTAGCAAGAGGATTAAACAATGAGTTATCAACATAAAAGCCTTGCGGCTGGACGTTGGAAGCAATTATCATTTATTGAACAAATGGCAAACATTGGAAGCGAGGTAGAACGCGCTCTCAACTGGCAAGCTAAACATAATCCCGCCTACACGCAGCAGGCATTTGAGCGTTCTCTGGAATTAATAGATTTGACTATGGATAATTTAAAAGGGTTCCCCCGCCTTAAAGAACTCGCCCGTTTACGAGAAGCAATCGTGGATTATTTTTTTGGAGAAAACCAGTTTAAATTTACTGATAAATCTTTAAGGGGTTATTTCCTAAATTTTATATTTGCAGCCCGCAGGAACCATTAGCGCTGTTAAACAGCATAACACATTTTTTTGTTTTATTCAGACTCACCAAAAAAAATCGAGCTCAATAGACAATATAGATATTTTTCCCAATAGGGCATTTTGACTTTTCAACCCTCTATGATAATAAATTGCAGAGGGTTTTTTCTTTGGGATAAAATAATAAAGAAGATGGAGGTAGATTTTGATAGGTATCAGCTTACCGCAGGCTGACGATTTTAGTGCAGCAAAAATCTTCGCTTGCTTTATTTTTAGTACGATTGGGTTTGCTGTTTTTGTGTATGGTAAAAAAAATAAATTATTGCGGCCTATGATTATCGGGGCTGCCTTAATGGTGTATCCCTATTTTTTCTCAGAAACGCTTGTCATTTATCTTGTCGGTATTGCCCTTACCGTGGCATTGTATTTCTGGCGGGAGTAGACAGAAGCAATTTAAATAATAATAGCCAATAAAAAAATGCCCGTCTTTTTGACGGGCTTTTTTATCGTTGTCCTCTGGCGGCGAGAGTTTTTTGGCGATAGCCAAGGTTAAGTAAGGGTAATTCTCGTAGCAATCGCAGGCATGTCTCTGTTCTTTACGCGGAAGTTCCCGCTATTTCAACGAAAAATTTTGATTTTGACGAAATCTTGTGATAATATTGTGGCATATGAAAATAAGCTATAAAAGCTTATTTGTAACGATTGTTTTTCTGGCTTTTCTGGCAAGCGGACTGTTAGCCGATTCCTATGCCGACTCTGGGTCATATAAAAAACCCGTATATAAAATAAAACCCACTTACAAGAAACCACCCTCTACAGGCGGAGCAACGGTTTATCCGACTACAACAACTTCGCCTGAAACGCCTGTATATACAACAAAACCTACTTACAAGAAACCACCTTCTACAGGCGGATCAACTGTTTACCCAACTACAACAACTTATCCTGAAAATCCAGTATATACAATAAACCCTAACTATAAGAAGCCACCCGCTACAGGCGGAGCAACGGTTTATCCTCCTGCTACAACTTCGCCTGAAACGCCTGTATATATAATAAAGCCTACTTATCCGCTTCCTTCATTTTCGCCTTCGCTGCCTTCACAGCCGCAGCAGCAGGAAGACGAGCCAGAGCTTGGCCGGACACAGCATGCGCTTGGTCTTGGTGTCTTTAGTGACGCGTGGGACTACGTCTCAGGTAAGGCAAGCGATGGTTATGATGCTTTAAGAGACCTCGCCGAAGGCGGTTATGATAGAGCTAGGGATGCTGCTAGCGACACCGGAAATTGGTTTTCGGATTGGTTTACGGATCCTGTGGGGGCGTCTAATGATTTGTTTAACGCGGCGGTTGATACGTTTCAGGATTTTTTAAACGGAGTCGCGGATTTCGGGCAAAGCATTTTTAACGGAGCAGTCGATGCATCTCAATATATCGGCAATCGTTTCGTAGATTTTTTCCAGGATATAACCGGCATTGACGGATTTGTAGACAGGGCGCAGGGTTGGGCGAATGACGCTACAGACGCGATTCAGGATGGTATTAATGACTTTATAGATTCAGCGCAGGCTGTGCAAAATGACGCTATTGATGCTGCTCAGGATGGTGCAAACAGCGTTTTTGATTCCATATATGATGCCGCAAGAAACGCCAGAGAAGCCTTTGAAGACGCGATTGATGCGGCACTGGGACGAAACAGAGGGCAGACCGGAGCAGGC
The DNA here is from genome assembly GCA_023227945.1 of Candidatus Omnitrophota bacterium. GTDB lineage: Bacteria > Omnitrophota > Gorgyraeia > Duberdicusellales > 4484-171 > JAJYOP01. Next base: position 31,899 of record JALOCC010000019.1, read on the forward strand.
AGTCAGGGTGCTGAACCAGCCGTCGGACCCGAAGAAGAAGCGCCTTCTGGACAAGGACCTGCTGGACAAGGACCTGCTGGACAAGGACCTGCTGGACAAGGACCTGCTGGACAAGGACCTGCTGGACAAGGACCTGCTGGACAAG
>JALOCC010000080.1 GCA_023227945.1 Candidatus Omnitrophota bacterium
TCGCGCCCCCGCCGTGGATTACTTTTACACACAATGCAACACGAGGATACAAAAATGAAAACAGTTCTTTTGAACGACGAAAATTTGCCTGAAGATTTGACTCCTAGCTCAGTATTTTATGCTTGCGATGGGCCTAAAGAGCAACAGATTGCGGAATTAAAAAGAATCAAGACTTTATGCGATGGCGTTGACTCGTCCGCTGCGGCTGATTTATATAATGAGGCCGTCGAAGCGCTTGAAGAGCTTGGAGAATAATTGGAGGATGCCACAAGCAACCGAGGATAACGAAATGAATCGCACACAAATGATCTGCACTATAAAAAGTTTCGGCTTTCCGGTCGACATCCGTAAAATGACGGCGTTGGAATTCGTCGAAATGAAAGCCAAAGAGGGAAATCAAAAGGCTATCGAGTGTCTGGCCGCGCTTGGGAAATAGCCGGAAACTCCGGCACCCCAAATTACGCACAAACTAACAGAGGATACCACAATGCCGACACTGAAAGAACTGCTCGAACTCACCAACGCCGGAAATATCGGCGCACGGATGCGACTGCGCGAGAACGAGGAGATGTTTCGCCACGCTGAAATTTCGCAACGAATGCTCGATGCGCAGGTGATTATTTTGGACGAGGGCCGATACTATATTTTGGAGCAATTGACCGATGGTGTCTGGTGGCCCGTCGCCACCGACGAATTATTTTGTCTGCAATCAATCGTTTCCGATGTCGTCGATGCAAATCGATTCCTCGCTGAAACGCTATACGACTACAAGCCTCGCAGGGTACTGGTTGTCAGCGAGTGCGATAAAATCACAGTTTACGAATGCCGTTTTGAGGAGGCGTAAAATGATCGATATTTATGAAGTGACGAAAAAACTCATTGGAAGAACATTTCCAATTGGAGAAACAAATTCAGATGAAAAAAGTTTTGAGAACCAAAAAGAATTGGAACAATTGATTAGCAGTTTGATTGGAGAAATTCTTTACATTTCGAGGGGGAAAGAACGTTGCGAGGACTCAATTTCAAAAGCTGGGAAACAAGCCTTTCGGTATCTGAAAAGTTTGAGAGACGATTTAAATGAAACTGTGGATGGCGTAAAATGAAACAAATCGAAATTTATACCGTCGGCTTTTCATTGCCGACGCTGGTCACGACCTGCTACCAAAAAGACCTTGCGAGTGTTCTTGAGCGGCTTGAACTGCTCGGCAAATGCGTTATGCTTCGCACCGCTGGTGACTTGCACGATGGCGATATTGTGGAGGCTGTCAGATGAATCTCAAGTACAAAAACTTCACGATTTTCATCCCCGACGAAGGGACAATTTCTGTCAGCGAATCGGCACCGAACGACATCAAAAAAGTTATCGCGCAACTCAGCCGAACGAGTCTTTTCGACAACGATGTACTGCGTGGCATCATCGTCGAAGAGCTTCGTAGACGTGGCTACGAGGCACTCGCATGATCCACGACGCGCCCCACATTTTGACCGTGTCGGTGTTACTTTGTATGCTATTTGCTGTCATCGTAGCTTCGCTGTGGATCGTTTTTTTTCACGCTGGAAAGGTTAAGAAATCAAACACAAAAATGGAGATAAAGTAAAATGGAATTGCTCACAAATTCAGCACGCCGAAAATTTGGAACGTGCCCACGCGCATTTTATTTTGCATACAAATTAAAACGCCGTCCTAAAAAAGATCAAGAAGCACTTTATTTTGGTACAGTCGTTCACAAAGTTCTTGAAGCGTGGTGGATTTCCAGACTCGATGGAATGCAAACGGTTTTAGATACGATTCTAGATAATTCAGAAAAACCTTATTTTTTGCCAACCGTTCGAGCACTCATGTATGCGTATAATAATTTGTATGCAAATGAGAATTTGTATGAAACTATTGCTGTCGAAAAATATTTTGAATGTCCGTTAATTAATCCTGAAACTGGATCGCCTTCTAAAACGTGGGTACTCGCTGGAAAAATTGACGCAATTGCAAGAGAAAAAGAACTGTCAAAAATTGTCATCATTGAACACAAAACGACCAGCGAGGACATTGCACCGGATAGCTCTTATTGGATGCGTTTGAAAATCGACGGGCAAATATCAGGATATTATTTGGGTGCTCGTTCGCTTGGTTTTGACGCTCAAGATTGTCTATACGACGTTATCAAAAAACCAACGATTAAACCATTTAAAGAAACCGCTGAGAAAAAATACAAGGCTGACGGAACTTTGTATGCAAATATGCACGCGGCTGACGAAGAGCCTAGCGCATGGGAGAAAAGACTTTCGGAAGATATTTTGAATCGTCCTGAATTTTATTTCCAGCGCAAAAGAATTGCGAGAACTGAAAGCGACATGGAAGAATATCTTTACGACGCGTGGGCCTGTGGTCGTGAAATTGCGGACGCTGACCGCATGAATCGTTGGCCACGCCGGCCCAACGCCTGTATAGGTTTCGGAGAGTGCGAGTATTTTAATGTATGCTCTGGCTGCGCAAGTATTGAAGATGATAATTTGTATGTAACGCTTGAAACACCTAACCCAGAATTGGAGATCATAAAATGAATTTAGCTGATATTACAACAAAAAAAAATACAGTAAGAGCCGAAGGTATTCTTTTGTATGGAGTTGAAGGAATTGGAAAAACTACTTTTGGAACAGACCTTCCTAGCCCTTATTTTATATGCTTTGAAGATGGTCTCATTGAGCCAGAATTTGAAGGTATTGACAGAACATTTCCAAATACATGGGCAGATGCGTTAAGAGCTATTGATTTATTGATAAATGAAAATCATTCTTTTAAATCAGTTATTTTTGACACTGTTGATTCAATGCAAAAACAATTATTTGATTATATTTCTATTTCAAATAATTCTAAAAACATCGAATGCGTTGCTGGTGGATTCGGCAAGGGCTACAAAATGGCCAGCTTTGAAATTACTCAATTGATTTCAAGAGTTGAACAATTGCAGAAAAAAGATGTATTAGTTTGTATGCTATGTCATGCATCAATTCGTAACTTTCCAAACCCAGAAGGAGAAAGTTACGACCGATATGAACCTCAAATTCAAAAAGACGTTTACTCACCGATAAAAAAATGGGCCGACGAAATTTTATTTGCCAATTACAAAACGTCGATAGAAAAGAAAAAGGCGACTGGTGGTAAAGAGCGCGTTTTGTACACACAACGTTGCGCTGCTTACGACGCTAAAAATCGTTTTGGGCTCCCAGAAGAAATTCCATTTGACGCGCCAACGTTGTTGACCCTTATGAAAGCTGGCGGAAATGACGGGCTTGAAAAGATGGTGGAAGAAATCAAAACTCTTTTACCTGGACTTCCTGAAACCGCAAGAGTCAGCGTTGAAAAATGGCTGTCTGAAAAAAAGTACACCGTCACGTCTGTGGCGCGTACGCTTGAGAAATGCAAAAAACAATCAACTCAAAATGGAGATAAAGTAAATGCCTAAATACATTGCCGTCGTGACCGGAAATTATATCGCTGAATCGGCGAACACGAAAACACCGTCGGTTAAGATCAGTTTCAAAACTGAATCTGACGCAGAGTCGGGCCAGCGAATTGACAGGACGCTGTACGCTGATTTGTGGCTTTCCGAAAAAGCGATCAAAAATTCAGTCGCCACGCTTGATAAAGTTTTCAATTGGTCGGGAAGCCTAGAGTCTCTTATGTCTCCCGTCCTTGTCGGAAAACGGTGCCAGTTGGTGACTGAATTTGAGGACTACCAGGGAGATAGTTTTGAAAAAGTAAAGTTTGTAAATCCTGAATTTTATACACCAACTCAAGGTGTTGCCGACAGTTCCGTGGTAAAAAATTTGTCTGCAAAATTTGATGCCGCTATAAAAAATTATCGTGCATCGAAACCAGCAGAAGACGACACCCCATTTTAGCCGGAAACTCCGGCACCCCAGCGGGGTCTCGTTACACTAACCCGCTGGGTAACTTTTACACACAAAGGAACGTGACGCTTATCCCCTGCATCGGGGAGTTGGGCGCAACTAAAACGCGGTGGCTGCGTGGTTCTGGTGGGTTCGAATCCCGCCCAGCCTATACACACAAATTAACACAAGGGAATGAAATGGACATTTTAGAACAGGTCGGAATCACAAAAGAAGAGCTTATCGAAAGGATTGTAACTCGAGCTCTAGGGATCACAGCAGCACTAGAACAAACTGGTGAAGAATCTTGGGAAGAGGTTCCATTTTCTGATGTTATCGATAAAAAAGTTAATTCGGCAATCGGAAATTTTATTGAACAATTTAGGCCAATGATTCAATTCAGAATAAATGAAATTATGAATCAAAAAATGAATGAAGTTTTCGAAGCCCCTTTTCAGCCAGTAGACAAATGGGGTAATAAAAAAGGAGACGAAACAACAATACGAGATTTAATTGCTCTTGACGCAAAAAACTATTGGTCTGAAAAAGTAGATGAAAATGGAAAAGTTTCAGACTCCTACAACAATAAAATGTCAAGATCAACATTTTATGCGCACAAAGTAATAACTGAATTTTATAATAAAGAATTAGTTTCTGAAGTTAAAAAATTAGCCTCAGAAATGAAAGCAAAAATTCCGGCAACAATTTCGGAAGAAATTTCAAAAACAATAATTGGGTATTTAAAATGAACAAAGTAATTTCTTTTTCAATCCACATGAGCCAGCTTAAAAAGCTAAAACGGCTCAAAAAGAAAAAAAGTAAAAGCGAAATGTTTAGGGTTATGCTTCTAAAATTCAGTCCTGACAAAGCATTATTTGTCCGTGAGAAAAAAGAGATCAGCCAGCCATTAGGCGTGTCGTTGACTGATGACGAAGTAAAAAAGATCGACGCTTTTTGCTACAACCGAAGTTTTGCGGCGCGAAAAATAATTGATCAGTACGAGGGCTAAAATGTTTGACGAAAAATTGCAGAAATTTTTATTCTATAACGATGCAAGTCGAGAATTGTTTAGTCGATTAAATGCGGCTGAGGTTTTCACTATTGAAGATGCTTGGAATAAGGCTTCGGACGAGGATCTGATTTGGGTCGTTACACGGCCAGGAGTTATGAACCCAGATCAACGACGGCTATTTTTGATTATGATTTTATCATCGATTGAGGGTCAACTAACTGATCCGTGCTCAAAAAATATCCTCACAAAATTGTGCGCAAACGAAACCATCACGGAAGAAGATATGGCTGCGAGTGATGCTGCGTGGGCTGCTGCGGGGGCTGCTGCGGGGGCTGCGCAAGCCAAATGGGTGC
>JALOCC010000020.1 GCA_023227945.1 Candidatus Omnitrophota bacterium
AAACCTAAGAATATATGACTTTAAGCGCATAAAACAAAATACCATAAAACATACAAAAATACTTTGTAGCTTTATGGTATTAAGATTATATTTCTGTCTTTAACGTTTTGTCCACTGGAATCTGCGGCGTGCACCTTTGCGGCCGTATTTTTTACGTTCTTTAGTGCGAGGATCTCTTGTAAGAAGATTTTCCTTGCGAAGACAGCCCCTTAATTCAGGGTTAAATCTAAGCAATGCACGGGAGATACCAAGGCTTATTGCGCCAGCTTGACCGTTTATTCCCCCACCTGTCACAGATGCCAATACATCAAATTTTCCCTCTGTGCTTGAAACCGCGAAAGGCTTTTTAACCTGCATTACCTGATCGACAGTTACGAAATATTTATTCAAGTCTCTTCCGTTTATCGTAACCTTGCCAGCGCCCTCAAGAAGCAAACGTACACGCGCACGGGATTCCTTTCTTCTGCCTGTGGCCAAAATTGATTTTGTATCCTGCTGCATATTACACCTCTAATTTTACCGGCTGTTGAGCCTCTTGATCATGTTTATCTTCTGCATAAATTTTAAGCCCGCGTATCATTCTTTTGGCTAAAAGAGTTCTTGGAAGCATCCCCTTGACTGCGCAATAAAGCACACGGGAAGGATTTTTTTCCTGTAAACGTTTTAGGCTTATCTCTTTTATGCCGCCGGGATAGCCGGAATACCTGTCGTAATTCTTATTTTCCAGCTTATTACCGGTAATTTTTATATGCTTTGCATTTATTACTATTACTTTGTCGCCGCATAAGAAATTAGGAGTGTAAGTCGCCTTGGTTTTACCCTGCAATATCTTTGCGATACGGGTAGAAAGCCGGCCCAAAACCATATCCTTTGCGTCAATCAATACCCATTTACGTTCGACTTTGTTAAAGAATTGCGTTTTTTTCACTTTCTTTTCCTCCGATTATATTGAATAGCCTAAACAAGTAGAATTCGTCTTTTATACCATATTCTATAAAATTGTCAATATCTATGAATTGCCTTTGGGTTAACCCTTTAAAACCGCGATAGCTTCTTTTAGCTTAAATTTATCATCATACAGGGCTTTTCCGCAAATACAGCCCCAGACAAAAGGCAATTTCTTTTTAAGATTTTTAAGGTCATCCAGGCTGGATATGCCGCCGGATGCAATAAAATTAACGCCTTTAAACTGCGAAAGCTGCGCCAGAGCTTCCAGATTTACACCTTGTAAAGTGCCGTCTCTAGATATATCAGTATAAATTATCCACTTTATGCCTTTGGATATAATATTTTCGATAAAAATTAGGGGCTCTAACGAAGTCTTTTCTTTCCATCCCTTGGTTGCTACTACACCCTCTTTAACATCCACGCCTACTGCTATTTTTTCTATGCTCACATTTGCAGTTAAACTTTTGATAAAATTATCATCGAGGCTTTTGGTGCCGACAACTATTCGCTCTGCGCCCAAAGAGACAAGCTTTACTGCCCTATCTATATCGCGTATGCCGCCGCCTACTTCTACATCTATATCGATCTCCCTAATGATATGTTCGATTATATCTGCGTTATCTGATTCTCCCAACGCTGCCGAGAGGTCTACGATATGAAGAACTTCTGCGCCCTCATTTTGCCATTTACGCGCTACGCTAAGTGGATTATCACTGTAGATTGTTGAGCGGCTGGGGTCGCCTTTTACGAACCTAACAACCTTACCATTATATAAATCTATAGCTGGAATTATTAACATAAGGTTAAGAAATTATCGAAAAGCTTAAGCCCGAGTTTTTGGCTTTTTTCCGGGTGGAACTGCACGCCCCAGATATTTTTCTTGCAGCACGCTGAAGAAAAATTTATGCCGTATTCCGTGGTAGCAAGTGCGGCGCCTTTTTCGGTTATATCGCAATAGTATGAATGCGCAAAATAAAAATAACTTTTGTCTGGTATTCCTCTAAATAAGTTTTTACCGCTATGCGCTATGCGTTTTGCGCTTTGCGCTTGATTCCACCCCATATGCGGCACAATTATTTTATGCTCGTCAAATTTTTTTACCTTGCCTTTTATAACCCCTAACCCCCTAACTCCCGGAGCTTCCTCGCTTAGCTCAAGTAAAAGCTGCATGCCCAAACAAATACCGAGAAATGGCACGCCTTCGTTTATCCTATCAATTAAGATATCGAAAATTTTTCTTTGCTTTAATTCTTTTACTGCCTGCTTGAAGTTACCGACTCCGGGGAAGATTATTTTTTTTGCTTTCTTTATTATTGCAGGAGAATCTGTCACGCGAAGATTTTTCCCCAGAAACTCTCCTGCCTTCTGAACGTTTCTTAAATTCCCCATTCCGTAGTCAATGATTACAATCATATTTTTTTACACAGATTGGCACAGATTGAAGTCGCATCCTACTATGCTAAAGCTTCGTAGGACAAGGATGATCATAGATAATTTTACCTATAGCTTAATCAATGATGCCTTTAGTAGACGGGATACCTTTTCTTCGGGGATCAATTTGAGTAGCTTGAGCCAAAGCTATTCCTAAAGCTTTAAAAACAGGTTCTAAAGTTGTATGTATATCGGGACTATACGGAGATACGTTAATATTTAGATTAATTCCTAAATGCTTGGCTAAAGATTCAAAAAAATGTTCTGCATATTCCAATTTATATTCTTCTTGGGCCATAGATTTTCCTGTGAATTTTGGAATATCTGTTTTAAACTTTAGAAAACCTCGTCCGCTTATATCCAAAGCAACAGTAGCTACAACTTCTTCCATCGGTACAGAAATAGAGCCGAATCTTCTGATGCCCTTTTTATCCCCTAATGCTTTCTTAAAAGCATCCCCCAATACAATGCCAATATCTTCATTAGTATGGTGTATATCAACTTTTAAATCTCCTTTTGCTGCAATTTCCAAATCAAATAAACCATGAAAAGCAAACAACTCAAGCATATGATCAAGGATACCTATGCCTGTATTTATTTTTGACTTACCTGTACCGTCGATATTCAATTTTATAATAATATAGGTTTCTTTAGTTTTTCTTCTAATCTCTGCCTTCCTACTTTTTATCTTACCCATACCATATCTCCTTTTTTCCAATCTACAACCTAATAACTTAACAACCTATTAACTTGTTAACCTCTTTTTTACACTCTCTATGTGTTTCTGCATTCCTTCTAAAGATGCAATTTTTTCTAAAACCGCTGCTTCTTCCTGCAAAGCTTTTTTTGTATAACTTATTATATGAATTTCCTTTAAAAATTCTTTCGTAGAAAGCGATGAGAAAAACCGCGCGCTACCGCCTGTAGGCAGCACGTGGCTTGGCCCGGCAGTATAATCTCCTAGGGCTGTCGGCGTATTTTCGCCTAAAAATATTGCTCCGGCATTTTTTATTTTCCTTAGTATTTTTGACGGTTTTTTAGTAAAAATTTCAAGGTGCTCGGGTGCAATTTTGTTTACCACCTCACAGGCTTCTTCAAGATATTTAACCCGTAAGACCAGCCCTTTTATCTTTTTCTTCCTTAATTCTTTTATAATTTTAGCCGAATTAGTAACTACTATGCCCATACCGTTATGGTGTTCCAGTTGCGCTTCAAGGTCAGCAACTATATAATCTATGTTAGCGCCACGGGATGCAACAATCACAACTTCGGAAGGCCCAGCCAGCATGTCTATGCCAACCTTTCCAAACACTTGCCTTTTTGCTTCGGTAACAAATTCATTGCCCGGGCCTACTATCTTATCAACCCGTTTTATGGTTTTTGTGCCAAAACTTAATGCCGCTATTGCCTGCGCTCCGCCTACGCGGTAAATTTCTTTAATTTTTAAAAGTGATGCTACCGCAAGTATAAACGGATTTATGCTTTTATCTTTTCTGGGCGGAGTGGCTAACACTATTTCTTTTACTCCGGCGACAATCGCCGGTATAACTGACATATAAACAGTTGAAACGAGCGGTGCGGTTCCTGCGGGGACATATACTCCTACTCTTTCTAAGGGGATATATCGGTTGATTAGGGTCTTACCGTTTGCTTCTTTTATACGTTTGATATACTTCGGTGCTTCTTTTTTGTAAAACTTAGTAACGTTGTCAATTGCCAGCTTGAAAGAAGAAATTATTGAAGAATCCAGTTCATTAAAAGCCGCACTGATTTCTCCTTCGCTCACCCGTAATTCTTTGGGCAGCAATTTAACCTTATCGAATTTTTTGGTATATTCGATAAGAGCGTCATCTGCGCGCTCGCAGACGTCTTTTATGATTTTTGAAACCTTTTCCGTTATGTTACTTTTACGGTTTCGTTTTTTAAGAAGCGCTTTACTTAAGCTGTCTAAATTCCTTACCACTCTCATTTTTTAACTTCTTGTAACGGATGCAGACGGATTATTACAGATTCAACGGATGATTTGTCCGTGACATTCCTGCCGGCAGGCAGGCGTACCATCCGTTTGCATCCGTTCCTAAATCTTTTCTACAAATTTAATGAAACAATCCTCTACCTTTGAAAGCAAATTTTCCTTTTTTTCAATCAAAACGCCCTGCACCAAAGTAGGCCTGCCTCCTCCTTTTAAAGATAATTCTTCCTTAAAAAGAGGCACGAATTTATTTGCCGCAATGTGTTTTTTAGCATAGTTTTCACTGGTTGAACAAATAAATATACTTTTGCCCTCTGATTCAGATACAAGAAAAAGGAAAACCGAACCGAGTTCTTTTTTAATCATATCGGAGATAAAAACCAAATCCCCGGAATCAATATCCTTAAAACCATAAACCAGGAAATTTAACCCGCTTATCTCTTTTTTTGCTTTAAGAATATCGTTTATCTTGGAAGAAATCTTCTCTTTATTGCTATGCTTAATCTTATCATTTAAGGCCTTAACTTCATCCTGTAACTGCTTAATTGCTTCAGGCACAGCCTCAACCGAACACCTAAGCAAACCAGCTGCCGCAGAAAGAGTTTTTTCTATTTTTTTTATTCTCTCGTATGCTTTATCACCAATCACTGCCTCTATCCTCCTTATGCCGCTACTTATAGAAGACTCGCTAACAATAAAAAATGAGCCGATTTCTGAAGTTAAATCAAGGTGCGTGCCGCCGCATAGTTCCTTGCTGTAATTGCCTATGGAAACGACTCTTACCTTATCTTTATATTTGTCTTTGAAAAAAGCAAGCGCGCCGGTTCCTTTAGCTTCTTCGTACGCAAGCTCCTCTTTAACAACCTTATCAGCATTTAGTATATATCCATTTACGCAATCTTCAAGTTTTTCGATTTCCTCGGAGTCAAGGGCTTTAAAATGCGTAAAATCAAAGCGAAACCTGTCCTCATCTACGAAAGAGCCCTGTTGGGCAACATGAGCACCTAAAATTTTTCTAAGCGCTGCCTGTAAAAGGTGAGTTGCAGTATGCGCCCTCTTAAGCGCCTGCCTCCTCTTTGAATCTATCGCTAAGTGAGCGCTTACTTTAGAGATTATGCCTTTTGTGACTTTTCCTTTGTGCAGTATTGCATCCTGAACCTTAAAAACTTTCTCAACCAGAAACTCGCCGTCTTTGGTTGTAATTACGCCTTTGTCAGTTAACTGTCCTCCTGCCTCAGGATAAAAACAAGTTTTATCCAAAACAATTATACCTTCATCATTTTCCATTAACTTTCCAGTTCGTGGTTTTTCCGGAATGTTTTCTTTTATCTTAACTAAGTGTAATATATTCGCCTGTGCCGAATGCTCCTCGTAACCGGTGAATTCGCTCTTTTCATTAAACGTCAACCCTTGCGCTTTAAATATGTTTTCGTCAAACATGCTTTTGCTTCTTGAGCGTTCTTTCTGTTTAAGCATAAGTTCATTAAACCCTTGTTCATCAACCTTTAAAGAAACAGATTTAGCCATGTCACGGCTTAACTCAAACGGCAATCCATAAGTATCGTATAGCAGAAAAAGGTCTTCGGCAGGTATCTTATCTACTTTATCTTTCTTAAGATTTTCGCTAATTGAAAAAAACTGGAGTTTGGCATCGCGTAAAGTTGAAACGAACTTTTCTTCTTCTGCCCTGATTACTTTAGAAATTACATCTCTTTTTGTGCTGATTTCGGGATAAGGCTCTTTCATAAGCTGGGCGTACAAATCAACCATAGTATGAAGAAATACGTCCTTGCGTCCTAGGGTGTGCGCATGGTATAGGGCTTTACGTATAATCTTTCTTACTACATAGCCCCTGTCTTCGTTAGAAGGATAAACCCCGTCGCAGATAGAAAACGTAGCAGCGCGGGCATGGTCAACTATCGCGTTTATTGAGCTTTCTGTTGTTTTATTCTTCTCTACCTTTAGCCTGTTGCAGACAAAGTCTACCGCGGGCTGTAATATATCTATTTCGAAGTTGGAAGTTTTTTGCTGCAGGATAGAAGCCATTCTTTCCAAGCCCATTCCGGTATCAATATTTTTTTGCGGCAATGGCTCTAATTTATTTTCTCCTACTCTGTTAAACTGGGTAAAAACCAGATTCCAGAATTCAACAAACCTTCCGCAATCACAGGCGGGGCTGCAATTTTGCTTTCCGCATCCCCTATTTATACCGTTATCAAAAAATATTTCAGAGCAAGGCCCGCATGGCCCATTCGGGCCTTTTGACGGTGCGGAGCCTGGCCAGAAATTCTTATCCTCACCGAGACGAACAATTCTTCCTTCATCTATTTGTATGTGATTTTTCCAAATTTCATATGCCTCTTTATCATCGTTATAGACAGAAACCCAAAGAACTTCTTTTTTTATGTTTAATTCTTTTATGATAAATTCCCAGGCGAATTCTATTGCTTCTTTTTTAAAATAATCGCCAAAAGAAAAATTGCCGAGCATTTCAAAAAAAGTATGGTGATAAGCGGTACGGCCAACCTCTTCGATATCACCGGTACGCAAGCATTTCTGACAGGAAGCAGCACATTTAACATCTTTTTTTTCTCCCAAAAAATATGGCTTAAACTGGTTCATTCCGGCTGAAGTGAAAAGAACGCTTGGATCATCAGGAATGAGGCTGTCAGAAGGAAAAACCTTGTGATTCTTCTTTTTAAAAAATTCCAGATATTTTTTTCTTAAATCGTTTGTCAGCATTTTGGTAAATTACCCATTAGAAAATCCTGGTTTCCTGAAGCCTGAGGCGTCAAGCTCGCGGATAATATCTTCGTAGTCAAAACCTTTTGTTGCGAGATTTCTTATGATCTTCTGATATGTTTTTCTATCTTTTGTCTTACCTGAAATTTTTCTCTGTACCAGTTCTCTTAGCTTTTCCTTAAAAGGCTGGTTATCTTTAAGAGCGCTGCTTCTTAAGTCTTCGGAAATCCCGAACTTCTTTAACGTGTACTCTATTCTTTTCCTGCCCCAGCCGCGATTAAGCGATGAGGCAACATATAAACGCACGAATTCTTCGTCATTTATATACCTGCTTTCCTCTAGAACACGTATGACTTTATCAATTGTAGCTGACGGGTATTTCTTTCGGTTTAAACGCTCAATAATTTCCTGCCGGCTCCTTGGCCTGTATTTTAGGAGAAGAAAAGAATAATTGAGAGCTTTCTTGTAATCTTCCATAAACGCGAATATACGCGAATATCTACCTATATAAATTATTTAAGGTATAGACGCAAATTACCGCAAATGAATCTATTCGCGAATATCTGCGTTGGATTCGCGATAATTCGCGTTACTACTTCTCTTTAATAACCGTAAAACCACGATTTGTTTTAAGGAGCCAACTTGTCTTTACTTTAGAAGTAGCCGCAATAAAATCTTCTTTATTCTTTATCTCTTTACCGTTTACTTTCGTAATTACGTCTCCAACTACGAGGTTGCTTCTGTCAGCAGGGGAGCCTTCTTCAATGTATGCAACAATAGCTCCAGAATACTCTCGCAACTTAAATCTCTGGCGATACGTAGGACTCAAATCATCCACTTCAAGCCCTCTGAATGTTACATGTTGTGGCGCATCTAACTTTTCTTCAACCGTTTCTATATCTTTAGGGCTCTGGTCAATTTTGATATTTAAATTGATTTCTTTTCCGTCACGTAGAATCTTAAACGGCACAACAGCACCTATTTCAAATGCCGAAACCATACTTATTAAATCCCTGGATGCCTTAACCGGCTGGCCATTAAAGGTCAATATAAGGTCCCCTTCCTTAATCCCGGAGGCTTGAGCAGGAGAATTACTATAAACTTTTACGACAATTATGCCGGCGGTTTCTTTTATGCCGAAATAACCTCTTAAATCTTCGTTTAAATCCTGAATGCTTATACCCAGCCAGCCATAAGCTATTTTCTCCCCTTTCATCAATTTAGGTAAAACTCTTTTTACCTTATTAACCGGTATCGCAAAACCCAGGCCCTGGTATCCTCCGGAGAGAGAAATTATCGCGGTATTTATACCGATAACTTCTCCATCAAGATTAACCAGAGGACCGCCGCTATTTCCGGGGTTGATTGCTGCATCTGTCTGGATAAGCTCATCATAAGTTCTTTCGCGTTTACCTAAAGCTGGTACGTATCTATGCAGCGCACTTACAACCCCCACTGTTACGGTAGGCTCAGGATTGTCTATTGCAAAACCAAAAGGGTTACCCACGGCAACCACCCATTTGCCTATTTTAAGGCTATCTGAATCTCCAAGTTTTACTGCGGTAAGGCCGGTTGCAGCTATCTTTATAACGGCCAGATCACTTCTTTTGTCGCTGCCGGTAACCTCGGCGTCAAATTCTCTTCCGTCTGAAAGCTTAACCTTAATTTCTGTCGCACCAGAAACTACATGCTCATTAGTAAGTATGTAGCCGTTTTTATCAATTATTATACCGCTGCCTAACCCCATCCGCTTAAATTCCGCCTCCGGCTGGCTACCGAAAAATTCCTCAAAGAATTTGCCAAAAGAATCATCGTTAAATCTGCCAAAAGGTGAATGTTCGCCTAAATTTACGCCTATTTTTTCTCTGCCCACACTGCTGATTGAAACAACTGATTTACCCACATCGGCAGCAACTTTTATTACGGCATCTTCCAAGTCTCTGGACTGCGCGTAGCAAAAGGATCCTGTCAAAAGAATCAATAAAAAAAGCAGAAATTTCTTCATTTCTCTGCCTCCTTCTCTGGTATTGAATAGACTACCTTTTTCAGCTCTTCTTCCAACTCCTTCCTTAGAGATTCATTACCTTTTAATAAATCTCTTAACTGCTCTTTCCCCTGTGAAAGGTTTTTATCTTTATAGGAAAACCAGCTTCCTGATTTCTTTATCAATTCACATTCAAGCGCAGCATCAATTAAAGCGCCCACCTTGGAAACTCCTTCCGTATGTATAATTTCAAATATTGCCTCCTTAAAAGGAGCTGCTACTTTATTCTTTACTATTTTGGCTCTAACGCGAGTGCCAACAATAGTCTCACCGCTAGTTACTGTTGCAATTCTTCTTAAATCGATACGCACCGAAGAATAGAATTTTAACGCGCGGCCTCCGGGAGTTGTCTCCGGAGAGCCGAACATAACGCCGATTTTTTCCCTTATCTGGTTGATAAACACAACACACGTTTTTGACTTGCTTATCGCAGCCGTAAGCTTCCTAAGGGCCTGGCTCATCAGGCGCGCCTGAAGCGCTATATGCGTATCTCCCATTTCCCCTTCTATTTCGGAACGCGGGACAAGTGCGGCAACTGAGTCTACGACTATTAAATCAACGGCATTTGAACGAACAAGAGTTTCTACTATATCAAGTGCCTGCTCACCAGTGTCAGGCTGAGAGATTAAAAGATCGTCTAAATTTACCCCTATAATTTTCCCATAACTTGGGTCAAACGCGTGTTCCGCGTCAACGAATGCCGCAGTACCGCCTGCGCCTTGAGCTTGCGCGATTATGCTTAAGGTAAGAGTGGTTTTCCCGGATGCTTCAGGGCCAAATATTTCAATTACCCTGCCCTTTGGAAGCCCGCCTACGCCAAGAGCCTTATCTAACGAAATTATGCCTGTCGGTATAATTTCAACATCCAATTTTACGCCTTCGCCAAGGCGCATTATTGCACCCTTTCCAAATTGTTTTTCTATCTGCGAAAGTGCCAACTCAAGCGCTTTTTTTTTCCCATCCATAATAGTTTTTTCTTTTGTCATGGCTCCTCCTTATTTTTTATGTTACGAAGGTTACATTTAAATTGTGACATTCGTAACCTACGTAACTTTCGTAACATTTGTAACTTCTACTTTTTTAGAACCGGTGTTCCTGTTTTGCAAAAATGTTTTTTATATTCTTTTTATGGCGAATAAAAATGAATAAACATAGGATTAAAGCAAATATCCTTATTTCTTTAGGCAACGGAAATATCAGGGAAGAAACAAAGAAAGATAAACCCAATAAAAGTGAAGCAATAGAAACGAACCTGAAGACAAAAAAGAACAATAGCCAAACGCATAACGAAATCAAAAGCACAAACCACAAATTAGGAAAAATAATGCTTAAGCCGCAAGCAGCGCCAATTGAGGTTGCAACACCCTTACCCCCCTTAAACTTTAAAAATATTGGCCAGTTATGTCCGCAGATGCATAATATAGCAGAAACTATATATATGGAATTAGTTGGGTTAAGGACAAATTTAGCAAGAAACAGCGGGAAAAAACCTTTTAAAAAATCAAGAACAAAAACTAGAATCCCCCATTTCTTCCCAACTACCCTCACAACATTAGTTGCGCCTATGTTACCGGAACCGAACTTCCTTATGTCTATACCTTTTACAAGATAAGCTATAACAAACCCGAAGGGTATGCTTCCAATAAGATACGTAAAAATAAGAAAAATTATTTCTCGCATGGCTTGCCTGTAGTCGACTATCCATTAGCGGATGTTTTGGCGCTTATAGATTTTACTCCTCTTGAAAAATATCCGATGCCGGAGATTAAAGTAAAAATGACTGCAAAAATCCAGATAAAATTAGAAAAAGGTAAATCCATAATAACACTTAGGATAGTAATCATCTGAAAGAAAGTGGTAAATTTACCCCACATAGATGGTGCAATAGGAATTTCTATTTTCAAAAAATAAAGTATTATGACACCGAGGAGTATGATGAGATCCCGGCTTACTATAACCAAAACGACCCATAACGGGATTTGATGATTTAAAGGAAGTGAATTACGCAATGCATAAAGAGAAATAAAAGCCGTAAGTAAAAGTAATTTATCCGCAAGAGGGTCAATAACCTGGCCTATCTCTGACTTTTCTTTTTTAATACGCGCAACCAAGCCGTCAAAAAAATCAGTAAGCACGGCTATGCCAAATACCGTAAGCAAAACATATCTTAGGTAAAGCCTGGTTTCATTAAAATAAAAAAGAAGAGAAACAAAAACAGGTATGAGAAGTATTCGTAGGATACTTAATTTATCTGCAAAGCTCATATATCAAAATTTGGTTTTACTCAATCATTCCTATTCTTTTGGGCGGCCACCAGATAAAAATAGCCTTACCCACGATGTCTCGCCCATCAACAAAGCCCCAAAACCTGCTATCTAAAGAAGAAATGCTATTGTCGCCCATAAAGAAATACTTGCCTTCAGGCACAATTATCTCTTTATTGCCTTTAGCGTAATCTCCTTGGTTATAATAATAATTCCTTGCGATACGCGGGTCAACCATTATTTTTCCATTAATATAGATGTTTCCATCTTTTATGCTAAGGCGCTCTCCAGAAACTGCAATAAGCCTTTTTACATATGCCTTGCTCCTGTCAGCCGGCGAGATGAATACTACAACCTCTCCTTTTGCGGGTTTTTTAAAACCAGGCAGCCTCACCGATACAAAAGGAATTCTCGGGCCATAAACAATTTTGTTTACAGCAATCTTATCCCCCGGCATCAAAGTCGGCACCATTGAAGTCGTAGGAATTTTGTATGTTTGCATAAAAAATATGCTGACAAAAACAAAAACAGCAAACAAAATTAAAACTGAAATTGAAATTAAGACTAAAATCCTACGCATTCTGGTGGAATTTTTTTCATACACGCCTGGCCACTAATTACACACGAATATTCACGAATTAAAATACTCAAATTTTATATACAATTTTTCTTCTCATTCGTGGCCATTCGTATACAATTCGTGTATATTCGTGTTTTAAAGAACTATTTTATTACTGCTATTCTTTTGGGCGGCCACCAGATAAAAATCGCCTTGCCCATAATGTCGCTTCTGTCGGCATATCCCCAAAACCTGCTATCCTGTGAATTATCGGTATTATCTCCCAGGAAAAAATATTTACCTTCGGGCACAGTTATCTCTTCATTTTTTTGTCCGTACTCCCCGGCATTGGAATACTTAATCCAATCAATCCTTGAATCAACTAATTTTTCTCCGTTAATATAAATATTGCCGGCTTTTATTAGAACGCGCTCTCCGGGAAGGCCGATTAATCTTTTAATGAACTGTTTCCTGCCTAGCCAGGGCCTTATTTTTTCATCAGGAGGAACAAAAACCACCACATCAAGCCTCTCGGGATTTTTGAATACAGGCAGATGCAAAGAAGTAAAAGGAATCTTTGGGCCATAGGTAATTCTATTTGCAAAAATTTTGTCACCCGGCATCAAAGTCGGCACCATTGAAGTCGTAGGAATCTGATATATCTGAAAAAAGAAAGTCCTTACAAAAACCGCAAGTAGAAAAGCAACAACAAAGGCCTCGCCCCACTCCCGCCATATACTTTTTTGTTTAACTTTATTTTCCATGAATTAAATTCATTATAACAGATTTCTCGACAAAACCAATGCCAAGTTACATTTTAAGCACTTCTAAAAATGCCTCTTGAGGAACATTGATATTACCCATTTGTTTAAGTTTCTTCTTGCCTTCTTTTTGCCGCTCCCAAAGCTTACGCTTACGCGTAATATCTCCTCCGTAGCATTTAGCAGTTACGTTCTTCTTAAGAGCAGATACTCTCTCTGAAGCTATAATCTTTGAGCCTACGGCTGCCTGGATGCTTATCTCAAACATCTGCCGCGGGATAAGTTCTTTTAATTTTTCAACTACCATCCGTGCGCGGGCTTCTGATTTTTCTTTATGAACCAGTATAGAAAAGGCTTCTACCTGTTTTTTGTTAAAAAGTATATCAATTTTGACTATCTCTGTTTTCCGGTATTCGATAAATTCATAATCCAACGAAGCGTATCCTTTGGTAATTGATTTTATCTTATCATAAAAATCTATGATGATTTCGCTAAGCGGAAGTTCAAACGCTATATTTAAGCGGTCTTTACCCAAATAGTCCATTTTAACGAACACGCCGCGCCGGGATTTTGCCAAATCACATATTGCATCCATCTCGTCAATCGGAGAAATTATACTTGCTTTAACAAACGGCTCATACGCCTCGTCAATTGAAGAAGGATCTGGAAGTTGATGAGGGCTTTGCACATCTACTAAATCTTTCGTAGTCTTTTTCACTTTATACATTACGCTTGGAGAAGTAAGGATAAGGTCAAGGTTATATTCTCTTTCAAGGCGTTCCTGGATTATTTCTATATGAAGCAGGCCTAAAAATCCGCATCGAAAACCGTAGCCTAAACTTCCAAGATTATCCGGCTCATAAACAAATGACGGGTCTGACAGGCGTAATCTCTCAATAGCCTCTCTTAAAAGCGGGTAACTCTTGGGTTGCGAAGGAAATATACCGCAGAAAACCATGGGCGGGATTTTTTTATATCCTTCGAAAGGCGCAGGCGTAGGATTATCGGGGTTAGTTACAGTGTCCCCCATTTCTACTTCATGCGGGTCTCTTATGCCACAACAAATATAACCGACCTCTCCGCTTGTCAAAGATTCTTTTTTCTCCATACTGGGTAAAAATATCCCTACTTCTTCTACTTTATAGGTTTTCTTTGCCCGCATAAGTAAAATATTGTCGCCGGCGGCGAGACGGCCGTCAAATACTCTTACAAACAATATAACCCCCCTGTAAATATCAAAGCTTGAATCAAAAAGTATTGCCTTAAGGGGCGCTTCCTTAACTGCCTGCGGCGCAGAAAATTCTTCAATTACTCTAGCCAATACCTCATTTATTCCATCACCTGCCTTCGCCGATACAAGGGAAACCTCTTCTCTTTTAAACCCAAAAATATCGTTAAGTTGCCCTAATGTGCGGCCAACGTCGGCATTGGGTAGATCTATTTTGTTTACAACCGGAATTATCTTAAGGTTTGCCTCAAGCGCAAGATAAAAATTGGCAACAGTCTGGGCTTCTACGCCCTGGGAAGCATCAACCAAGAGTATAGCTCCTTCACAGGCCTTAAGAGATTTTGCAACCTCATAAGTAAAATCAACGTGGCCAGGCGTATCAATAAGGTTTAAAATATAGTCGTTTTCTTTATATGTAAATTTGAGCCTTACCGCCTTAGCTTTAATTGTAATACCCCTTTCTCTCTCGAGCTCCATGCTATCTAACATTTGATTCTCGAATTTACGTTTATCTATGGCACCGGTTATTTCCAGAAATCTATCGGCAAGCGTAGATTTACCATGGTCTATATGCGCTATAATACAAAAATTTCTTATTCTTTCTATTTCGCTCATTTGTTATTTTTTCTATTTTCTATGTAAGCAACCATTGTATTGATTACTTCTTCTATACTCATTTTAGTCGTATCTATATAAGTAGCATCTGAGCTTAAGGTAAGTGCTCCAACCTCTCTTTTTTTATCAGCATCATCTCTTTTACGCAGATCTTTTTCCGTTTCGGTAAAATCTATTTTCATTCCTTTTGCTTCTAATTCCCTAAACCTTCTCTCTGCCCGTATAGCGCTATCTGCATCAAGATAAAATTTAAATTCTGCATTAGGAAAAACTACCGTTGTAATATCTCTTCCTTCTACGACAAAATCCTTACCCTTTGCAACTGCCCTCTGTAAAGATACCATTACGCTTCGCACCTTAGGATGCGCTACTATAATTGAAATATTTTTATCTATGAGCGGGGTGCGGATTTCTTCGCTCACATCTTTACCATCAAGATATGTTTTTTGCCCATCAAGCTTTAGATTAAGGTTTGCGGCCAATTGTGCGAGGAGCGAAGCATCTTTTAAATCAATTCCCCCCTCCAAAGCTTTTAGAGTAAGGGCGCGGTAAGTTGCCCCTGTATCAAGGTAGGAAATATTAAGCTTTTTGCTTAAGAGTTTTGCAATTGTTGTTTTTCCGCTACCGGCAGGACCATCTATAGCGACAATCATGATTTTAATGCAAAGCAGAGATAGTTTTTTGCTTTTTGTTTATATTCTTTATAAGTTTTAAAATTTCTTCTTTTTTATCTTTTTTTATAAGTTCTTTGAATTTTTCTAAACCTTTTATGAATTTTTCGGTATCTCGTGTTACATTCTTTTTATTTGAAATCAAAATATCCGCCCATACAGCAGCTGGAGAATTTGACACACGGGTTAAATCCCGCAAACTTGTTGCGGCAAATTTAAGATAGGCTTTTGGCACAAATCCCGTAAGAGAAAAAGAAATAACGTGCACGAGATGAGAAATTGAAGAAAGTATCTTGTCGTGGGTTTTTGCATTTACTAAAATTACCTTGCAACCCAATCTCATCCATAAAGAGTTTACTTTTCGCAGTGCTGTTTTATTCTTGGCAGGCGATACAAGACAAATCGCTCCTTTATAAAGTTTCGGCGTTGAAAATTGCGCACCACTTTTGTCACTGCCGCAAAGCGGGTGACAACCGACAAAATAAGTATTCTTGGGTAAATATTTATGGGCTTTATTTTCAATAAGTTCTTTGGTTGAGCCTAGATCAATAACAATTGCTCCTTGTTTAAGAAAAGGAGTAATTTTTTTAAAATAATCGATTATGGAATATATGGGTGCAGCTAACACTACTATGTCGCTGCCACAGACAGCTTTACCTAAATCTTTTTCAACCTTATCAACAATATTTAATTTCGAAAGCCTTTTATAAGTAGATTTACTCCTTGCATAACCTACAATAAAAATACCGGAAAAGTTTTTCTTTATGGCAAGGGCTAAAGAGCCTCCCATAAATCCTACGCCAAGAATTGCAATTCTTTTTATAGATTTCATAAATTTATAGTTGCCTGCCACAGGCAACTGCAATTGACTCTAATTCTTTCATCAGTTGAGTGAAATTTTCTGGAATAAGCTGCTGTGGCCCATCGCTTAAAGCTTCTTCCGGTTTTGGATGCACTTCAATAAGTAAACCATCTGCACCGCAAGCCAAGGCAGCTTTGCTAAGTGGTGCAACCAAACCCCATTTTCCGGTTGCATGAGAAGGGTCTACTAATATAGGAAGATGAGAAAGTTGTTTTACGCAAGGAACCGCGGATAGGTCAAGCGTATTACGCGTAAAATCTTCGAAAGTCCTTATTCCCCTTTCGCATAAAATAACATTGAAATTTCCTCCTGCCATTATATACTCAGCACTCATTAATAATTCTTTTATGGTGGCACTTAATCCTCTTTTTAAAATAACCGGCTTTTGGGTTTGTCCGACTTCCTTTAATAGATTAAAATTTTGCATATTGCGCGCGCCTATCTGTAAGATATCCGCATATCGCGCAACCAATTCGACGTCTTTAGTGTCCATTACTTCTGTAACTGTTGGAATGTTTAATTCGTTTGATACATCTTTTAAAATCTTCAGGCCTTCCTCACCGAGGCCCTGAAATGTATACGGGGATGTACGCGGCTTAAACGCGCCTCCACGTAAAATAAGAGCTCCTGATTTTTTTACTTTAACAGCAACTTCATGCAGTAAATCGCGGGATTCTATCGAGCAAGGCCCGGCTATAACAACGAGTTTTTTTCCGCCTATCTCAACACCTTCTCTTATTTTTATTACGCTGTTTTCTTTTTTAAATTCTCGAGATACTAGTTTATAGGGTGCCAAAACCGGCATGACCCTTTCAACCCCTGAGAAAGCTTCCAGAGGCTGCACCCTTATTGCATCTTCCGGGCCGATAATGCCCATAATTGTTCTTTCCGTGCCCCGGGAGACAAGCGCCTTTAACCCTAATTTTTCGACGCGCTCTATCACATGGTCTATTTCTTTCTGCGTAGCTTCTTTTTTAAAAACAACAATCATCTCAATCCTCCGTATTCAGGTAATTTTCGAAACAACGTATAAATTTTTCATTTTCCTTATGCAGGCCCACTGTTACGCGAAAATAATTCTTAAGCCCCCAGCCGGAAAGTGGCCTGACGATTATGCCTTTTTTAAGAAGATAAGAATTAAACTTATTTGCATCTTTCTTAAAATCAATAAGCACAAAATTAGTTGCGCTTTCTTTAAAAGATACATTTAGCCTGCGCAATTCCTTATATAGGTATTTTTTTTCGTTAAGAATATACGAACGGGTATTTTTCAGAAACTTGTCATTTTTTATTGCAGCTAAAGCTGCCACCTGGGCAAACCTGTTTATATTAAACGGCTCTCTTATTTTATTAAGCACATTGGCAATTGCTTCCGTGGTTATCGCATAACCGATTCTTAGCCCAGCCAAACCATAAACCTTGGAAAATGTGCGTGTTATTATGATGTTGCCTCTCTTCTTTAAAAAATCAAAGGTATTGGGAAAATCCGAAGGAGCGAACTCAAAATAAGCCTCATCAAAAACAACCAATATAGTTTTGGGTATGCTTTTAAGAAACTCTTCAACTTCTTTTTGAGCAACATATGTTCCTGTCGGATTATCCGGATTGGCTACAAAAATAATCTTGGTTTTTTTGGTAACCTTGCTTGCCATTGCCTCCAAATCGTAACGCAAGTTACTAAGCGGCACTCTTATTATTTTCGCCCCAAAAACAGCGGATTGTATTTCATAAACAAGAAAAGTCGGATAGCCTATAATTACTTCATCTTTATTCTCGATAGTTGCGCGCAAAGCAAGGGTAATAAGCTCATCGGAACCATTTCCGAAAACAATCTGCGATTCCTTGACTTTCAGCTTTGATGCCAGGCTCCTTCTTAGATAGAACGAGCTTCCTTCGGGATAACGGTTTATATTGTTTATTTCTTCATAAATTGCTTTTCTGATATAAACCGGCACAAAAGGAATTTCATTGGAAGCAAGCTTATAGACTTCTTTTAACCCCAGCGCCCTTTTAACCTCTTCAATAGGCTTTCCTGGTTCGTAAGGCTTAATTTTATTTAATCCTTTTCTAAAAAGCATTTTGCTCCTTTTGAATAAATCTCTGGTTGGACTAATTTAAATTTTCGTAATCAACGTTTAACTTTCTTTCGGATATGACCCAAGAATCTTAACGAAAACACACTGCTGTTCTAACTGGATGAGTGCTTTTTGCACATTCGTTGAATTTCTGTGGCCTTCAAAATCAATAAAAAAGTAATACTCCCAGGGTTTTTTCTTTGAAGGGCGTGATTCTATTTTAGTAAGGTTGATACCATATTTCTTGAAACTATACAAAACATCATGCAATACTCCTATTCTGTCTTTTACGGAAAATAAAATAGAAGTTTTATCTTTTCCGGAAACTCCGCTGTCATAATTAGCTATTATCAAAAAACGCGTAATATTTGATGAAGAATCTTCAATTGAAGAAGCTACTACGTTCAGGCCATAAGTTTCAGCAAGAATTCTATTACCTATGCATGCTCCGTGCCTGTCTTTCTTTGCCGCTATCGCTGCTTTTGCCGTTGAAGTTGTAGGTATGAATTCAACGCCCGGCAGGTGGCGGCTAAGCCAGATGCGGCATTGCGGAAATACCTGAGGATTCGAGTATACCTTTTTTATCTTATTTAAGGTAATACCGGATGCGGCTAAAAGGTAATGAGAAATACTTAGAGTTGCTTCCGAACATATTTTTAAGTTAGAGTCAACGAACATATCCAGAGTATAATTTATTACTCCTTCTGTTGAGTTTTCTATAGGCACAACTGCGTAATCTGCTTCTTGCCTTTCCACTTTATCGAAGCAATCACTTATACTTTCAGCAGAAATATATTGCGCTTTTTTGCCGAAATTTCTTATAGCGGCAAGATGAGTAAATGTACCCTGTGGCCCAAGATAAGCTACTCTTAAAACCGATTTTAGGGAACGACAGGAAGAAAGTACTTCTCGAAAAATATTTTCCAGGTCAACCGAGGCAAGCGGGCCTTTCCCTAAATCTTTCAGCCGCCTTAATATATTTGTTTCCCTTTCGGCGGCATAATTACTTAATTTATTTTTTGTTTTAATCTTATTGATTTCAATAACCTCTTGCGCCCGCCTATTAAGAAGTTTAACTATTTGGGTATCTATATTGTCTATTTTTTTTCTAACCTTTTCTAATTGCATTTTCCCTCCTTCAATTGCCTGTACTTTTTTTCTGCGATCATTAAAGAATCGATATGGCCTATATCTGTCCAGCTTCCGTTAAGTACATACCCATAGACTTCTGTCTTGGTTGTAAGCCATTTTATATATTTTCCTGCCGCATCGGTAGTCTTTTCTCTTTTTAAAAACATATCTAAAAATCTAAGTGATTTTTTGGGGAAAAAATAAATACAGGTTGCCGCGAGAGTCGAAAATGGCTTTTTAGGTTTTTCTTCAAGCTTTATTATTTTTTTATTTTTATCTATCTCGACAATCCCATACCGCGAAGCGTTTTTTTTATCTTTTACGTCATATATTCCGACACAAGGGCTACTCTTTTTATAGGCAAAACTGACAAAACCAGTGAGATTATCATCAAATAAATTATCCCCGCCTAGGATAAGCCAATCATCCTGTTTACCAGCTATGGCAAAATTAATATCTTTTACGGCTCCCAACCTGTCTTCGGGGGTGTTTGAACCATCATTTATGATATCAAGGTCTATTTTATATTTTTTCTTCCAACTAAGAAAATCTTTATAAAATTTATTATTGGATACAACTACTACATTCTTAACCGGAAACTTTTTCTTTAAGATGCCTATTTTCTCTGTGAGAAAATTCATCAACGGCTTATTGCACACAGGCACCAATGATTTTGGCAAATTTAAGGTTAGGGGATATAATCTTGTACCATAACCGGCGGCTAAGACGAGTATACGCATATTACTTTTTTTAAATGAATCTTCTCAAACTAAAGCCTGAAATTCTCTATATTCTCCCCGCCTTCGCTATATACATGGTAAATTTCCTCACCCGCTCCGCGGGTAAGCAAATTTACCATGACTCCGGCGGGGTTAATCGCCCCTCAGAAACCTAGCGCTCAAATTATTTGAGTGTCTGGTTTCTGAGGGTCGATTAAACCAGAAGTATTCTATCAAAATCATCCTGCAGTATTTTTTTTAATTCATCCTGAATATACTTTTCTACTTCCTTAGCGGTAGGAAGCTTCACTGCTTTTTCAGCGATTGCCTTCGCGTCTTCAAATCTAACATTTCTTATCAGTTCTTTTATTCGAGGCACTCGCGGAGGCGGCATGCTGAATTCATCGATCTCAAGCCCAAGAGTAAGAAAAGCAAAAAGAGGCTCTCCTGACATTTCTCCGCACATTCCAACCCAGATATTATTCTCGTGTGCTACGTCTATTACGCTCTTTATCAGCCGAAGAACTGCCGGATGCCCGGGCTCATAAAGATATGCGACTTTTTCATTTGCCCTATCTACGGCTAATGAATACTGTATCAAATCATTCGTGCCAATGCTAAAAAAATCACTCTCTTTCGCCAAGGTGTCCGCCGTTAAGGCCGCGGAAGGAACTTCAATCATTGTTCCAATAGATATATTCTCATCAAAAGAGATACTTTCGTGTTTTAATTCCTTCTTGCACTCTTCCAGAAGTCTTTTAGCTTCTCTTAGCTCTCCAATTCCGGAAATCATCGGAAACATCACTTTAACATTACCTTCAACTGAGGCGCGAAGTATGGCCCTAAGTTGCGTTTTAAAAACATCCGGGCGCGCCAAACAAAATCTTATGGCACGCCAACCCAAAAATGGGCTCATTTCAAGAGGAACCTGGGGTTGCGAAAGAAATTTGTCCCCCCCTATGTCGATTGTTCTTATGATTGCGGAATATGGTTTCATTTTTTTTGCAACATTCAAGTATGCTTTAAATTGTTCTTCTTCTGTTGGTAGGTCGCGCCTGCCTAAGAATATATATTCTGTACGGTAAAGCCCTACACCCTCTGCCCCGTATTCATGCACCAAGGAAAGTTCTTCCGGAAGTTCTATGTTAGCGGAAACTATAACTTCTTTTCTATCTTGAGTTGAAGCCTTTAACTTGGAGACATGTATCGTTTTTATATCTTTTGTTATCTTGGTAAGTTTCTTCTGATATTCTTTTACAATTTTTTCTGCAGGATTTATTAAAACCACGCCTTCGGAACCATCAACTATGAGTCTCTCTCCTGATTTTATATTTTTTGTAGCGACTTCTAAACCGACAACAGCGGGTATCCCCAGGCTTCTTGCAATTATTGTAGTATGCGATGTCCTTCCGCCTACGTCAGTTACAAACCCTAAAATATTTTCTTTAGGAAGGCTTGCGGTTTGAGATGGAGAAAGGTCGTGAGATACAATAATTACCTTTTCCTTCAAGCCTGCAAGGTTTGTGCCTTCTTTTTTAAGAAGCTTCCTTAAAACTCTTCTCGAAACATCTTCGATATCTATTACTCTTTCCCGCAGATACTCATCTTCTAATCGAAGCAAAGTATCGACATATTTTTTTATACTCTGGGAAAAGGCATATTCTACATTTACTTTCTTTGTTTTTATCTGCTGAATAATATCCTCTATCAGAACTCTGTCCTCTAAAACAAGTAAGTGGGCTTCAAATACCTTTGCATGGTCAAACCCCAAATCATGCAGAATCTTTTTTTGCAAATTAGATATCTCTTTACGGGTCTCAATAAGAGCCTCTTCAAGGCGATAAATTTCCTTTGATATATCCTCATGAGATATTTTTATCTTAGGCGCAGAAAGATCTTCCTTGCCAAGCACAAAAGCTTTGCCTATTCCTATTCCACCGGAAGCAGCAATTCCTTTTAATCTATTCACTTTCTCTCCTTAAAAATTCTTTTATTTCTTCAAATGCCTCTTTCGCATCTATCCCCTCGATAATAAGCTTAAGAGCTGCTCCACAATTAACACCCAAGCTTAAAATCGCAATTATTGATTTTCCATCGACGGTTTCTCCGTCTTTTTCCAGCATAATTCTTGAATCGAACTTATTCGCAATTTGTACGAGTAACGCGGCTGGACGCGCATGCAAACCATGCGGATTATTTACGATAATTTCCTCTTCAATCCTTTCCATTTTCTTTTATCATAATTATATATGTCCATAATAATTTTTGCAGCCTTCTCAAAATCATGATGGAGATAGTTGCTCCTGCTTACAACATCTCCCTCAAAGACTACAGCGCCCAGTTTACGTAGACGTTCCCTGTCAAAAATTACAGGAAAAGATTTATCCTGTGAATACCTAAGAAGCAGGTTATAATCGAGACGGCCTGAATTTACCAGGCAATAGTTCATGATATTTTTTTTAGAATGTGTAAGCAGTGCCTCTAAGTG
The DNA here is from genome assembly GCA_023227945.1 of Candidatus Omnitrophota bacterium. GTDB lineage: Bacteria > Omnitrophota > Gorgyraeia > Duberdicusellales > 4484-171 > JAJYOP01. Next base: position 22,511 of record JALOCC010000020.1, read on the forward strand.
GTCCGCAGCAGTAAAGCCGTCAGTTTCTCCGGGCTGCGTCATAACATTACATATAAAAAGTTTTAAGACGTTACGTTTAGAAATTTCTTCTGTTATTTGCTTTATAAGTAAGTTTGGTATTATGCTGGTGAATAAACTTCCCGGACCGAGAATAATCATATTGGCCTCGCGTATCGCCTCTATAACCTCAGGATTTGCACACGCATTTGGCGGCGTTAGATAAAGCTTTTTCACGGGCTTTGTCCCTTCAGAGATTTTATCTTCCCCTTCTTTTATGCTTCCATCTGTGTATTCCGCTTTAATGCGTATTTTTTCAAGACTCGAAGGAATAACTCTTCCTCTTATGGCTAAAACCTTACTCGAAGCTTTAATTGCGTCTTCGAAGCTGCCTGTAACCTGAGTCATCGCTGCAATAAAAAGATTGCCAAAACTATGCCCTTTAATTCCGTCTCCTTCTGTAAAACGATACTGAAAAAGATCTCGCATAAGCTTTGACGCTTCAGCCAAGGAAACCAGGCAGTTACGTATATCGCCCGGCGGAAGCATGCCAAGTTCTTCGCGAAGCCTGCCAGATGAACCACCTTCATCAGCAACAGTAACAATAGCAGTTATGTTTGAAGTGTAGTCTTTTAATCCTTCCAATATTGTAGATAAACCGGTGCCACCGCCTATAGCAACAATCTTTGGCCCTTTAGACAGAAATCGTTTTTCATAAATTACATCCAACAAATTTTTTTCATCGTACGGATATATCGCCTCAAAAAAACTTTTGATAAGGTACGCTGTACCGAAAATAAATAACCCTATACCTGCAGTATAAAGCGCCCGGTATATAATGAGTGCCATCAAAGATTTTTCCCGCGAGATCAGGTGAGATGAAATAAATATCAAAAATACACCCAATAAAAGCAGGATAATCCATCTTTTTATTTTAAGCCCGGGATAAAACCATCTTATTATTTTTATAAATTTTTTCATAAAATAAAGGCTAACGGCAATTACCTGATTAATTGCTGCTGCTTATTTACGAGGGCGAGAACATCTTCGCTAGTTGTAGCGCTCTTTAGTTGCTGTACAAAATATTTTTCGCGTAACATTCTTGCTAAAAAAGCAAGCATTTTCAAATGCAAACCTGCTTCTTTTTGATTAGAAAGAAGAAGCGCTATAATATTCACTGGTTCTTGGTCCAGAGAGTCAAACTCTATTCCTTCCTGGGAAACAACAAAGCAAAGCACTATATCTTTTATGGAACTTATCCTTGCATGAGGAAGGGCGATGTAACCGCCTATAGCCGTTGAACCCATTTCTTCTCTCTGAAACAGATTCTTTAGAATTTCTTTTTCGCTATCTTTGCTTATTTTCTTTTTATCTATGAGATGTTTTAAAATTGCAGCTAAAATTTTCTTTTTACTTTTTTGCTTTAGCCCAATTATGATGCTGTCTTTATCGAGGTAATCAAGAATATTTATGTCCATATTTCAAATCCTTTGTTATTGTTTCTTCTCTTTGCTGCCAGTAGATGCTGGATAGGAAACATTTTCTGCCTAATATATAACTATCAAAGTAGCCACAGAAATTTGGAACGGGCGATGGGTAGCAACTCTTTGCCGAAGGCAAAGCTTCTTAACCAGTTGTTCCCCAACCTGCATCATACTAAAAAACATATTGTGCGTAGCGCAAAGCTATCAAACAACCACGATAGATATAAGCGGGCGATGGGAATTGAACCCACAACCTTCACGTTGGCAACGTGACGCTCTAGCCGGTTGAGCTACACCCGCTGAAAAAAGCATTTATAAAGGGTTATTTCCTTGTTTTTTCAGCGCGTCGAGGATACAGATCCGAGACGAGCAAAAAAAGCACTTATACAAGGTTATTCCTTTCGAACAAGCAAAAACTGCCGCGGGAGAGATTGTATGTAGCCTTCGCCGCAAGGCGAAGCTTTCTTATACTACATCCAACGCTGCTACCGCACAAAACTGAATTATCAAAGGCTAAAAAAGCCTTTCGAACAAGCAAAAACTGCCGCGGGGGAGAGTTGAACTCCCATCCCAAAGGGACATGGTCCTAAGCCATGCGCGTATGCCAATTCCGCCACCGCGGCGGCGGAAATCACTTACTAACAAGCTCCTTTCTATCAAAATTTCCGAATACACTTAAATCTATGAGCCGCCCGAGGGTCGTATGCAATCTCCGACGGTAGTCGGAGCTTTTTTCACCATTGCATCCGACCATTATGTTAAGACAAAGCTCTAAGTCTCTTTGCTGACAAAACTTTCAAAGAACCTGAAATCTATGAGCCGCCCGAGGGTCGAACTCGGCACACCCGCCTTAAAAGGGCGGTGCTCTACCAACTGAGCTAGCGGCCCGCGAAAACAATTATACAGGATTATTCTTTATCTTTTCGCGGTACTTCGGCGAGATTGCCTAGGTACCTGATAAAATATTGGCATTACAGATTAGCGGGAATTAGCGTTTTAGAATTCTTTGAGCTCTTTTTCTTTTTCCCCAAGAAGCTTATCTATATCCGTTATATATTTATCGGTAAGGCGCTGCAATTCTTCTTCTGCATTGAAACGGTCATCTTCAGAAATTTTCTTTTCTTTTTCGAATGTTTTTATTTTATCTTTCGTATTCTGCCTTATGGTCCTTACAGAGACTTTCCCTTCTTCCGAAACTTTCTTTACTATCTTGATAAGCTCCTGCCTTCTTTCTTCGGACAAAGCAGGGACAATCAACCGTATAATTTTTCCATCATTAACCGGAGTTATGCCTAAATCTGACTGTAGTATCGCTTTCTCTATTTCTTTAAGCGCTGACGGGTCCCACGGGCTTATTACAACAAGCCTTGCTTCCGGAACACCAATTGTTGCAATTTCCTTAAGAAGCGTAGGGGCTCCGTAATAATTAACGCGCACGCCCTCAACCATTTTGGGGTTTGCACGCCCACTACGAAGTTCAGAAAATTCTCTCTTTGTAGCTTCTATTGCTTTTTTCATTTCATCTTCTGTTTCTTTTAAAATCTGTCTTGCAACCATAAAGCCCCCTTACTTAATTAAGGTACCGATGTCACGACCTGCGACAATATCTTTGAGGTTTCCTTCTTTGATGAAATTAAAAACTATTATCGGCAATTTATTTTCCATACATAAAGTTATAGCTGTAGAATCCATAATTTTAAGCCCTTTGCTTATAACATCCATATAGCTTAATTTTTTAAAAAATATTGCATTCTTATCTTTAAACGGATCAGATGAATACACACCATTGACTTTTGTGGCTTTAAGCAAAACATCAACATCAATTTCAACACTCCGAAGAGCCGCAGCTGTATCTGTTGTAAAATAAGGATTGCCTGTGCCTGCGACGAATATTACTACTCGTTTCTTTTCCAAGTGCCTCATAGCCCTTCTTCTTATGTATGGCTCTGCTATTCTTTGCATTTCTATAGCCGTCATTACCCTTGTAGGTACACCTTGATTTTCCAATGCGTTCTGAAGAGCAAGGCCGTTTAAAACTGTCGCAAGCATTCCCATATAATCGGCAACAGTACGCTCCATCTCAAACTCCTTGGAGCGCATAGCACCCCTAAATATATTTCCGCCGCCAAGCACAACGGCAATCTCAACACCGGAAGCTGCAACTTCTTTTATCTGCTTTGCAAGGTGGGCACAAACTGAGGTATCTATGCCATGAGGTTGTTTTCCAAGGAAAGCTTCCCCGCTTAGTTTAAGAAGAATTCTTTTATATTTTGACTTCATTTATCCTTCTAAAGAAAACCTGGCAAACCTTTTAATGATAACATTTTCTCCGGTTTGCGAAACAACTTGCTTTAAGTATTGTTCTACTGTTAAGCTATTATCTTTTACAAAAAGCTGCTCGACGAGACAATGCTCCTTTGCATACAGCTCAATATCGTCAATTTTAGAAAGCTCTTCAGCAGGTATATTTTCCCTGTTTAAATACTTAGGATTAATCGCTGCAACCTGCATAGCTATGTCTTTTGCAAATTTTTTAAAAACTTCCGTGCGGGCAACAAAATCGGTCTCGCAATTAATCTCAACCAATGAGCCTAAATTCCCTCCAAAGTGGACGTAAGATTCAATTAAACCCTGAGAAGTGCGCCTGTCTTTTTTCTTCTCCATTATGCTGGCGCCTTTTTCCTTTAAAATCACAAGGGCCTTATTGAAATCTCCCTTTGTTTCCTCTAGGGCTTTTTTACATTCATTTATTCCGAGAGAAGTCATTTCTCTCAGTTTTTTAATCTCGGCTAAGCTCATTTTTGGGCCTCCTTAGGTGATTGACGTTTTTTGGGAAGTATCTTCTTATCTTTATCGGCCACTATGGTGTCTTCTAACGTTTCATATTTTTCTACATCGGGTTCGTCATTTTCTTCTTCGGCGGCTTTGGCTTCTGCTGCTTCTCTAATTAAATCTGCTGCCTTCTTGGCTTCCTCTTTTATCGCTTCAACCAACAAAGAAGTTACGTACCGGACTGATTTTATTGCATCGTCGTTACCGGGAATAGGATAATCTATAACTTCAGGATCTGCATCGGTATCAATCAACGAAATAATGGGAATTGACAACCTGTTTGCTTCTTTCACGCATGCCGTTTCTCTTTTAGGGTCAACCACATAAACGCAGGCGGGAAGTTTATCGAATGATTTTAAACCGCTATAAATCTTTTCCATTCTCTCTATTTCTCTGTTTAACTTAGTAACTTCCTTGCGTGGCATCTTATCAAATTCACCATTATCCCTTTTCTCAAGAAGCGTTACATACCTTTTAATCCTTGTGCGTATTGTTGAGTAATTCGTAAGCAACCCCCCTACCCATCTTTCAACCACATAAGGCATATTGCAGCTACTTGCTTGCTCTCTTATAAGATCACGCAACTGCTTTTTTGTGGCCACAAAAAGAACCTTTTCGCTTCGTTGAACTATCTTTTTGGCAAATTCTTTAGCTTCTTCCAGCTTTTCGGCTGTTTTTTCAAGATCTATTATATATATATTTTTTTTCTTGCCAAAAATAAATTTTTTCATTTTAGGGTTCCAATGCTTGCTTAAATGCCCAAAATGGACCCCGCTTTCTAATAATTCTTTAATAACTTCTGTTAAAGCCATAACCAAAAATCCTCCTTTTAATGTGCTACTCGGCTATTTCGCTTGTAAGCAAACCCTTGCTTGCAAAGAAAAAGTATACCATATTTCATTATATTTTCAATAATATTTATAGCGTTTGATGGATTAAGCTTTTAAGCAGGATGCGCTATCTGAGCACGTAAAAAAGGCAAATTGTGCAAATTTGCTGAGTGCTTATTTTGTATTATTTTTATCATATTATACGTTAAATTGCAACTCATATAACTTTTTATACAAAGTGTCGCGAGAAAGAAGCTCATTGTGGCTACCTCTTTCAACGATGGCCCCTTTTTCCATAACAATTATAATATCTGCTTTCTGGACGGTAGAAAGCCTGTGGGCAATAACAAAGACGGTTTTGCCCTCCATAAGATTATAAAATGCGTCTTTCACCAGTTTTTCCGATTGCGAATCCAGCTGGCTAGTTGCCTCATCAAGTATTAATATCGGCGCATTTTTTAATATTGCCCTGGCTATAGCTATCCTCTGCTTCTCTCCGCCGGAAAGCCTGAAACCCCTGTCGCCTATGATAGTATCAAATTTTTTTGGAAAGTTTGATATAAAATCGTAAGCGTAAGCTTTTTTTGCTGCGCTGACTATTTCTTCTTCTGTTGCATCAAGTCTTCCATAGGCAATATTATCCCGCACCGTAGCGTTAAAAAGAACCATCTCCTGGGAAACTACGGATATGAGCGACCTTAAAGAACATACTTTTAATTCTCTTATATCTTTGCCGTCAACATAAACTACCCCTTTTTGACAATCGTACAACCTTGGCAGCAAACTTACTAAAGTAGACTTTCCTGCGCCGGAGTGCCCTACCAATGCAGTAATTGCTCCTTTTTTAGCGGTTAGATTTATTTCTTTTAAAACATAATCATCTACTTCGTTATATTTAAACCAAATATCTCTATATTCTATAGAATCGTTAAATCCCGTTATCTCTTTGGCGTCAATGTTATCTCTTACCTTAGGCTCTTCATCTAGAATATCATAAATACGCTCGGAAGCAGGAATTGCCTGTTGATTTATTGCGTGAACATTAGCTAATTTTTTAAAGGGGCTAATCATAGACATAAGGGAAGCCATAAACAAGCCAAAAACACCAAAAGAAACTTTGCCTAGAATAACCTCACGCCCGGCTATGGAAAGTATTATCATTGCAGCTACAACGCATATCAATTCAGTTACAGGGGTTACCATAATAATTCTTTTTACGCTCTTCATCGTAAACCTGTAGTACTGCTGGTTGATTTCTTTAAAACGCTTAATTTCGTAATTTTCACGGCAAAAAACTTTCACGATATAAGCACCTTGTATGGTTTCTGTAAGCAGCGAGTTTAAATCAGCCATTTTATTCTGCACTTCGCGGGAAAATTTCTTTATGCGTTTTCCTATTTTGCTTACCGGAATAAATACCGCGGGAAATATTAAAAATACTGCATATAATTTCCAGGATATAGCAAACCCAAGCGGCAATGCAACCAATCCAAAAACTACTATTTGCATGCTTTCGAATATCAAATCGGTAAGCGCATAGGAAAGCGCGTTTGATATACAACCGACATCATTGGTTATGCGCGAAATCAATTCCCCGGTCCTCTTCTTTGCATAAAAATCGAGGGATAAGTCCTGAAACTTGGCATATAGTTTATCTTTTACATCTTTTACCACGCTCTGCGCAATCTTATTCATAAGATAACTTTGGAAAAAAGTAGAAACGCCTTTTAGCGTAAAGAGACAAACGGCAAATATAGGTAGCACCATAAGAAGCGTCATGGGTTCTATGGAGTTGAGCTTGTCGACAACGGCTGACAAAAGGTGGGGCAATTTAATCGCCTGGGGTATAACTATGGGCTTATTGTTCATTATCCTGTCTACGAGAGGAACAATCATTCCCAGAGTAACTCCGTTAAATATGCTGGAAATTCCTATACAGACAAAGGCTGAAAAAAACAGCCCTTTGTAAGGCTTAGCCAGCTTTAACAATTTAAAATATTCTCTTAAATATTCAATCATAGTTATTATAATTACGTGTAGGCAAGAGTAATTTTGCCATTAGATTTGAGGTGCATTCTACCACATCAATTGACTTTCCTCAAGGTATTTGATATTATACACAGATTAGCACAGATTATCTAAACGTAGCAGGTAACACGTAACAGGTAACAAGTTTTTAAACGTGACACTTGATACGTGCTACTTTTAAACAATCCGTGATCATCTGCGTAAAATATGAGAATAGGCGTAATCGGCATAGGAAAATTAGGAAGCATACATTTACGTATTTACAAAGAGATAAGCGACGTAAAACATATATGTATCGTTGATTGTGACCCGGCTAAATTAGCAGCGCATCCCGATATAGAATCTTTTACCGACTATCGGCGTTTGCTTGGAAAAGTCGGACTGGTAAGCATTGCTGCACCAACCATAAACCACTTTGAAATTGCCCAGTTTTTCTTAAAAAATCATGTTCCTGTTCTGGTAGAAAAGCCAATCACCCAAAAATTATCCGAAGCAGAAAAATTGATAAAAACAGCTAAGGGCAATAAAACTATTCTTTTTGTCGGGCATGTCGAGCGTTACAATAATGCCTATCTTGCCATAAAAAAACAAGTTAAAAAACCGCTTTTCATAGAATGCCACCGCTTAAGCCAATACCCCAACAGAAGCCTTGATATAAGTGTAGTATTGGATTTAATGATTCATGACCTCGATATCATTCTTGATTTGGTAAGAGCAGAAGTGAAAAAAGTCGAAGCAAAGGGGGTTAAGGTACTTTCGGAGAAAGAAGACATAGCAAATGCGCGTATCACCTTTGAAAACGGGTGCGTTGCGAATATTACAGCTTCACGCATATCCGCTAAAAAAGAAAGAAAGATAAGGATATTTCTATCACACTGCTATATTTCGCTGGATTTCGCCGAGCAGCATGCTGAAATATATCAAAAAATAAAAAACCAGATAACCAAACAATCTTTGGCTATAGACAAAGAAGAACCGTTAAAAAAAGAAATCCTTGACTTCGTTAGCCTGGTAAAGAATAATAAATTCGATATTGCCGACTCCATAAGAGCAAAAAATGCCCTTAAGCTTGCCTTGGATATCGAAAAGATTATGTCGGCATAACATAAAAGCTATCAGCTGTCAGCTTTCAGCCCCCCCTAAGGGGCGCTTTTGAAGGGCGGCTGACAATTGAGAGCTGAAAACTAAGAGCTAAAAAATGAAAAGAATAATAATTATCGCCGGTGATAAATCAGGAGATTTATACGGCGCAATGCTATGTAAAACGCTTAAAGAACAATATTTGGGAGTTGAAATATTTTCTTTTGGCGGTGAGCACTTAGCAAGATATTCGACCCAGCGCATTGACCTTTTATCACATTCGGTTTCCGGCATTTTCGAAGTGCTACTTTGCCTTAAAGACTTGCTTGAAACCTATTCCCAGGCTCTGCACGAAATAGAAAGCATAAACCCTGACCTTATCATATTAATAGATTTCCCTGATTTTAACCTGCAGCTTGCAAAAAATCTGAACAACAAATACCATATCTTTTACTACGTAAGCCCGCAAGTCTGGGCGTGGCGTAAAAGGCGGATAGAATCAATAAAAAGATATGTTAACCGGATGATTGTTATCTTTAGATTTGAGGAAGATTTTTACAGAAAAGAAAAAATGGAAGTTTATTATTTTGGCCATCCGCTTCTTGAAGTAATTACGAAAAAAAATATCGAGCCTAAAAAGATAATTTCTTTTATGCCCGGCTCGCGTAAAAACGAAATAAGAAATCATCTTCCGGCGATGGTCAAATCCAAAGAGCTTATCGAAAAACAATTACCGGGCTATCAATTCAGAATAATACGCCCCGAAAACATACCATTACAATTTTATACGAAGATGGCTCCTAATATTGAAATTGTAGACCATAGTTATGAGAGAATAGAAGAATCTGCTTTTATCATTACTTCATCAGGGACTGCAACTATTGAAATTTCTATCCTGGAAGTTCCCTTTATAGTTATATACAAACTTAACCTTTTCAGCTGGCATCTACTCAGGAAACTTGTGAAATTAAGATTTATA
>JALOCC010000021.1 GCA_023227945.1 Candidatus Omnitrophota bacterium
TAAACTTGCCCTTATCTTTTAACGCCTTTGTCGCGTTCTTTAATATTTCAAAATTCATCTCATCCGTTTCCATTAAAGAAAAACCACCCTCACAGAGCATGATCGCCAGATCGAACTCGCCTTCAAAAGGAAGGTTTCTGGCGTCATGCCTCTCGAAGTCGATCTTCACTCCTTGCTCTTTTGCTTTTTCCCTCGCCCTTTTAAGCTGTGACTCTGACAAATCGATACCGGTAACCCGATAACCTCTTTTTGCCAATTCAATAGAATGACGGCCGGTGCCGCAGCCGACATCAATGATTTTTAACGATTTATCCCGATTTATCTCTTGCTCAATAAAATCGCACTCACCCAAGGTACCGTGAACATAAACTTCTTTATCGTATTTATCTGCGTAATTCTCAAATAGCGATTCATACCATTGTTTCATTCCCCTTTACCCCCTTACTGTACTTTTTCACTTACGTTCGGTTCCCTTTTTTGATTTTTACCTAACTTATTATACTGCAAATAATTAACCCTTATCGTACCACTCCTTCAGCGAGTGTAAAATCCGAGCGTAACGATTTGTCCATCGGCCAACCAAAATTTTTTATGTAAACTTGTTTCGATGTATTCATGATTTCTTATGTGACTTAATCGAGGCAACGGATCGAATCCGCCCCTTTCTGGCCATTAGTTATACTATTGCCGTTTGTTATAGTCGAATATTTGATTTCGATACGCTGGCCTTTTTTAAGGATAAAGGGGGCATTCACCCCTTGATGCAAATCTTTTCCGGCCATGTCCATAAGAGGGCAAACCCAGGATACAAAGAATTCCGATTGTTCTCCGTTATCAGCGGTAACCAGAATCCTGCAGCGGGGCGCTGTTAGGTTGCCGTGGCTAACGGTCGGCGTAATCTTTTCGATCCTGCCTATAAAAACGTTCCCTTGTCCTGCCGCTGTTGCCGCAAGGGTCTGTGTTGATACTGTTGGTGCAGCTGGTTGTTGGACATAATCCGAAGGAACATATCGGAACGAAACAGCCTCGTTATCGCCGTTTGCTGCAGGCAAATATTTAACTTCCGCTCTTTCACCTATACGAGTCGGGTAAGCTTTCATATCCCTGATGGCAATCTCTCTGGATACAAAAACGGTAAGCCTTTCACCGTTATTAGAAATAAGTATGATCTTACGCATCGGCGGTATACGAAAAGTCGGCGGTGAAGATTCGATTTTGCCTACAAATAAATTTACTCCGCCCTGACCTGATGACTGTGGCGCCGGGTTGTTCGGTTTTCCTGCTTCTGCGAATACCCCCGGCTGTGAGACATAATCTTGAGACACAAAGCGGACCGAGATCGCAAGCTGCTTATTCGCGTAACGCATTGATTCTGCCGTAACCGCATACTTGACCTCTACTCTTTTACCTATTATAGCCCTAATATCATTCATACCCTTAATATCATTCAGGACTGACGTGGCCTTACCATCGGCATCATAAAAGACAGTGGCATTCGGCCCATCTCGGACTATGAGAAAATTATTCTTTTCCCCATTATTACCGGTAACCACAATCATACCAACCGGCCACAAAGGAGGTCCAGATTTGAACTGACCGAACCCGCACGGGAAAGATTCGATTATGCCAACGAATGTCGCGGCTTCGTCGGCTCTTGCTAATGGTAGTTGAACAAAACAAAAAAAGTTAATAAAAAGTACTGCAAATGACCCAAAGAGTATCTTTTTCATATTAAACTTTCCGTCACTCCTTTTCCACTTACGTTCGGTTAACTCTTAATTTATTTACATAACTTCTTATTCTTCAAACAATTAACCTTTATCATACCACTCCCCCAAGGAGCGTAAAATCCGAGTGTAACAATTTGCCCATCTGACAATCGAAGGTTTTTGTTAAGATGGTTCTATTCATAAAATTTGCTGCAATAAAGATAACGTTTAAACATTTTCTACTTACTATCTGTCTGTTTTTTTCTTGTTAAAATCTTTGCTAAAGAAACAAATTTCCAAATGCCAATACCCGCTAAACTTATAATGCAAGGCATTAAAGCTACGCCATAGCGGGGTTCTATATGTAAAGGTAAAAAAATCAGAGTAAGATAAATAAATAGAAGAACTATCGGAAATGCTAATATAATTTCTTCTCTCCTGCTTTTCCAGAAAGAGTATACGGCGAAAACAAAATAGAAAATAAAGAAATTTCCAGATGCTTCTCTGCATCCGTACATAGGGATATAAAATTGATACCATAATCTTGGGATCCTCATTATCCAAATCTTAAAGGATTCCAAAGGCTTATTCCGGATGCGCTTTAATGATAATTTTATCAAAATGTCTTCAAACTCTTTCACTTTTATGCTTCCAAGTAATGTAAAATGGATAGCAGAATCATACAAATATTTAGCGGTTACTTGCTCTTGCCTAAAAGATGCCTTGTCTACTGGCATCTCATTCCAACTTTTCCAGTTATCATTGGTTTCTAATGTGCCGATATATAAACTAGTTCCGAGCGCACCCACAGAAACTAATATCGGTTTTTTAAAGGTTAGATAATTTCTAACTGTCCACGGCGCAATAATTATTGCCGTCGCAACAACAAATATTAAGGATTTTTTGAGAACGTTTAGAATATGGCGATGGCCGACGATAAGTGTATAAAACGCAAAAACCAAAGTAAAAAATAAATATTCCGGCCTCGACAAAGTTGTTAGCCCAAGACATATTCCAGCCAGAATCCAATAGTATATTTTATTATACTTTAAAGATAAAATACAAAATAACAGCATTAAGGTAAGTAAAAATGTCGTTACACATTCCGAAAGCAACGCTCTTGAATAAAATATATTGTAAAAACTAAAGCAGTATAACAATGCGGATATTATCGCTGGGAAAAATGACTTTTGGCAGATAAGAAACGTGATTAAAAACACAAGTATACAGACGAAAGCATCCATAAAACATTGTACTATCCGCACCTTATCCAGGTTGATACGCCAAGTATGTATTGATTCCATATTTTTTTCGCTGCCGAAAATTTTATACACCATCGAAATAAAAAATGGATAGACAGGGCCACGGGTAATTGCCGGTTCGTATTCGATATTCGTTCCCCCGCCTTTTAGACCAAAAGCTCTTCCGTCATCGGTGCCTGAGAAACCATTTCCTTTGTATAGATTATATGCAATTACATGATAAAGTTCAGTATCTCCAAAAATACCAAAACCGTATCTATATGCTGTTTCCGTGGTTCCTATTACAGGATACAACCTGACGATTAACGCCATAACAAAAATAACCCCTAAAGCAAATGTATAAATCGGTGGTATTTTAGTATTTAAACCTGTTGGCATAGGCTTATCTATTTTGCTTTTTTCTACAAGTATACGGACTATCTTTCCCATGCCATCCCTACAGCGTAGCCATCAACCATCCGAAAGTCCGGATAAATAATTTTTCATCCCTTTTATGCATATTACAACCAGCCATTATCTTTCCAATATTGGTATTCCTCCGCCCAGTCATCCTTTCGCTTTTCCATTACTTTCTTGAAACGCTCTTTATTTGTTTCGATAATGCTGAGCTGTTCCGGAAATAATTTTTTCTCTTTTATAGCTGCAGTTAGCATCTTACCTAAATTTAATCCTTCTTTCTTTTTCTCATCACTCACCGGTACGCCGGAAGATACACCCCCTGCATATTGCGCTCCACAGGCGTTGGCATAATGTTTCATATAACGTAAAATTTCGTCATCCTCGCCGCTTCCGGAACAAACTACACCGATAATATATTTTCCCGTAAGCCGCTTGCAATGGATGAAATGGCTGGAGCGGTCAAAAAATGCCTTCATTGAGGCAGTTATTTGATTTATATAATTAGGTGAAGCTAAGATTATCGCATCTGCCTCAAGCATATTTTTTAGAACAGCACCGACATCATCCTCTATGGGGCAACAAAGGATTTTCTTATGACAGGCTTCACAATGCCGGCAGAATTCAATTTTTAAGTCGTGCAAATTTATTATTTCAGATTTTACGCTTGCCGTATCGCAGCCTTTTAAAACTTCCTTTGCCAAGAGAAGAGTTTGGCTGTTTTCCTTACGTGGGCTCGAAGACAAAAGCAATATTTTCATTTTTTCCTCCTCCTAACTGGAGCTCGCACGGGCATGACTGCCAAAGGCAGGCGTGCCCGTGGAATTCTGGCAAAGGGATTGAAATTAATAGCATACGGCTGTAAACCTTTCATCTCCTCGTTTCGCATCTTTTATTCCCAGCCTTTGCCAACACTTTATCTAATCTTTTACCTCCAACCAACGATTCCTTTTGTAATCTTGTTAATTTCTTTATCCTGTTTTCCATCAAAAACGCAGGCTTAAAGCGCCGATATTCTTTACGCCATACCACACTACCAGCCCCTTTTACCCTTGTATACCAGGCGCCTTTACCGCTACTATGCTGTTTAAGCCGCCTTTTTAAATCGTTGGTGTGCCCGGTGTAGTAGGTCCCGTCCTGACATAGTAAAATATAAACACAAAACGCACCCGTTCTTATAAATTTCTTTTTCTTTCTTTTTTTCACTGAAAGATATTATAGCAGAAAGGATTAATTTAGTAATAGGTTTTATGCCCGCAATACTCCAATCAAAACCTGTTGCTTGTTGCTTAGTACATACTACCATTCACTATGTTTTAATCTGCCAGCAATTATGAACGTTGCGGTTACGATAGTCTTCAGGGATTGTTTTAGGGGTTAATTTAATGATTTCTTTTATTGCAAGGCCTTCAAAATGCGGTTTGAACCGTTGATGGTTTGTAGAAAAAAATATATCAGAACCCGGGCGCATAACTTTTAAAACATCGCGGATTAATCCAGGGTGGTCTTGGTTTACATCAAACGATACCCCTTCCCTCTCGTTTTTATAAAAAGACGGCGGGTCAACAAATGCCAACGAGAAACGCTTTCCTTGGGATGCAGCGCGCGATAAATACTTTTTCACATCTGACTGAATGAATGTATGTTTCGCGCTTAAAAGCCCGTTTAACAAAAGATTATCTTTAGCCCATTTGATATAGCTTTGTGATCGGTCAACCGTTGTTGTCGTTCGTGCGCCTGCAGCTGCCGCACAGGTAAATGTACCAGTATAGGCAAATAGATTTAAAAAATCCTTATCTTTCGCAAGCTTGCCGATAATGATACGCGTCTCGCGATGGTCGGAAAATAATCCGGTATCAAGAAAATCGCTTAAATTTACCCAAAACCACAAGTTTCGTTCACGAACTTTAAAACGCTCACCACGGATATTTAGCTTTTTATAGCGTGGCTTATCTTTAATATTTGTATGCCTGCGCCGGATATAAACTTTGTCTTTTGTAACGCCTAATACTTGCGCTACTGCCGCTGCCATTTGAGGCAAATACCAAGGGCCTGTCTGTTTACGCTCGTATTCGGCAACAACAAGGCGTCCTGCATACCAATCAACAACTATGCGGATATCCGGGCTATCCCAATCATAGAGCCTGAAGCAATCTATGCCTTCACGTTTAAACCTGCGGGATAAATGCCGGAATTTTTTACGCAGGCTGTTAGCAAGAGTTTGCGCATGAACCTTGGCTTTCTCCGGAGTTACAAGGCCCCTGAGAATTGATTGTCCATATTGATTATTGTTTCGCGCTTGATACATCATTTATTTTCCTGATTGCCCGTTAAATACTGCCACCGCAAACCCACCCGGTTGAAAATGCCGCCTGCAAATTGTATCCGCCTGTGGCTGCATCAACATCTATCACCTCACCGACAAAAAACAATCCTCTAACAAGCTTTGACTCAAGAGTCTTTGGATTTATTTCTTTTGTGCTTACTCCGCCCCTGGTTATGATACCGTCTTTGATAGGTAATACCCCTTCTATTGTTAAACATAAGTTAGATAAACCCCTGAGAAGCCTTTTTCTTTCCTCAATAGCCATTTGATGCGCACTTACGTTTGGGCTTAGGCTGCAATATTTAAGAAATTGCTCCATCATTTTTCTCGGTAAAATATCTCTAAACATATTTTTTATGGTTTTAGTGGGATGCATTTTAAGTTCATGTAAAATAAAGGCATCTGATTCTTGTTGATTTAACCCGGGTATAAAATTAATAGCCAGCTCAACTTTAGCTTTAAGCTCTAATGCTTCATAAATAGCAGCACTCATATCAAGAATTATCGGTCCGGATACGCCAAAATGAGTAAAAATCATATCGCCTAAACGTTCTGCTATTTTCTTATCATTACTAAAAACACTTACACGCACTTTTTTAAGCGATATACCCTGCCAGTCTTTTATAAATTTCTCTTTGATGATTATTGGAACGAGCGCTGGCTTTAAGGTTACTATTGTGTGGCCAAGTTTCTTAGCCAAATTATATCCATCTCCGGTTGAGCCGGTTTCCGGATAAGAAAGGCCGCCGGTTGCGATAACTACGCTGTTTACTGAAAGATGCTTATCAGAAATTGTCGTAACACCGCTAACCTTACCATCTTTAACAATAATGTCTTTCACGCGCTCATTAAATAGAATTTCAACATTATTTTTTTGTAACTTCTGTCTTAAAATATTTAAGATATCCACTGCCTTATCGCTCACAGGGAACACGCATCCATTCTCTTCTATTTTAAAAACAATACCGCTTTTTTCAAAAAACGACAAAAGGTCGGCATTAAAAAATTGCGCAAAAGAATTTCTTAAAAAATCCCGTGACTTAGAAAAATTCTTGAGGAAATCTTGGACGTCGCAGATATTGGTGATATTACACCTGCCTCCTCCGGTTATAAGGAGTTTTATTCCAAGATTATTGTTTCGTTCAATAAGAAGGATTTTTTTCTTGTTTTCGGCAGCACGAATTGCGGCCATCATACCGGCTGGGCCCGCACCGACTACAATTGCATCATAACATTTCATAAGTAGCATAAAATCACCGAAGCAAAAGTTTGTACTCTACGCAATAAACTGCCTAAGAAGACAGTATGAAATTTATTTTAAATTTTTTCTGCCACAATTACGCCATATTTTAAGAAACGATAGTGCGTTTTAAGCATCCCTTTATAATAATTCATTCCGTTTTCTTTAGCATCAAAACTCATTAGTTTTTCGTAGATTTCCCATTGTTTTGCCGCTGCTAACCGCGCTCTTATCTTTATGTCAATTTTATCAGTACAATCGAACGCTTCCAACAAAGCAAAACCGCTTGACTCAAGCAAATGTCTGTAGGTATCCAAATCATCCTGAAACCAGATGCCCGTTTTATAAAGGCTTCTAAATTCCGGGATAAAATTATATGCGTCATTTAATGTACCTTCGCACCCCTTTAACCATAAATTAAAACCGATCTTCGCCCCTCTTCTAAGATGCTGGAATATCTTTTTGAAGGCAATCTCTTTTTTGTGCCAATGCACGCATGTTTCGCTGACAAAGGCTTTACTAAAATCTGTTTTATTTAAAGAAATTTCATTTATGTTCTCTTTGTAATACTCAACTTTATTCTGGACGCCATGCAAAAACGCCAATTCCCTTGCCTTATTGACCTGATCAGGGTTGACATCAATACCCACAACTCTGCACTTAAATAGCTTCGCCAATAACCTAGAAGGAGCACCGCTGCCTTCACCGGGATTTAATATATAATCATTCGCGGTAACACCGAGTTTATTTGCCAAGGCTATTACGCCGCGCTGAAAAAAATGAGTAATACCTTCTAATTCGTAAATCCTGTTGTCCAATGACTCTTGCGGATTGATATTAAGCGCCTTATAGATTCTTCTTAGCATTTCGCAGTCATGAACAATAAATCCTCCGGAAGTTTGGTATGAGGCAATAATATTCCTTTCAACAGTTTTGTCCATTTACATTATTTAGGTTTCAGCTTGCCCATAGCCAAAGATACAACAAATAATAACCCTGCCATAACAACAGCAATCCATAAACTCTGCTGAATGGTTTTTTCTTTCGCTAAATAACCGACATATTGCGGAACAAATGTTCCGCCGAGAAGGCCGATTGAAAAAATAATACCAAAGATGCTTCCGTATAAACTTGCTTCAAACCGTGCAAATGTTACGCCGACAATAATAGGAAAAATTGGAGCGAAAGAAAATCCTATAAGAATAACTGCCATGATAGCAAGCACATAGCTTTTAGTAACAATCATCAAGATAATAGCAAGCATAGAAGCCAATGAAGCTATTGCAATAACATTCACGCCTATTTTGGTCAAATTTTTAACTGCGGAACTTAAAAAACGGCCCAGCATCATACAAACTCCGAATAAACTAAGCACAAACCCCGCATGCGTCAGAAAATTACTGTTGCCGCTACTTTTAAATAATTCCGCCATTAAAGATTTTATCCAGGTATTCATTGTACTTTCTAAAGAAATATAACACGTAAGCGCAAGAGCAGCTATTACGACCGGCGTTTTGCCCAATAATTTTATTGCCATAGAAAACTTAAATCCGGTTGAAACTTTGGGATAAGAAGCTAGGAAAGAAAATAAAAGAAATATCAATAAACTTGCTCCAATACAAAAAAGAGCATTGTTGTATTTTACAAAAGCCGAAATAATAAGCGGGGTAAGAATAAGCCCCAAGCCAAAAAAACCATTTCCAAAATTGCTGGCTCTTGCAGGATCATTCCCGCCAAATAAAACTACGGGTATTAATGTATTTCCTACTGTATTGACACACATGGCACCTGCACCTAACAAAAATGCAGCAACCAAAGCGAGTTTAAAATTAGTTGCTAAGCCTAAAAGAAATATACTTAAACTACATATAATAAAGCCTGTTATTGCAATAGGTTTATGCCCAAACTTATCTACTAAAGGGCCGATTATAAGCTGTGTTACGCAAGCAGTTAAAAAAAGAGTTAAAACCAATGTGCCGATTTCGCTATTTCCGATTCCAAGCGCAGTTTTTAACTCAATGGAAACAGCTCCTATAATAACGAAGCAAATCGCCAGAGTAAATACACTCGATAGCGCAACAATTGCAGTTAGTTTTTTCACTTTTTCATCCTTTTAATGAGCGCATCCTTTCCCCGGGTTTTGTCTGCCGGCAGGCATAATGGCGCAGGAGAAATACTACTGCGAGTTAGATTTCGTCCATAGCGATAGTTTATAAAAATACTCATAAAAATATTATAACAAAAAGAATATATTTGGTAAGAAAATTTTTGACTGCAAAACAAAAAATCCGGGCTAAGAAATGGCGGGCAAAGTATGCTTATTTTTTAATAACCTTAAAGGTGCTGTAGGCTTTATCGGTCCTGTTGCCATTTGTAAGCACCATTCTTAATGTCCAGGAATATACCTGGCCTTTTTCAAAATAAGTTGCCGGAACTTTAGCAGGATAATTATCAGGTTGTATTTTTTCTTTATAAATCAAATCCGACGCAAAATTGTTAGCGCTCTTGTATAGCTTAAATTCTGTACAATATACAAACATACCCGGGGTCTTTATCCATCTAAATTCAAGCTCGTTTTTGCCGGTTAAATCTACGCCTTCTGTTGTCGGATACAACAATGTAGGGGCTTCAATATTATCAAACAAAGCGTTGCGGCCGGCGTATGAAGCCGGCAGAACAAAGATTAAGCTTGAGAATAGAAAAAATAAACCTAAAATCGAAATAATTTTGTAGTTTTTAATAGGCATGATAATCCTGCTTTCAATTCGTTTGTGGCGGCTTCGTTACAGAAACCAATTCTTGAGCGATTTCTTTGCTTAAAGATAGTGTTGCCTCGCTTAGAGCTTGTGTGAAACCATAATAATTATGCGGGTAGATATCTTGACGGAATTCTGATCTTTTTGTAAATACCGCTCGCTTTTTTTCTAAATCTATAATTGACCATTGTATTGCAAAAAGCAAATCCTGGTTAAGATTATTTTCCAATTGGATAACATCGGCAATTACCTGATACTTTACCGCAATAGCAAAATCCCACGGGAACATTTGAAATGATGCGTCCTTAAGCATGAGCGTAAGATTATTATTGATCAAGCGCGCCAGGGCAAAATCAAGAGATTCTGCCCAGCGATTAAATTCATCAAAAATAACCGTCTTATCTTTGTTGTTAGTCACAATCTGGGGCCGGTTAAGATATTCAGGAATTCTTAAAGGGCCTATACCAATAATTGTATTATCTGGAATATTAAATTCTTGGTTAGGTTTTTCCTTGTCCGGAGTATAAAGCGTATAAAACCGTGGGTTAGGGCTGTTTGACACAGACACGCATCCGTTTAGGAATAAAACAAAAACCACGCAAATAATAAAGCGAAACCAGTTAAAGTTATTTTTTTTCATTTTTCTCTCCTTTCTTAGGAACCTGTTTTCCCTTTAAAAGCGCTTCGGGATGCTTTTCAATATATTCAACAAGGAAACGTAAAGAACGCGCCGCCTCAGATACTTCCTGAAGCATATTATTCAATCCGTAAGAACCTCCCGAATTTATCAGGTTATTTATCCCAGCAACAGTTTGTTTTAAGTTATCCGCTATATCTTTAATGGGAAGTTGGTTCATAACGTCAAAAATAACCGGGGACACCGGCAAAGTCGGTAGTTCAGGGTATTTTTCACCAACATCATACATCCTTATCGGCTCATCTGGATAAAAGTCAAAACCAATCATAAGTTGTCCGGTTATAAAGTTTTGCACCTCTAACCCCGCTCGTAAACCGCGGTTGATAAGCTTTTTATAGTTAGGATAACCTATTTTTTCAGGAAAACCTTCAACCCGGGACAGCTCAACTTCAATAACCACCTCGATTAACACTTTTTTGGTTTTAGGGTCATAAATCGGGCTTATCTCCGCTACGTTTCCAATTTTTACTCCGCGAAAAATAACCGGAGCACCTGACGAAAGGCCTTTTACTGACCCGTCAAAGAATAAAACATATTTATCCGCTTGTTTAAAAATCGCTCCTGAGCCAAAAATAAGTATGGCTGTAATCAATAGAGCTACCGCTCCTACTACAAATGCGCCGATTATCGTTTTGTCCGCTTTTTTAATCATTGTCTCACTCCTTAAATTTTCCGACATCGTCGGAAAATTTAACCCCGAAGTGCTTCGTTTAAATTTCATAGAAATTTAAACGATAATAGACACAAGGGGTATAATATAGGTTTTGATCCCCTTATATACTGCCGCATAAATGAGAACCATATAAATATTTAGAAAACCCAGCTTTTACCTCAAAGAACTAAACATCTATTTCTTCCCCCTAGTCAAAAACCCAATAACCTTGGGATCCCTGGAATTAGCTAATAAATCCTTAGGGTTACCCTCAGCAATAATAGTTTTACTGTTTGCGTCAAGAAATACAGAATTATTTCCTATGGCAAAAATACTGGCAAGCTCGTGTGTAACCACCACAAAAGTAGCCCCTAAAGCATCTCTTAGCTGCAATATTAAATCATCGAGCATACGGGAATTTATCGGGTCAAGCCCGGCGCTAGGTTCATCAAAAAAAATGATACTAGGATCCAGCGCGATTGCCCGGGCAAGGCCTGCACGCTTACGCATTCCTCCGCTTATTTCAGAAGGGTAAAATTGCGAATACCCTGACAACCCTACTAACGCAAGTTTTAACTCTACTACTTCCTGTATCTGAGAAGCGGATAAATTCGAATAAAGCTCTAAGGCAAGTGCAACATTTTCTCCCAAAGTCAGAGAACTCCAAAGGGCACCGCCTTGATAAAGAACCCCGAAACTCCGTATTAAATCTTTCTGCACTGATTCATCTTCACGCCAAAAGTTTTTTTCTCCATATAAAACATCTCCTCTGGCAGGCGCCCTCAAGCCGATGAGGCTTTTTAATAAGGTTGATTTCCCGCAGCCGCTCCCGCCCATAATAATAAAAACTTCACCTTTAAGGATTTTAAAATTTAAATTACGCATTACAGCATAGTCATCGTAACTTAAATCAAGATTGCGCACTTCAAGGACAACTTCTGATGTCTGTTTCATCTATACCCCAAGCACCTGGCAAATAAAAGTAATAATTGCAGTTGCAATTACGATACTTGTAATTGAGGTGACAACTGCTGAAGTAGTAGCTTCTCCTACGCCATTTGCACTTCTTTCGCAATTCATACCGCGAAGGCAACCCGAAATTGCAATAATTATACCAAAAACAAAGCTGTGTATTAACCCTATCCAGAGGTTGCTAAGTTTTACTGCTGACCGGGTATGATTTAAATATTCCACCGGATTTATACCGAGTACGCCGGTACTTATGGCATAGCCGCCTAATATACCCATAAAATCAGCATAGAGAGTTAATAATGGCAACATCACAACCAATGCTAAGATACGCGGCACAACTAAAAACTCAACCGGATTAACGCCTAAAGTTTTAAGCGCATCAATTTCTTCATTTGTCTGCATTATGCCAAGCTCCGCGGCAAAAGAAGCACCAGTCCTGCCTGACATAATTATACCTGTCATTACCGCACCCATAACCCGTACCATGGCTATGCCGACAATGTCTGCGATATAAATCTGGGCTCCGAATATTCGAAGCTGTATTGCTCCTATAAAAGCAAGAATTACACCCACCAATACGCTTATCAAAGAAACAAGGCCAAGAGCATCTGCTCCGCATCTTTGTACAATAAGCATAAAATCATTGAAACGAAAATAAGCTTTGCCAGCGATTGTGCGGTTAAGAGAAACAGCAATCTCACCCAAAAAACTAAGTAACGATAACATACTTTCCTTAAGCTGCAAAGCTTTGCCTCCAACTATTTGAAGAAACGGCTCTTGTTTACTTTCCTGTGGCTTAATTTTCTCAGTAAACTTTTCGGTAAGATCAAGCAGCTTAAGCACCCCTCCAGGTAAGCCTTTTCTATCTACCTTAATATTTCTTCGCTGGCATTCGTTAATTAAACCAAGTAAAAATGAAACTAATCCACTGTCCCATTTGGAAATCTTCGAAGTATCGAAAGCAATCTGTACAACATCAGCGCGGTTTAAAAACTGCGAAGTAATTTCTGATACAACCGGAATGCCGGAGCTCATTAACCACGCCCCGGTTAATTTGATTTGAAGTGTTTTTGGAATGGAATAATCAAAATTAATTTTTTCTGATGGCATTTACAACACCTCGAGTTTTGAATTAATCTATTTTTTACAAACGGCAGGATAACTAATCAATATCAACGTTTTTGTGTATTTTGATTATTGTAACGCCGGTTAATTTTTAAATCAAGGCTTATTCCAACGAAAGCCCTGCTGCGCAAAGATAACCGCGCGCCCGTTCAGTAAGCTCATAGCGATAAACTATATCCCAGAAAGCTTTGCTATGATTAGGAACTAACAAATGCGCCATCTCATGAACCAGAACATAGTCTCTTACCCACTTCGGCATTAAACCCACCTTATGCGATACGCGGATATGTCCATCCCTGTAGTTACAGCAGCCATATTTACTATTTTGTGTAGTCACATATTCTATGGAATTGATTTTTAGCTGGTTATTAAAGTATTTTTTATTTAATCCGGAGGCAATCTCTGAAAGCGGCTGGTTTCTGTCTAATTCTTCCTTAAGCTTTTTCTTCTCGAACTTTAATTTAAAATCAGAAACTATTTTCGTAAGATTATCTTCAGATATGACGGAGGGAACACTAACCACCAAACAATTATTTATCATTCGCGCGCTTACCGTGCGCCTTCTTCTATGGCTACGTATAATCTTTACTTCCAAATTACGACGCTCCTTCTTGCAGCTATACTTGTGTAACTCTGCTATTCAATTGCAAAATCAACATTCACCACAGCAGTAACCTTCTTTTCAAAAGAACTAGTATCATTATTGCCATACCAGGAAACGTCATAAGAATTTACCGGAGTTATCTGGAAAATTCCCATTTTTGCTGAACGCATTAGGCCTATTTTATTTCCGGTTGCCTGTGCCATACGCTTGGCACGTTCTTTTGCATCTTCCGTTGCCTGCGCGAGCATCTTATGTTTTAGCTCGGTTAGTTTCGTGTAAAAATATTCCGGTGCACCAGAAATAAATGCTATATCCTTATTAATAAGTTCGGTTGACTGCCTGGCAATATCATCAATTTTTTTAACATCATTGGAGCGCACTTCGATTTCCTGGTTTAAAACATATTCTTCAATCTGATTTGTATCAGTTCCTTTTTCATTCTTTTTATAAAGGACAGTTGTGCCTATTTGCGAAACTATAATTTCATTTTCATTTACGCCTTTAGAAGTTAGATAATCTTTCACCTCTTGCAGGTCATTTTTTAATGCGTTAAAGGCCTCTGTCATCTTGGGGTCTCTCCTTGCGAAACTTGATTTCCATACAATATAATCGGAAACTATTTTTTTCTCTGCCGAACCAGTAACGCTTATAACTTCATTTGAAAATTTACGTATCTGAAGGAGCCCTTTTGATAAAATTACCGTGGAAATTATCGTAGCTGCGGCAATACATAAACCAAGAATGATAATCTGGATGTTTTTTAATTCCCCTATGCCTTTCATTTGTTCCCCCTTTTTAAATATAGTTATAAAAACACAAAAACCTTTACCGGATTTGGTAAAGGTTAATTTATGTAAAGCCCATTTAGCTCGCAGTTGCGTATTGTTTTTTATTATCTTTTTCCCGTAAATCTAGTTTATTTTACTCTTGGAAAAATTAAATTCAAGGATTAAAACTCGACTTTAACCCCTCCGTTAACAGAAAAGCCTGGTGTAGGATAATCTTTAACTACCTGGTATTCTTTATTCAGAAGGTTATCTATCGAAAAGAATGTAGTACAGTTTTCGTTAATTTTCTTGGTAACGTTGAGATTCAAAAGAAAATATGGTTTTACTTTAATAGTATTTGCGCTATCGTGGAATCTCTGGCCTGTCCAATTACCGATGAGTTCAAAATCAAAACCATGAAATTCTTTATACTTTAGGTTAAAATCCATTTTGTTTTCCGGCTGATAAATTAAATATTTATTGGTTTTTTTGTCGCGTGCAGAAAGGAAAGTATAATTAAGCCCCACCTCAAAATTATCAAAAGGATAGATTTTATTTACAAGCTCTACTCCATTTATGATTGCACGGCTTACATTCTGCGGCTGCCAGACATCGTTTATATCCGGCGCCCAGTTTATAAGGTCTGAAAAATCATTCCTGTAGTAAGTCAATCCCGTTAAAAAATATTTGTTTATTTTAGTATCAAAGCCTAATTCATAATTAATTCCCTTTTCGGGCTTTACATCGGGATTTCCTTTAGCCCAGCCTTCGTCAGGCCAATATAGATCGTTAAAAGTCGGCGCGCGAAATGATTTGGCAACTGAAGTATGAATTTTTGCATCTTGCCAGAGGTTATAGAGAAAACTTACGCTTGGATTAAATTCCGTACCGAAATTAGAATAATCATCTATCCTGCCCGATAAAGATAATTTCGCTTTATCGCTTATGTTAAATTGGTTTTCAAGATAAGCAGCATTTACATTATAGTTATGTTTTGCGCTGCTGGTTGAATCATTCAAGTTTTGCACATAATTATAACCGCCTATCAATTGATAAAATTCGAACAACTCTCTATTAAAACGTAAATCAAGGCCCTTTACTTTTGTCGTGTGTATCGCCTTGTTTAAAGGTGTATCAAACATAGAACCTGCTGAATTTTCAGAAAACTCAAGCCTGTCATAATCATTATAAACCCTCGCATAAAGGCCTGTTTTTTCATCAAGCCTTGAATCCCAGCTTAAATCTATATAATTTTTTAGCTGGACTTGTATGTCGTCATTATCGGGAGCGGTTATTGGCCCAGGAGTACCGGCTCTGTTTTTATAAAAACCGCAGCTGGCAATTATGGTATTATAATCATTAAGCTTATAATCGAATTTACTGTTGAAATCTTTTGAATTAAAGGCTGAATTTGCGCGAAATCCTTCGCTCGATTCATAACCTCCGCTTATGATATAACCAAACTTGCCTATTCTTGCGCCTTGCGAAAGGCTTTCGAGATAGGTCAGGAAGCTGCCAAATCGTGTGGTAAATTCTGCTTTTTGCCCTGACTTTGGCGGGTTTTTTGTAATTATATTAATAGTGCCGCCCATTGCCTGTGAACCATAAAGGCTTGAAGCTGCCCCGGGCATTACCTCAATTCGTTCTATATTGTCTAAAGGTATGGTACTTAAATCTACTTCTCCGTCACGCGGGCTATTTAATGGCCTTCCATCCATAAGTATCAACACTTGAGAAGGGGTTGCTCCGCGCATTCTTATATTTTTTAATGCACCCAATCCACCATAATTAGTCATATTTACAGAGGGAAACGCAGACAGAACTTCTGATACATCTTTTGCTCCGGATTCTTCAATGTCTTTTTGGGTTATAACTTCAACTTTTCTGTAGGTTTCTCCAAGACTTTCTTCGATTCGTGAAGGCGTTATGACAAGCTGGCCCAAATCAACCGACTCTTTCGCATAGCAGAAATTTAAAGACAACAAAAACACAATCCACGAAAGGCTCAGTACTTTTTTCATTTTTCCTCCTCTTTCGAGAGTACTTTCCGAAACAGGCGATCGACCGGACTCGATTAGTCCATAGTGAGCGGAGCCTCCCCGAAGGGGACAATAGTCGATAGTCCATAGTATTAAAATATTTTCTGTGGACCATGGACTGTAGACTATAGACTTAATCATTACCGTTGCGAGACAGTGCTTGGAATCTCACCAAAACTTCCTCCACCTGCCTGGTACTTCTCAACTTCAATGAGCACATCATTTTTCAAGCCTCCCTGGCGCAGAAAAATGATAGTGCGAATTGAACCCCCCACCACTTTTAGTGATGAATGGTTTTCTATAAGACATTCCTTTTCTCTCAAGCCCACCGCATTTTGCAAAAAGATGCTTTCTAAAAGTGGTGGGGGGTCAAATTCGGCCTAACATTTTTCCTGCACGCCTGCCTTGCGGCAGTCAGTCCAGCAGGCTTTCAGCCTGTTGGGCAGTTTGGAAAAATTTTGGCCTCATTTGATATTTTTTAATATCAAGGAACCAATGTTTCCAGAAACCTTCTTTAAACACCGGTTCGCTTTCAAGTATTTCTATTCTGTTCTTAAATATCGGCCCGTCTACCACAAAGCTGTGGAATTCGCCATTTTCTCCACAAGGGCAGATTTTCCTTCTTTCAAATTCGCACACCAGTTCCTCATCGATAGTACGTCCTATAAAATCTCTGCCGCCCACATCATCTTTAGCGCTTACAATAATTGATTTAAATCCCGATTTGATGAATTCTCTGACAACTTCCGAAGCGGGGTTGTTCCAGAGTGGCTCAATAGAGGCAATCGCCAAATCTTTACATACACGCTCAACCCAGTTAAACTGATCCAACAGATAAATATCACCAAAAACCATCTTGTTTATACCTTCAGCTTTAAGTTCGGTTACTGCTTCTTTAAACTCTTCTTCGTATTTTTTCATATCAGGAGTAACCCCTTTTTGGACGAGCGGGATGCCTAAGCACTTCGCCTGTAAATCTATAAGCCTTGATTCTATTCCATGGAAACAGCAACGTTTATGCTCACGGGACATAAAATTAAGCAAATATTTGATTTTAATCCCGCTTCTTATTGCGCGAAACACTGCGAGACAGCTGTCTTTTCCTCCGCTCCAGGAAGCTATAGCTGCATTTTCCATAATTTCATCCTCCCTGTTTTCCAAACCACAATGCACAAACCACAAATCACAAACAATAGACAATAAACAATTCCGAAATCACAAAAAGATGTTTGTTTATTGTGATTTTGGAATTGTGATTTGTTTGTAATTTGTACATTGTAATTTGTGATTTGTTGTTAACTATTTGTTAAAATCGCTGCTGCAAATAACACTATAACCTCAATCAACTCACAAACAGCGCCTAAGCTATCACCCGTAATACCTTCGATTTTTTTGACCATGAATTTACCGAATATAAAAGCAAGCAATACGGCTAAAACCATAATTGACAGGCCATTTATTCCAAAAAATATGAATGCGCAGGTTAAAGAAAAAATCGTTGCGGTAATAAATATTTTTAGATTGATTCCTTCGCTGAAAATTTTGCCCTTGCCTTCTTTGCGCGCATACGGAAACATAAAAAGCAAAAATACGAGTGACCATCTGCCAAGAATACACATTAAAATAAGCGCGCTTATTTTGTCGATAGAATTTACAGAAGAAAGAAAAGAAATTTTCAGCAATAATACGCAGATGATACTTAAAACCCCCATAACTCCACAGCGCGAATCGCGCATGATTGCAAGCATAGTTTCTTTTGGTTTTGTACTTGATATCGCATCGAATGTATCGGAAAGCCCGTCGAGATGCATACCGCCGGTAATTACAACAAGAGCGACGACCAGAATGATATTGGTGGTAAAATCACTAAAACCAATAGATAAGAAAAAATTGTTCAACGCGGCCAATAGCAGCGCGATAAAAAGGCCGATTACAGGAAAAAATATCATTGAAATAATAAGTTTTTTTTCCGTAAAATTTTTAACTTTGACAGGAATAATCGTTAAGAACTGTAAAGCTAATAATAAACTAATCATTTTCAACCTTAAATAACCAATAACCAAGATATCCGTCAAATTCCTTGAATTTGACGAGACCTTGTCAATTTGCCTACAGCAAATTGACGGGCAAGCTCCAAACAAATTTCAATATTCAATAACCAATGACCAAACGGGAAGATTGAGTTTTGTTTGGTTATTGGAATTTGATTATTGGTCATTGTTTGGTTATTGTATCTTGGAGCATGGTTATTTTAAATATTATTTTTCTCAGATACCTTTGCATTTTTAAATGTTGCCATTTCAGTTAATATTTTTACAGAAGCTTCTGCTAAATTGATACCTAAAGCAGCCCCGGTTCCTTCGCCCAATCTTAAATCCAAATCAAATAATGGTTTAAGCCCGATATACCCTAAAACAATCTTGTGCCCCTTCTCTACTGATAAATGGCTTGCAATAATATAATCTTTGACTTTTGGCTGTAAGCCGAATGCAATCAATGCTGCTGCTGCGCTGATAAATCCATCTATTACAACAGGTACCTTTCTTGCAGCTGCACCAAGTATTATTCCGGAAAGCCCTCCTATCTCAAAGCCTCCTACTTTCGACAAAACATCAATTGCATCGCCAGAATCAGGTTTATTAGTTCTTAAACCTTTTTCTATAACCTTTATTTTATTTTTAAGCCCTTTTTCATCTATACCTGTGCCTCGGCCGGTAAGAAGCTTTAGGGGTTTTTTCGTAAACACAGCAGCAATCGCGCTTGAAGCCGTAGTATTGCCTATACCCATTTCACCTGTTCCTATAATATCGATGCCTTTTTTTCCACCCGAGGCGGATCCGCCTGTACTTTGCATTAAGGTAGCGGAATATTCCTGTTCAAAAATATCTATACCAGCACAAATAGATCTTATCGCCTCATTCCTACTCATCGCCGGGCCTTTTGTAAAATTTTTGGTTCCATAATTTACTTTTTTAATCAGTAAATTCTTATGTGGTTTTAAATCACAACTTACCCCTAAGTCAGCAACAACAACCCGCGCCCCAATATGATTTGCTAAAACATTTATGCCTGCTCCACCGGACAAAAAATTATATACCATTTGAGCGGTAACTTCCTTAGGAAAAGCACTTATGCTTTCTTCGGTGACACCATGATCAGCTGCAAAAGTAAAAATAACCTTATTTTTCATTGAAGGATTTTCCGAAGCCGTGATGCCTACTATAAGCCTTGCAAGGTCTTCTAATTTTCCTAAACTCTCTTTAGGCTTAGTAAGATTATCAAGCCTTTCTTTGGCCTTAGCCATAAGACCGAAATCTAAATCTTTTATTTTTTTAATAGTTTCGTTTATTCTTTTCATCCTTTCTCCTAATTACCTTATCTGCCATCTAACTGTCCTTAAGCTAGAGACGCCTGTTATCCTACTTAACCCTCCAGGGGAGCCCTGAAACCATAAAAAATACATTGTCTGCGCCTTGTGCAACTACCTGATTAACCTTGCCGGCAATATCGCGAAAGTCTCTGCCAAGTTTAGTCTGCGGCACAATACCTAAACCAACCTCATTAGAGACAATAATTGCTTTTGTGTGTGTTTTTTTGAGTACTGTTAACATTTTACTTATCTCATTGGCTATCTTTTTTTCATCATATTTTTTTAGCAAAAGATTTGATACAAAAAGCGTAAGACAATCTATAATTATTACATCAAAACCGGATGCGATTTTTTTAAGTAACCCTGAAAGATTATGGGCTTGCTCAAAGGTTTTGAAATTGCTTGGCCGAGAACGTCTATGAAACAAAATACGTTGCTTCATTTCGTTGTCGCGCGCCTCACCGGTTGCGATAAAAGCAACTTTTGTTTTTTTTGATTTCTTGGCTAACTTCAATGCAAAACTGCTTTTTCCACTCCTCGCTCCGCCCAAAATAAAAATAATTTTGCCCATATTTATTTGTAATGGCTTACGTCGTTTAACGTTAAAATCTTTGGTTTACTTTTATTAAATTCGATAATGCTTATACTTGCAA
This sequence comes from Candidatus Omnitrophota bacterium, assembly GCA_023227945.1. Taxonomy (GTDB): domain Bacteria; phylum Omnitrophota; class Gorgyraeia; order Duberdicusellales; family 4484-171; genus JAJYOP01. The sequence goes on from JALOCC010000021.1 coordinate 20,569, forward strand.
GGCCGGGTATTACCTTCCATAGATTCTTTGATTTCATAATCTTACCCACTATCAGCATTATCGGCCCGCCATGCGTAACCATGGCAATGGTTTTGCCGTTATTATTGGAAATAACTTCTTTTAATGCACTAAAAACGCGCGCTTTAAAATCAATTAAAGCCTCCGCCTTTGGGATATTAAAACGCTGCGGATTTTTAAGCCACCTGCCGTAAGCTTGCGGATATTTTTTTAAGGCTTGCGAATAGGTTAACCCTTCGAAAATTCCAAAATTCATTTCCTGTAAGCTCTCAAATATTTCTTTTTTTCTGTTGCCAAAAACAATCTTAGAAAAATCAAGCGCTCTCCTTGAAGGGCTTACAAAAATCCTGTCAATTGTGTCTTTGGCTATTCTTTTTTTAAGGCATCTCGCCTGATACTTACCGTAAGAAGTAAGCTCGCTTTCGGTTACACCAACATATCTCCTTTGCCTGTTAGCCCGGGTTTCGCCGTGCCTTATAAGTATTATTCTTGTTTGCATCCTAAGATCATTGAAAAACTTTTTTACACCGCTAAAACGCAAAAGTACCGCAAAAACGCAAAAAGGAAGAAAGGAAAAATTTATATATTTTCCTTTTTGCGTCTTTGCGGATTTTAGCGGTTTTGCGGTGTAACGCTGTTTTCCCCATGCTCCAACTTTTTATTCCCCGGAATTAAAAGGATATGCGGCTTTGATGTTACGGGATTATCTTTTACCACAACAACTGTCCTATATAAACTTTCGATGTTCTGATAGGTCAAAACGTAATCTGGTGTGCCTTCTTTAAATATCTTACCATTATCCAGCAGAATTATTTTTTTGCAGTATTCGCTGGCTAGATTTAAATCATGCAGCACGATAACTATCGAAAGGTTATTCTTCTGGTTTAAATCAGTCAATAGATCCAAGGTTTGAACCTGATGGGCAATATCAAGGTGTGAAGTAGGTTCATCCAGAAATAAAAGAAGGGGTTCCTGGGCGAGCGCTTTGGCAATAATTACACGCTGGCGCTCCCCTGCGCTAAGCTCATCAATCTTCCTGTTTCTTAAGTGCAGCGTGTCAGTTAAGCTTAAAGCCCGTTCAGCAATTGAAAAATCCTTTTTTCCTTCCGGCTGCATCCGTGAAAGATGAGGAATTCTACCCATAAGCACAATTTCCCATACAGTAAAAGAAAAATTAATCAATGTCAGCTGCGGTATGAAAGCTATTTTTTGAGCAACCTCCTTAGGGCTTATCTTTCTTAAATCTTTGCCCGAAAGAACAATTCTTCCTTCGGTTGGTGTTAATGCCCGGCTCATTAGCCGAAGTAGCGTAGATTTTCCTCCTCCGTTTGGCCCGATAATGCCTAAAAAATCCCCTTGTTTTATTTCAAGAGAAACATTATTTATCACAGGCTTATTCGTATAGCCGCCGCAAATTTTATCTGCTTTTAATAATATATCCATTACTATTAAGCCTCGCTCTTTTTTAAAAGAATGATAAATATCGGTGCGCCGACTATCGCGGTAATTACTCCTATCGGTATTTCCGAAGGCGAAAAAAGAGTTCGCGCGAACGAATCGCACAAAATCATAAAGGCTGATGAAAGTATGCACGAAACAGGAATTAATAATCTATGATTTGGGCCGATGATCAGCCTGGCCATATGAGGAATTATCAAACCTACAAAACCAATAACTCCGCAAACCGAGATTATTGCCGCAGTAATCAACGAAACTAAAAAAAGTAGTATTTTTTTCATTAATTCTACATTTATGCCTAAATGAATTGCTTCTTCTTCACCTATGCTTATTGCGTTTAAGTCCTGTGAAAACATGTATACGGTAAATATACCGAGTGCAACAACGGCACCTACTATCAAAAGCAATTTAAAATCAAAAACTTCAAGATTACCCCATAACCACCAGGATATTCCATGCAATGTTTCTCTTTCAGAAGTTGAAAGCAGAAATAAAATAATTGCGGAAAAAGCTATTGAAACAATTATTCCTGAAAGGATAAGAGATTGCACTCCGATTTTTCCGCGGTGCCTGCTGATATAATAAACCAGTAAAGTGCTCAATATTGCTCCGATAAATGCAGCAAAAGGAATATAGGTAACTGCAATTCCCACAGTCAACGCAATCACTGCCCCGAGCCCTGCGCCGCTTGATGTGCCTAAAAGATATGGTTCGGCAAGAGGGTTTCGTAATATTGCCTGAAGCACTATTCCACAAACCGACAATCCGGAACCAGCAATAATTGCAAGAATTACACGTACCAGCCGAAGATTAAGTATCTGGCGGTTTTCTTTGCTGAAAAGCTCGGAAAAATTTAAATCAACCGACCCCTTTAAGATGCCAAAAATAACTGCCAAAATCAAAATAGCCGCCAGCAATATTATTTTTCTTTTTACCGTTTTATTCATCGGGATATAATTTTTTGTGCAGCCCATAAAGCGCTTCTACTATACGCGGCCCGGGCCGAAGTAATGTATCGGGATCAATATCGTTATACACGCGTTTATTTTTAACTGCAGCAATATTGTTCCATCCGGGCCGAGCCATTACCTGCTCTATTGGGCTTAAATTTCCCATATAGGCAAGAATGATACAATCAGGGTTACGTTTCAGAACTACCTCAGAGGTTACAGAACTATAGGCACTCTTGATATCAGAAGTTATATTTACGCCTCCGGAAAACTCTATTAGTTCATTTATAAATGAACCGCGGCCTACTGTAGTTAAAGGGCTATACCAAATTTCAATAAAAACTTTTTGCTTTCTTTCTTTGCTAATTCGTGAGACCTGAGAATTGATTTTTTCTATCCGGATTCTCATGCTATCAATAAGCGCCGTAGACTCTTTTTCTTTGTTGGTCAATTTTCCTATCTCTCTAATTGACTGAAAAAGCTCATTTATATTTTTCGGGTCACTTACAAAAATATTTAAATTTAACTGTTTTAGCTTGGCAATAACTGGTGACTGCTCAAGGCCTGTACAAAAGATTAAATCCGGTTTAATTGATAATATCTTTTCGATATTCGGCCGGCTGAAAGTGCCGATTTTTTCTTTGGCCTCTGCCTCTTTAGGATAGTTACAAAATTCACTCACCCCTACGATTTCTTTATCTAAGCCTAAGGCAAATAAGATTTCCGTTGTAGCAGGAGCAAGGGAAATTATCCGCAATTGTTTATTTTGTGCAAAAAGATAGCTTGTGTAACTAAAACAAAATACAAAAATAATTGCCGCTATCTTATATTTAATCTGCATAACTATTTCTCAATCGCTATAAAATAAAAAACCCCGACTGTGTCAGTCGGGGTGCATCCTCGTTTTCTTAGCCCGGAAAATGAAAAATCTAGGTTATGTTCCACGCAAAACCTAAAGATTCAAATATTTGCGGCAGGTCTTCTGGCTTCCCTTACCCTTAACGCCTTCCCACTTTATGGTAGTGGCTTTTAATATTAAAGGTTCTCTTTTGTTGTAAAAAGAGTCAGGTTACAGCACCGGGAGTGCTTCCGAATTACACGGAATTCCCTTTTATGCTCTTTCGAGCACCACAAAATTCATTTATAAATTTTAAAGAACGAATGAATTATAGCTTAGTACCACTTTTTGTCAATTCTTTTATTTATGGTCTCTGAAAAAGTCCTTTTACACCGCAAAGTCGCAAAAGTGCCGCAAAAGCGCAAAAGAAAAATACGAAAATTATACCGAAAAATCACGGAATCTTATTCTGTGTTTCTTTTTGCGTCTTTGCGGAATTTTGCGTTTTTGCGGTGTCAACATAGTTTTTCGGAGCCCTCTATTTACCAAGCTCGTAAACTTCGTCGGGTTTTGATTCTGATTTCTTTTGTACGTAACGCGTAGCTATCCTGGACAAACTTTCTCTAACATCTTTTTCGTTATCTTTAGCCCAAATAAAACCGCAGACAGAACAGGCAAAAAATTTATTTTTTATCCAGATGTTCGTTACAAGCGAAGCAAAAAAAGGTAATCCGTTAGGCCTGAAACAGGCGCGTGGCTCAATATAATCTGCCTGATTGAAGATTTTCCCCTCTACCACGCTCCCACTTTTACATTGCGGACAGATTATTTCCATTGATACCTCCCTTTAAATTGTTTTTCGCAATAAATGATCAATTTATTAATTAAAACAAAAATTAAGACAAAAATATAAACATTGCTATTGCCAATACAATACGGTATATAGCAAAGAGAATAAAATTATGGTTCTTGATGAAATAAAGAAGAAATTTTATGGCAAAACACGCAGTAACAAAAGAAACAATAAAACCTACAACGAGATAAATAAACTGCCCGGAATTAAAAGTGCCTGCGCTTTTTGTTAAATCAAAAACAGTTGCCGCAAGCATTGTAGGAACAGCCAATAAAAATGAAAATTCTACAATTGTCTTTCGTTTCAAACCTAAAATCAAGCCGCCGATAATTGTTGCCGCCGACCGCGAAACCCCTGGAATTATGGCAATTGATTGAAATATGCCGATTAAAAAAGCTTTTGGGTATGAAATTAAACTGATATCCTCTATCGTGGCTTTTTCCTGCCGATAGAAAATTTCAAAAATAATGATAAATATTCCACCCGCAAGCAGCGACCAAAGCACAATTGAACTATTTTGCAGCAGAAATGATTTAAGAACCTTATAAAGCGATAATCCGATTAAGGCAGTGGGGATAAAAGCTACTGTAATTTTTTTTAATACAGGAATTTTTATTAAAAAAGATTTCCAGTACAGAACCACAACCGAAAGTATCGCCCCGAGCTGTATTGCTATTTCAAAACTTTTTAGAAATTCAGTCTGAGGAGTTTTTAAAAGATCGGCTGTAAGAATTAGGTGACCGGTTGAAGATATGGGTAAAAATTCCGTTATTCCTTCTACTACGCCGAAAATAACTGCGGTTATCAGATTCATTATGCAATTATACTATAAATTTTAGCCAAGTCTACTGCCCGGCTTTTATTTATCAAATAAAACAAGACAGGAAAATTTGAGATAGATTTCTATCATTACCAAGAATTTCCTGCCCACGATATACGCCTAAGCATGCTGCAATTAAAAAGAATTATTGTTATCCTATCTCTCTGCCCAGAGAGATAGTTTTTTCACGGATAGCAGCGTCATTTTTTATAGTACCCGAAACCCCTGCATTAGGAATAAGGAGTGATTTAAATTTCATTCCGCTATATTCTGCGGTTAAGGCAAACGGTTTCTCGAGAACTTCCAATCCGACGTCTTCAAAAGCGCTGGCAATAAGGACTAAGGTTTTTCCTTTTAGGACGGTTTGCATTGTTTTAGCTTCATTGTCCCATTTAAAAAGAGAAAACATCCTATCAAAAATAAGCTTAAGCTGTGCACTTGGCCCGAAGAAATAAAGCGGTGTTGCCATAACGATAACGTCTGCTTCAGCCATTTTTTTCAACACCGGCTTTGCCTCATCATCGATTACGCATTCATATTCTTTAATTTTTTGGCACACGCGGCAAGATGTACAGCCGTTAGATTTATATTTTAGAAAAGCAGCAAGAACAATTTCAATCTCAACATCTTTGGCACGTGCACCTTTGCAAAACCAATTCACAAGCATAGCGGTATTGCCATCTTTTTTAGGGCTAGCTGAAAGTATTAATATTTTTTTGGCCATTTAGACTATGCTTTTAATTGCCGGGGCTTTACGTAGAAAGGTATATATATCATTACGCTCTTTTTCCGTGGCAACAATGGTTTTTAAAGAAAGAGAAATATATTTTCCCTTCTTGCTTATATTCGAAAAAGATAAAGTATATTGTTTAGTTCTAAAAATTTCAGAGGCTATCTTACGTAACTCTTCTTCATCTAGACCGATAATTCTGTATTCCCATTCGCAAGGATAGTCAATTTTTGGTTGGTTCATTTATTCACGCTGTCTATATAATTAAAATGGTAGGTTGCCTTTGAGAGTTTTTCAAATAATTTTTCATCCCGTATAACTACCGGCGAAGTATCAACAAGTTTGGAAAGCCCTTCCCAAATTCCGAACCAACCAAGCGGCATTAGAATAATACTTGAAATCTGAAGCGTAAGTTCGCTTAGGAATTTAAAATATGTTGCGAGGGTTAAAAAACTTAGCGAACAAATGCCCACAATAACAAACACAATCCCCCGGATACGTATAATTGCAATAACTTTCTTCTTCTGTAAAAATTTATAGCGAAAATGTTTTCTGAGCCGGTTAACAACCATTCGTTCCGACTCTTCATTCTTTAGTGAAAAAGGAACATGGATTGTAATAATAAAATTTCCAGCCGGTGTTTCTTTATATCGTTTCTTTAGCTCATCTATAAAATCTCCTGAAACCGTGCGCTCACTCAATGCCCTGGGATCAAAGTCGGAAAAAATATCATCCCAGGCATCAATAACAACGCCGATTTCATTTAAATCCTGAACTCTTTGTTCTGCTTTCTTTTTAAAATCATTAATCATTTTATACCGGCCTTAATGAAACTATTACGTAACGGTTAAGACTTTCTACAAAGGGCTATTTGCCGTTATCGGTATTATTTAACGCAAGGGAAAGAATTCTTTGGATAAGCTTGCTATATGGGATTTCTGCTTTTTCCGCTGACTGGGCCATTTCGTCGTCTTTTGCCAAACAAGGATTGGCATTTACTTCCAAAACATAAATCCTGCCGGAAGCCTCAACCCTTAGGTCAAAGCGGGCATAAGAATTTAAATTTAATGCGCGATAAGCTGTTTTACATATATGTGTAAGTTTTTTCTCTAACCCCTCAGGCATGTTATTAGCAAAAACATTCTGTATCCCCCATTTCTTCCGGTATTCATCGTCCCATTTTGCTTTGTAAGTTGCAATTTTACTTTCCGGGTCGGAAATTTCTCCAAACTTCATCTCTCTTATGGGTAAAACTTCAAGTATTTTATGGCCGATAATACTTACATAGAACTCTCTCCCGGGAATATATTCTTCGACAATAGCATCCATATTCATTTTCTCATGTATGAATTTTATTCTTTCAAGGCAGGCAGCTTCATTGTCCACTACTGACGCCTGAGATATACCGACAGAAGCCTCCTCGCACAAAGGCTTTACTATAGCAGGAAGCTTAGGCCGTTTGATAGACTTAAGTTTTCTGTTTCTGTGAAAAGTGTGAAAATTGGGCACGCGTATTTTATGGAAACTTAAAATCTTTTTACTTAAAGCTTTGTCGTTACAAACAAGAAGCGCTGCCGGGCTTGCTCCGGTAAAAGGTACATTTAACATTTCCAGCAGCCACGCGGCATTCCTTTCGAGGTTAGTCTTTTTTCTAAAACCCTCCATGATATTAAACGCAACATCCGGTTTGTTTTGATTTATCTCCTCGATAAGAAGATTTATATTGTCATACACTCCAAGCAAGCTTACCTCATGGCCATTTTCGCGAAGCGCTTCATAAACGTTAAGCTGGGTGTCCCAATCCGGTTCTTTGAATTCTTTGACAAAATCATAACCCCGCGCAGTTGCATAGGGACAATCAAAAACTAATAAAACTTTCAGTTTTTTATCCATTTTTTCCTCGAAAAACTTCCAGTATTAACATAATTCATTATAAGTGCGGTAACGTAGATTGATATCTTGAGCACCGCCTGCTGCTCTGACATCGGGTTTAATAAATTAAGCTGTTTGCACCTTTCAATTAAAGTTTCAAGCAAATCATTTATAATGAATTTTTTCTCTCCTGTCCAGATTGAAACATTATTGCAAATAGTATCTTTATATCTTTTTATTATACTGTAGGCATATGGTAATTTGGTATCATCTTTATGTTTATCGGCAAATATTTTTGCCAAATTTGTATCATGGAATTCGGGAAATTCTTCGGCTAAATTGATTTTTTTCTTTTTGTAATAATTCTTAAGAGTAAGGGGCAACGAAGAAGCTTTACGGTATTTCTTCCCATTTTTAACCAGGGGCGGCTTATCTTTAATTACTAATATGACCTCCTCTATAAACTGAAGCTTGGCAACTGCCTTCCAGCCTTTATATTGAGCGCGCCAGTCAAATCCCGGGGTAAGCCACACAGCAAAAGTCTCGGCAAAATCTTCATCAGGATGGCATTGAGCATAATATTTTTCCAGGTGCCTTACGAAACTTTTACTATAAGGCTTAAACCTATAGGCATCTGCGTAGGTTTTGGAAAACTGTCCGAATATTTTTTTCCAGTCAGGCGATTGGTATAACTTATAAGCATAGTTTATGGCATGCCCGGCTTCATGGCGTAACAACTGCATACACCAGGATTTTGTCTCCCCTTCAGCTTCACGCATCATCTTTTTTTCAAGTTTTATAAGGGCAGGGTGGGCCAAAAAGAATGGTATGCCGATTTGAGGGTCCTGGTCAGGGGAAAACCATTCATCGGCCAAGTAGCAAACCGGTTTAAATTTTATGCCTTTTGATTCAAGTTCCTGATAAAGCTCTTTCACGCAGTCAGAAAGCCAGGTACCTTCTATGCTTAAGGGCAAATCTTTTATGCGAAGATCGAGAAGGCTTTCCTCAGAAACAGTAGCTAAATCAATTTTTTCTTTTGATATCATTATTATATCCTAACGCCTAAATAAGGTTGCTTAAAGATAATTTTACCATGGCTATAAGGTATACGCACTATTTTTCTGTGTTTTTTATTCGTAGCGCAAAGCCTCAATCGGGTCAAGGCGGGAAGCTTGCCGGGCAGGCCAAAGACCGAACACCACCCCTACTATCAAAGAAAAAACTGTGGCGAGAATTACTGAAGATACGGAAACTTTTACCGACCAACCTGAAACCAAACCTATCAATGCAGATACGCCGCCGCCAAGCATAACACCAGCCAAGCCTCCGATAAATGACATCAATATAGCTTCAATAAGGAATTGCGTCATAATATCTTTATTATTAGCCCCTATTGCCTTACGCAGCCCTATCTCACGCGTTCGTTCAGTTACCGATACAAGCATAATATTCATAATACCTATTCCGCCAACCAAAAGAGAAATGGCGGCAATTGCACCAAGCAAAAGAGACATTGTCTGCGTGGTAGATTCAAGAGTTTTCTTAATGTCGGACATATTACGAATCTGAAAAGAATCCTGCTGGTCTTCGGTAATCAAACGGTGCTGTTTTATAATAAGCTTACGAATCTTTTCTTCGGCAATATCAATTGTATCCGGGCTGGATGCTTCCACATAAAAAGAATCAATATATTGCTTGCCAAATATCCTATACATTGCTGTAGTTATAGGAATAATAACGGTATCGTCCTGATCTTGGGGGCCGGCAGAACCTTTTTCAGGTAAAATGCCTATAACTTTAAAATTAATCAAATTTATTTTTATGGTTTCACCGATAGGATCAGACGTCCCAAAAAGCTCTTTTACCACGGTAGTACCAAGAAGAGCTACTTTATTTCTCATTTTCACTTCTTCTTCGGTAAAAAATCTTCCGACGGTAGGTTCAGCTGAACGCAGTTGCGAGTAACTCACCCCTACACCTTCTACCTGCGTGTTCCAGTTATTATTTGCATAAACCAGCTGCGCCCTGTTTCTTACCGAAGGGCTAACGCCTTTTATGCAATCTTTGAGCTTTTCAATTGCCTCAAGGTCCTGAAAAGTAAAACGCGTGGTTGTCCCGGATTCCAAACTCACTCCTCCCGACCTATGTGCGCCTGCTCTAATAATAAGAAGATTTGAACCTAACGAAGCCAGTTGCCGCTCGATTGATTCTTGCGCGCCCTGGCCGATTGCAAGCATCGCGATCACCGCAGCGACACCGATAAGTATGCCGAGTATTGATAAAAATGCGCGCATTTTATGTCCTAGCATAGCGGAAACCGCTTGCCTGAGATAATCAAAAAATTCTATACCTTCTTTTACCGCACTATTTGACTTCTCCAGAATACCTTTAATCAAATTTTCTGATTTAAGAGGCACCGCTCCCGAATTTATTGTTTCACCGGAAACGGGCCTATCGGAAATAACCCGTCCATCGCGCATCGTAATGATTCTTTTAGCGTAAGCAGCGATTTCATTTTCGTGGGTTACAACAATTATAGTTTTACCTTTTTCATTAAGCTTTTTTAAAATGGCGATTATTTCTTCTTTGCTTTTTGAATCAAGATTTCCGGTAGGTTCATCGGCAAAAATTATCGGCGGATCATTGACCAGACTTCTGGCTATAGCCACTCTCTGTTGCTGTCCGCCGGACATCTCGTTGGGCTTGTGCAACATTCTATCTTTTAAACCGACTTCTTCTATTTCTTTCATGGCCCTGTCTTTTAAATGCCTTTTACCGGCATAGATTAACGGTAGTTCGGCATTTT
>JALOCC010000081.1 GCA_023227945.1 Candidatus Omnitrophota bacterium
TTCTCAAGCTTAGAATAAAATTCTGTGTAACTTAGTTTCTTAACTATTCCACCCATTCCGGAATTAAAAAGATTGGTAATATACATTATGCCGAGAAAAATCAGAATCCAGAAAAAGCCCCCTCTTAAAAGGTTTGGCCGTGGAGTTTGCTCTTTTTTCTTCTTTTCCATAGGAAGGTATTATACTTTATAAGATTATAAAATCAAGGCTTGTATGACGAGGCGTCTTTCTTCTTTACGGATAGAAAGCTCAGGTAAATGGACAATACTTCCGGAAGGCCTGTTTTCAATCAGGTCTTTTATTTCATCAAGATGCCTAAGCTCAAGCCTCCTTGTATCTCCTTTTAATTCCTCAATTGCTATTCTCATTATATTGTTAAGTATCGCCGGGTGATTTTTTTTAAGCCCTTCTAAATCAAGCTTTATTTCTCTTTTTGTTTCTCCTCTTTTTAGTTTCTCAAACTCTTTGCGGGAAAATGTATAAATAAAATCGTAATCTAGTGCTGTATTAATGCTTAGGTTATATAAATTTTGCGCTATGCTAGGGTTAATTTCACATAGCTGGGGCATAAGTTTAAGTCTTATGCGGTTACGCAGAAACTTATCCTCAAGATTACTTTTGTCTACACAATAAGATATATTTTTACTTTCCAGCCACTTAAGGATATCTTTTTTATGCAACTCAATAAGCGGCCTGATTATGGTTAGGCTCCTGAATTTTGATTTAGGCAAAAATGCCCGAAGGCCCTTAAGGCCTGTACCTCTAATAATACGCATAAGTACGGTTTCTACGAGATCGTCCTTATGATGCGCAAGAGCAAGTTTCTTTATTTTAAAGTGGCGGCTTGAATTTAGGAAAAAATCAAACCGCAAATTTCTTGCAGTTTGCTCAAGCGAATCGCCTTTAAAAAATTTATTAACGTCTTTTCTCTCGGCTACGAATTTTATTCCAAGGCCTTTACAGATATTTTTTACAAATTCTTCTTCACTGTCTGCTTCCGGCCGAAGCATATGATTAAAATGTGCACAAACCAGTTGTAGTTTATACTCTTTAGCTAAGCTATAAAACTGGTAAAGCATGAATATGGAATCCGGCCCGCCGGAGGTCCCAAGCATTAAGCGGTCTTTGCGTTCCAGCAAATTATAACGTTTAATTGTATTTCTAAAAGTTTCTTCTACCATCTTTGCATCCATGTTAAGGCTGAGGTTGAGGTTTAGGCTAAAATTCCTAACTTAACCTTAGCCTTAACCTCAACCTTGGTCTAAATTAGTTTAATATTATACCATATCTGTTATAATTTTAATGAGCACATTGTTTTTTCTGCGCGCTTACCTGGGGCAAACAGTTTGAAAAAATAATAGTGCGAATTAAATCCTTGACATTTACTTTGATGTTTTTTAAGGTAAATGTCAAGGATCTTTACCATTATGAATATGCTGGCAATTAACCCCTGGATATACGATTTCGCTGCTTATGATTTCTGGCTTAAACCCTATGGTTTTTTAGTCATACTTAATTACCTCAAAGAAAAAGGCATACACATAGACTACATAGACTGCCTTGATGAAAAAACAATCAAGGCAACGTTCGGCAGGGGTAAATACCCAAACGAAATAGTTAAAAAACCCGACCTATTTAAATCCATACCGCGCTATTTCAAAAGATACGGAATAAACCTGAAAGATTTTGAAACAAAACTTATGGGAAAAAATTTCGATTATATCCTCATAACCAGCTCTATGACCTACTGGTATCCCGGAATAATTGAGGCGGTAAAGATACTGCGAAAAAAATTCCCGGCGGCAAAAATAATTCTGGGAGGCACTTATGCAACTTTATGCAACGCCCACGCGAAAAAAACAAGCGGGTGCGATTTTGTATTCAGTAATGAAAATTTAGAGGGCTTTTTTAAAACTTTAGGCGTAGATTTTAATTATACTGAACTTTACGAAAACCTTCCTGTATACGAAGATTTCTACACAAAACTTGACTATGTGGCACTAAGGACTTCCTGGGGGTGCCCCTTTGATTGTAATTACTGCGCGATAAAAAAACTTTTTCCCGGATTTTTCAGGCTGCCTGAGGAAAAAATTGTAAGTTTCATCAGAAAATACGCCTTAAAGGGAATAAAAGATTTCGTGCTCTATGACGATGCTTTTTTCTATGAACCTGATTACGCAAAAAGCGTGCTTAGAAAAATCGACGAATTGAAATTAAACATTAATTTTCATACCCCTAATGCTTTGCACTTGAGATTTCTTGACCGTGAGCTGGCTTTACTTTTAAAAAATACCGGGTTTACCAACCCGCATTTTGGCCTGGAAACGCTAAACCCTTCCCTGCAAAAACTTTGGGGTGATAAGGTAAATAGGCATGACCTCATTGAGGGCTTGAAACTACTTAAGGCTGCGGGATTTAAAGATGGCGAATTTAGTGTTTATTTATTGCTTGGTTTCCCTAACCAGGATTTGGATAGCCTAAAAAAGGATGTTGAATTCCTAAATTCTCTGGGAGCACGTGTTTCTCTGGCTGAATTCTCTCCGGTACCGGGAACAACATTATTTGAAGAATATCCGAAAGAATTCAATGAACCCCTGCTGCAAAATAATTCAATCTTCGGATTTTATAAGCCGGCTTATGGTAATAATAGTATCCGTGATTTCTGGGAAATAAAAAATTTTGTAAGGGAATTGAACAAGAAACTATAAACACAGATAGCCGCAGATATACAAGAATAAAAAAATTTCATTAAACAATAAATTTCAATCAATTTCGCGAAGCAAATTTCAATTAATTTCGATTGTCCGCCACCGATGACTTTTTATATGTGGGCGGATCCGCCTCTGGCGGAAAATTGGTAGAGATTAGGGAATTGATGGAAGTTTATTGTTTCTCTTTGCTCCAATCGTTTGCGCTCATCTGCTTTTAAGCCTGCGATCGTCTGCGTATGCCCATTCTCTAAACTTTTCTTTTTCAAAAAAAAGTTTTATGTTCCTGTCTTTATATATCCAAATTTCATAACCTTCATTGTTACTTTCAACTTTATCCGGTAAACCGATTTTTTCCCGGACAGCCTGCTTTAACTCACCGGGGGCAATAACAGTTATGTCATCGAGTGCATAGTAATTTTTTTTCTCTCCTCCGTCGCCGAATTTTAATTTTCTCCCTACAGTAAGGTAACCGTGCGTTGCGCCGACATAATCGCCAACGCGAGCGCATCCGGATAAAAAAATTAACGAAAAAACAAGCTCTAAAAAACCCGGTAAATTTTTATATTTCAGAAATTGGCGATTTTGCATAGTTATAATTCAAGTACCATACCTGCCTTTATTTCAATAAAATTTTTACCATAAAGCCCCTTAAATAACCTTGTCGCTTCATAACCGCTGCAATGAGAAGGGGCTATATTTTCAATTCCCATATTTTTTACTTCTTTTACTATATATTCTATTAAACGGTTATCAGTATCGATGAAATGAAAGCCGCCGATTAGAAAATTTATTTTTTGATTAGCAAAAAGAAATTTTGCTCTGTTTATCAATTCAATAAGGCTCATGTGAGCGCAAGCACAGATTATTGATATTCCTTCTTTTGTCCTTACGATAAGTGACTGCTCAAGTATGGGGGACGCCTTATACAGCGTTTTAAACGGGCCTGTTGTGTAAATATCTTTACTTATCTGACTAAAATTAGTTATTTCGATAAAGTTAGAAGAATTTATCCTATCTTTGAATTCCTGGAAAAAGTCAGAACAACCGTATATTTTCAGGTCATTTCGCAGCTTAAGTAATTCCGTAAGTCCCGTGCGGTGATTCCAGTGATTATGCGAAATTACTAATTTTTTTATTGTATCTAAACTCACGCCAAACGCCTGGATGTTTTTTAACAAATAATCAAATTTTTCTCCTGTATCAAACAGCGTATCTTCCAACAAATAAGACAACCCCCAGCCGCTTTCAAACCTGTCATCTATTCTTTCTTTGTCGAAGAGTATTTTTAATTTCATTTAACTTCTCTGGCCAAATATGGCTGTTCCTATTCTTACCATATTGGCTCCCTCCTCTATTGCCACTTTATAGCTGTCACTCATACCCATTGAAAGAAATTTCCAATCGGCAAGTGCAAAAATTTTTTTAGCTTTTTCGAAAATTTGCCGGGTTTTTTCAAAATAAGGCCGCAGCTCTTGCGGATTCTTCAGCAACGGCCCCATAGTCATTAAACCCATCGGCTTTATGGTTTTTAACTTTAATAACTCCTGCACAAAAGCGTTGAGGCCTTCCGGTAAAATTCCGGCTTTTTGCCACTCGGCGGCGCAATTTATCTCAATCAGCACCGGCATGATTTTCTGCACTTTTCGGCACTCTTTATTTATTGCAGCCGCCAAATCCAGCGAATCAAGGCTTTCCATCATATCAAAAATTCTTACTGCGTCTTTAACTTTATTTTTCTGCAGATGGCCGACTAAATGCCACTGCACTTTTTTACCAATTGTTGCGTATTTCTCACCCGCTTCTTTGACGTAGTTTTCGCCAATTATCGTAGCGCCGGCAGAAATTACTTCTTGAATCTCGGCAACAGTTCTTGTTTTAGCAACAACTACCAATTCTACGTTCGTTGGGATTTCATTTCTAATTTTTATAAAATTTTCTTTAATCATGCGGCCTTGTCGCAAATAAAATACACTTTACGGTTATACATTTTTTTTATTATAAGCCCCAAATTCAGCATCTTTTCAATCTGCTTAGCCAAAACATTTTTCCCCAAGCCTACGGATTTTTCTAAATCCCGCATTGTTGCCGGCCTTATGTTTAGATATTTTATAATATCGTTTTGCACGCTTTTTGAAAATTTTTTCTGCGCGTCTTTATAAAAAGAAAGTACGATTTCGCATCTTTTACCAATTATCTTTTTTATTTCCTTAATTCTTTTGTAATCGGGTAAAGTTATATTAATCCCTGCGGGACGCACAGGCAGATTAAGCTGTACCTTATCCGGCTTAATTTTAGCTACAAGAATTTTAAACTTTTTGGCCTCTGCCAATGAATCGTTGATGCCGCCCAAAAGCATTATTTCAAGCCAGATTTTTCCTTTAAATTCTTTTCTCAAATTAATCAAAC
>JALOCC010000082.1 GCA_023227945.1 Candidatus Omnitrophota bacterium
GACGCTTGAGGATTCATAATTATATTGGTTACTGAATTCGGAGGGCATGTTGTAAATATTTGTTCTCCGACTTCGGGTTTATCTCCGTACCAATAAATATTTACAGGAGCATGATAACCAAATCCTCCGAATTGAAAATTGCCTATATATTTAACATTTTTACCGATAGTCAAATTTTTAACATACGTACAATATTCAAAAGCATAATTTCCGATATTAGTTAAACCCTCAGGTAAAATTACATCACCAAATATAGCCAAAGCGGATTCGTCAAATGCTCCACTGCCTATTCGTTTCAAACTACTCGGAAGATACACTTTATTAGGATATCCCGGAAATGCTTCATCATCAATATCAGTTATAATATTCGGCATATAAATTATACCAGTAACATCATGTGAAATATAATTATGCGCAAAAGAATAACTACCTATTTTTGTAATAGGTTTTCCGTTTATTTGATATGGAATAACAATATTGTCCGAATTTACAGTTGGACCAACATACCCGGTAATTGTATTAGTACCATCAAAAGTAAACCACGATTCTGGCGACGGGACTAAATCAGGTCTTTCATAGATAGTCCCAGCAGAAATAATTAAATGTTGCGAAATATTTGTTACTGATGAGTCGGTAGAAATCTTATTTGTGTGATTTATTACATCTGTTTGATATATATTAGTGCCGTCTGTAAATATATTTAATTTCGTATCTTGTATCGTATTCCCGATAAAGATATTATCAATAATCGCAGTATCCGCGTAGACAGGTAATCTGACTACTCGCTTTCCCTGAAAGGTATCATCCCAGCCAGTAGCAAAACTGTTGTTTACAGTGCATATAAGATTAGAAGAAGTGTTTTCGAATATCGAAGTGATACTAGAAACAACAGGTGCGTTTGAAGAAAAAACAATAGATGTTAAATTATTACAATTTTCGAACGCGCCACTACTGATTTCTTCTATTTTGGGCAAAATTACCGTATGTAACTTTAAACAATTATAAAACACATAATTTTTAAATATAGTCGCATTCGGCAAATTTGCATATTGTAAATTTGTACATTGAGAAAACACGTTGTTGTCAAAATAATATGCATTTGGAAGGATTATGTTAGTTAAGTTTCTACAATTAGAAAATGCTTGATTAGTAATGATTTCGACAGCCGGGAAAGAAATCGATACTAAATTCGTACATAGTAGAAATGCCGTTTCGCCGATATATTTAATTGTTTTTGGGGCAGTTATGGTTTCAATAGGTTTTAAAAGAAATGCGTGATCCCCTATTTTTATAATTTCCTTTCCGTCTATCATCCACGGTATTACTACATTTTCACGACCGGTTTGATATATAAAATTAGTAATTGTTCCATCATTATCTGTTTGAAACCAATTTGTTTGACTTTCAATTATATCCTGGCTTCCGTAATGATAAGTCCTAAGCGCAGCAAGATCCTGTTCATTGGTTAAAGTATTAATGTATTTAGGGTCTGTTTCTTTTACAATTCCACTAAGGCCTACCCCACTTCCATCTGGTTCAAGGACTTGCGTCCAAGATTGATTTTTACGGCCATATGCAATATCATCAATAGGAGCTTCGGTAATGCTTAATGGAGCACCACCAAGAGTAGGAAGGACAAGTGATGACCCATAATTTCCACCACCATAAAGATTCATGCTTACTGCATTCCCATATCTTATCCCATAAATTCTTACACCTAAATAACCCGTAGAAGAAACAGTCATATTAGATTTTGTAGAAATTGATGTTGAAATGATTGTAGGAGTCGTTTGTACAAGAGGCGTTTCCGCAGACTGTCCGAGAATATTTGTAAACCCATTCCCGACTTCTATAAGTTCCCAAAGAGTATTAGCTTCTTGGGATGTTGTTTTTGCAGCATAGTATGTTGTTGAATACTTAGTATTGGCGGGAATAGATGTGCTTCCTATCATATTAGTAGATATAAAACTTGCAACAAAGTTAATTCCAGAATTAAGAACAGTCGTGGTTTGCCATGTCGGAACAGTAGATATGGTTAAGAGTTTGTTCGGTACAGAAATAGGATTGTTGTTTGTAGAGAAATACAGATTAAAGTTTCTGAATGCATCTAATAAATTATTGACAGCACCCGCCGTAATGAGTTGATTAGCTTCAAATGTAGTACCAGTATCTATCTGATATCCTTTTATTTGATAACTGCTTCCAAATCCATCTACATAAAAAGCATAGTCATCGTCAAAAGCTCGTCCCATAATTCCAAACCTAGTTTTACCCTGAGGTGTAATATTTTTTATTTTCGGAGAAATGGAAGGGACTGTTGATGATCTTATTCTGATCCAATAATAATCTTCTCCGCTATATCTTGAAACGCCATTTGTCTGCCAATCAGGCATTAATGCCTTATCCCAAGAAATTTGTCCGGAAGTCATGAAATTAGAGGTTCCATCATTAAGATTGTGTGTAACAGGACTGATTTGATTCCAGTTGCTTCCGTTCCAATATTCCAATACAAGATTCAAACCAACAGCATATTCTGCAAGATTAAAAAATACAGAATTCATTTTGATTCCGCGTCCGAGATAAATAGCGGAAGTCAAATTTGTAAGGATACGCCTATCATCGGAATGTACAGTTGAAGACATTGTATAGGTTAAATCTTCCCAACCGCTTTCATTGTTGTAATTAGTGACAAATCCTATTTCTTCATATGCCGGAGGGGCGATATGAACTGTTGCTGAAGGAAGCTGAGAATAACCTGTTCTTACCCATGCGTCATAAAGATTATGGCCGGTAATATTGTTAAAATTAACATAAATACCATTTTCAATAACCATATTCGTGATTGAACAGTCATTTGTAATTCCAGATTCTATCCATGTCAATCCATTATTATAACTTTTCCTCCAACTCCATCTATCAGGATTTCCTACTGATGATATATAAACATTATATTTTCGCTGTTTTGAATATGTATAAACTCCACTGAAGTTTAAGTCATTTAGATTGCCAGTCTGATATCCTTGATAGTCACTGTGATAATCAAGAATGTTTGAATTTTTATTGATTGATACTCTTCCGCCTTCTGAAATCACCATAATGTCTTTCTTGATTCTAGCATTGCTGATATACAAAAATTCAGGGCTATGAAGGCTAGAGGGATTTTCATTTCTGTAAGTTTGCATCCACCAAGCAGGTTTTCCAATGCTGCCTCCTAATCCGTAGAACAAGTCCTGGTCCGGATCTCCTATAACTTGAACTCCATTAGATTGAGGGAAGAAAAGGTCTTGATTTGAATGATCTATTCCTTTAATTATCAAAGGTTTGATAATAGTAAGATTAGTCGCGACGCCATCTGTTATGTCAAGCTTAATAGAATTTGTATATTGCCAAGCCGGAATAGTTACATAATTATCCAAATCACTTCGAAATGCGAACTGCCCGGATGGAAGAGGAACTTCAACGCGTAAAGGTCTTCCGTCTTCAGCGAAAACAGAATATGTACGGAAATCTGAAGTGTGCTGTGCTATAAGATCCAAAGAAAACCTTATGGGAACAGTAAAAGTCTGATTGCTAAGAATTGAGACCTGTATATCTCTTTTTATCTCATTTTGATCCAAAAGCAGATATTCTGAAGTGTAGGATGCCAAAAGGGTCATATTGGTAGTATATGCCGATAACCTGGCAATCAATCCTCCAAGATTATTCCCGTCTTTGCTGACTGTCGCATAAAGACGGATTGTTGCTGATACACCTCCTGCTAAAGCTGTAACCCTTGAAATAGGGGAAAGATAAGAAATAATCGTTTGACCATTTGTAATTCCATTAGTTGTATATGTCGTATATCCCTCTACATTTTCAAATTCATTGGAAAGAAGATGATATCCGTTGATATCGGAAAGTTTTGAATTGTAAGAATATAGGGTTCCGACAAGATTTTCTTCTTTTCTATCTACCGCACGAATATTAACTCCAATACGGCCTTCAGTTTCAGATACGATATCCACAGTTCCCATAGAAATTTGGTCTTCAGGAAACTGCGGCAAAACGGAAGTGAGGACACCCGGAACTACTGAAAGGTAAACCGCATCATTGGAGATGAATGAAGAAGTATTAATATGATTAACGTCTCCTCGAACAGTTACATGACCGCTTCCATGAGGGAGAATATGTTCTGTCGCCAATCCTTTCGTCGATATCCTGCAAATAGGATTTGTTGAAGTCGCGAGATAGACACATCTAAACTTGCCTTCAATTCCGACCGCATAAACCGCCGCACCGTCAGGTATCGAAATATCTGTAACGTTTGTAACAAAGATAAAATCTTCCAAGAAAACCTGTCCTGTTACATTACTGTTCAGCTTTATTGAAGGAGTCTGCCATACAGAGTCCCAGCCTAACTGTCCCTCTCGTGTAAGAGTGCTTCCACTTACAGGAAGACCGATTGTACCGTTGGAAAGGATAATTCCTCCAGCCTGTCCGTAACCTCTGACAAACAAATTGTTGGAAACGCTGATATTGCCGTTCAAATCTATTCTTGTTCTTTCAATCGCTTCTCCTTGGTTTTCTGAAGTGGAAAAAACAAGCCCTTTCTGATTGTCAAAAGAAATTCTGGTGTTTCCCCACAACTGATCGGAAATGGAATTGTTAATAATGAGATTTGAGATTGATGCCGTCCCCAAGATGCTTAAGCTGGGGAATATGATCGGATTCCAATACTCTGCTTCCTGATTCATTTTGATCGTTGTTCCGGAAATGTTA
>JALOCC010000023.1 GCA_023227945.1 Candidatus Omnitrophota bacterium
CGTCAAGTGCAAAAATTTTTTTTGCTTTTTCGAAAATTTGCCGGGTTTTTTCAAAATAAGAACGTAAATCTTGCGAATTTTTCAGCAATGGCCCCATAGTCATTAAGCCCATTGGTTTTATGGTTTTTAACTTTAATACATCCTCCATAAAAGCATTGAAATCTTCCGGTAAAATTCCGGCTTTTTGATACTCAGCGGCGCAATTTATCTCAATCAGTACCGGCATGATTTTCTGTACTTTTCTACACTCTTTATTTATTGTCGCCGCCAAATCCAGCGAATCAAGGCTTTCCATCATATCAAAAATTTTTACTGCGTCTTTAACTTTATTTCTTTGTAAATGCCCTATTAAGTGCCATTTAACTTTGCTGCCGATTACAGCATATTTCTCACCTGCTTCTTTGACATAATTTTCGCCAATTATCGTAGCACCGGCAGAAATTACTTCCTGGATTTCTGCAATTGTTCTCGCTTTAGTAGCAACCACCAATTCTACATTTGTTGTGATTTCGTTTCTAATTTTTATGAAATTTTCTTTAATCATACGGCTTTATCGCAAATAAAATACACCTTACGGTTATACATTTTTTTGATTATAAGCCCCAAATTCAGCATCTTTTCAATCTGCTTAGCCAAAACATTTTTTTCCAAGCCTACGGATTTTTCTAAATCCCTCATTGTTGCCGGCCTTATGTTTAAATATTTTGCAATATCTTCCTGCGCACTTTCCGAAAATTTCTTTTGCGCAGTTTTGTAAAAAGAAGACACAATCTCACATTTTTTGCCGATTATTTTTTTTATCGCTTTAACTCTTTTATAGTCAGGTAGAGCTATATTAACTCCTGCCGGCCTTATCGGTAAATTGAGTTGAACTTTATCCGGTTTAATTTTAGCGACAAGCTTTTTAAACCTCGCGGCCTCTGCCAATGAATCGTTGATGCCGCCCAAAAGCATTATTTCAAGCCAGATTTTTCCTTTAAATTCTTTTCTTAAATTAATCAAACCATCGACCACCTTTTTAAGTGTTATTTGTTTATGCGGCTTATCAATGCGTGAAAAACTTTTATTTGTTGCAGCATCAAGGGAAGGTATTATTAAATCTGCCCCACTCAATTCATTTCTAACTTCTTTTTTATACAAAAGGGAAGAATTAGTTATGACGCAAACGCGGTATTCGTTGTTCGTCGTTTCCTTGATAGTATCTATTATCTTATCAAGCCTTTTATGCAATGTCGGCTCTCCTGAGCCGGATATTGATATATAATCAATTTTTGGGTTATTGTTTATTATTTTTGTAAGTTCTTTTTTAAATTCAATCAGGTCAACGTAAAAAAACCTTTTTACGGTCTTTTTAGTAGTTTTCCTCAATTGGCAGTATATACAATCAAGCGTACAGAACTTTTTCGGCGTCAAATTAACGCCCAGGGAAAAACCTAACCGTCTGGATGGAACAGGGCCGTAAAAATAACTCATATTTTTTACGCTAATTATCGCGAATCCCCGCCTACCAGCGGGCAGGTAACGCAAATGGCCGCGAATAACCTTATTCGCCTTGTTTTCCATTCGCGTGTATTCGCGTTTATACCTTAATAAAACTATCAAGATTTAAATTCGCGAATATTCGCGTTAGTGATATTATAGACAAAATGCTGAACCCGACAAGGATTTTATCGTTTCGTTGAATAGATTGATTTTTCAGTAAAAAGTGCTATCTTTATCTTAATAGATTGTCCTATCGCGTTGGGTGAATCCAGTTGCTGATTTTTATATTAGCTATAAATATATGAAAACCAAAATTTATCTATTTTCTTTATTCATCTTCATATCTCCGCTTGTTTCTCTTGCTGGGGGAACGGTCGATTTTAAGGAAGTGGAATTGGTAATCAATCAAAGACCAAAAATTGCAGATTTTCTTTATCCAACATTGGATTTTTATCACACTGCAATTGCCGAAGTACACGTTGGCCACGGCTCGGCTATGCCTGAGGAATATGTTGGTAAACGCTTTGGGCCCTATAAATTGTATGCAAAACCTAAAGGTTCCCAGGGGCCATTCATATTTCAGGTCATAATCAATACCAGATACGCAACAGAAGAAGATCAGATAAAAATGGATGAAAAAGTGATTCAAAAACCTATGGATAAGTTTCTTTCGGTCGAAATCACTGAATTAGAAAAACCTTTTGCACCATATGACAAATAATATTTCTAACAATTCATTCCAGCCGGCGGGATTAGCGGCTGATTTTTGTGTTAGATTAAAAAATTAAAGAAAGACAGGTAGAAAATGGCGCAATGTTATAATTGTAATAAGAATATAAGCCAATTGGCCTTCTGGAAAGGTTATTTCAAATACTTCAAGATAAATTGGTACCGTAGAATAGGAGCAATGTTTGACTGTCCCTATTGTAGTGTCCAATGTCGCTTAAGTTACCCTTCGGTCTGCATACACGCTACCACCATTATAATTATTGCTTTAATAATGTCAAAATTTATAGGCAAGTTGAATAAAAATATCGCTCCTACTTTAGTGATATCTTTTATTATACTTATCTGGATTTGGCATTTCATATGGTGGAATTTTTTTGCAAAGACAAGAGAACCAAATTATTGATGCCTTAAAAAGAAAGTTGATTTTTGTGTTAGATATATAAAATAAAAATTAATTATGATTTATGGCGTAGTCTTAACATTGTTAATATTATCTTTGGTGGCAGCCATTGCCTTATCGGCCATCGAAGGCACCAAGAAGGTAAAAGAAGTTTTTAATAGCCTGGCAAAGCAACATAAAGGTGCGGTTAAAAAATATTCATCCGATATAAGTATTCCGGGTAAAGTAAGGAAATCTCTCTTTATGGCGATCTTTCCCTACAAAGAAACTAATATTTATTGTTATCAAGACATTGTCGGTGGCGGAAAATATGGACAAACGTGGACAAGCGCATCCTTTTATTTAAAAAATTCTACAAGAATTTATTTGAAGATACTAAAAAATAATCCGGTTTTAAGTATTTCTTTAATGAGAAATAAAACTATTCAAAAAAGTGGTAATGCTCCATTTGATAAAGAATTCATAATTGAATGCAACGATAAGAAGTTTATGGCAGAATTACTTACTCATGATATCAAAAATGAACTTCTTGTAAATAAAAATATTGTTTCTCTTGGGCCAGCGATTGAAATTAAAGACAATTACTTTAAGGCTTTCTACACTGAAAAAGGCTTTGTAACCTTAGACAAATACAACAAGCTCATTGACCTTGCTCTGAGATTCTATGATAGATTAAAAGAATTAGAATATTTGTAATAATAAATATTGCCTAACAAATTAACTAACCGGAACAAACTCGCCATTTCTTGATTCTGTTGATGAATTCAGCCGTTATTTCCATAGTAAATGCAGGAAAAGGAGGAATAATGAAAAAAAGAAATCTGATTTCATTGATTATTTTACTTATAATTGGGCTGATTTTTTTCTTTGTCAATAATAAAACAGATAGAATTCAAAACCAAAAATTCATATCTGTTGATATCATTCAATTTCAATCAAATGCATACTATCAACAAGAATTTCCCAATGTTATACTTAAAACTATTCCTGATCCTGACCATGGCGTTATTTTAGAAGTTTCTGGAAAAGTAGCAAATGGTGAAACCCTCTTGAAGCTTAAAGAATATTTTAAAAACCGGGCATATAACGATATAGAAGAACATAAAAAACATGTTAAGAATCTTCCTATGTTTAAATCAGTGCCAATGCGTCTAGTCGATTATAAAGTCAAAGTTGAGTGATAACAAATTGAAAAAATCCAATAAGGTGCCCTTCGGGCTCAACTTTGTATTACTTCAAAAATAATCCAATAGCGATAGTAATTATAATTGCCGGAAGAAACAAAAAACCGAGTGGATGGCGTTATTTAAATTTTGTTTTAAGCTCTTTCAGGGCGGGTTTAAGATTATCTAAGTTGCGGCGGTTAGTAATCAGGGTATATTTTTCGGTATCGATAAAAAAAACATCCTCAAGGCCTACGACAAGGACATTTTTCTTTAAATTGTTTAGATATATAAGGTTATTACTTCCATTATGGATAAAAACCCTTCCTCTTTTTACATTGCCGGATTTATCCTTCGGCAATGACTCATATATTGCATGCCAAGTGCCGAAATCTTTCCAGAAAAAACTTGCCTTAACCAGCCTTGCGCTGGTAGTTTTTTCCATAATTGCCTTATCGAAAGGAGAATCTTCTATTTTTCCATATAGGCTACGCAAGGCGTTTTCGTAAGCATCTTTTTTAAAAATATCCATAAAATCATCGTAGTATGGATAATACTTTTTATATTCTTTATCAAGCGTGGAAAGGCAGGATATAAATATCCCGCTATTATAGAAAGAATTGCCTTTGCGTATGAGCTCTTCTGCTGCAGGGCGGGTTGGTTTTTCAACAAATTTTTTTATCGAAAAAACATCTTTTTCTATTTCCTCTTCTATCTGGATATATCCGAAATTAGGGGTAGGCGTATCAGGCTGTATTCCCAAAGTAGAAATCCATCCCTCTTTGGCAACATTGATGGTTTTTTTAAGCGCGTCATAAAATTCCTTTTTTTCTTTGATAAGATGGTCAACCGGAGAAATAATAAGGACTTTGTCTGGAGGAAATCTTTGCTTAAGATGATTAAGCGAAAACAATATCGCAGCAGCTGTATTTTTGCTTTCCGGCTCAAAAAAGATATTTTCTTTTTTTATCGATTTAAGCTTCAACAAAGCATCTTTTTCTTTTTCGTTTGCGATAAGAAAAATATTGTTGGAAGTGGTTATTTTGAGGAAACGCTTTATGGTAAGCTCTAAAGGGGAAAAACCAAAGATATCCAGAAAATTTTTGCTTTTACACTCGCAAAGCGGCCAAAGCCGTAAAGAACGGCCTCCGCAAAGTATCAAGATTATCGGTTTATCCTGCATTTATGCCTTATCTATCAATTTGCCAATTCGACAAGCCTTTTAGAAAAATATCCTCCAGTATACCCATCTATGATAGCAGTTAATTCTCCTAACCTCAAGTCTTTTTGACAAAGCTCTTCTTCGCTGAGATTGTTGCAAATAACTTCTTTTTTAAGCCTCAATCTTTCAAAGTATACCCTATTTATCTCATCAAGTATATCCAAACGTAATTGCGTATTAAGCCTGCTTCTTGTATCTATATCGTCCTCGTAACTATTCCAGACAAGATCCCCCACATCCCAGGAAAAAGATATACCCCAATCGCGCGGGCCCACCTGAACACGGTCATACGTAGCGCCTAAAGCGGTAGTTATAGTTTTATCGTAATCCAGTTTTATGGTTGGAAATAGAGCTCTCACTTTCAAAGCGTTCCTCCATCTTCTTATTTTACTGGGATCTGTCTCGTTGTAACGTAATGCTGCCTGCTGGACTTCATGTATCGAAGGCTCCTTAGCGAGAATTTCCTGCAAATTTTTTGTATTCGAAGGAGGGCTGAAGTATGCACTCTTGAATAAACCCCTGGGGGTGGCTAGATAAATCTCTCCTTCACTTGAGAATACTGCCCAGAATATTTCATTGGAATAAAGCCCTTCGGAAATTTTTCTTGCACAATCTTTTTTTAGGTCTATCTTAAAAAAGCCTTTCGAAGAACCAAGATATAAAGAATTTTTTTCTAAACTTGTTTGGGCTACAGAATAAATAATGATGTTGTTTATTCCATCCGCATAAAACTTATTCCAAGTGCTACCTTTATCTTTTGATAAGAATAATCCTTTATTAGTGCCGAGCCAAAGTTTATTTTTATCGAAAATATCTATCTTTATAATATTTGGCACTATCCCGCTTTCTTCTTCCCCTGCTGTTTCTTTTTCCCTTATTACAAATAGCCTCTCAAGATTATTTTTATCTTTCAGCAGATACACTCCTTTATTGGTGGCCATATATAAACCATTATCTGCCGGTTCAAGATAATATACAGAAACCCCATCGGACAGACCTCCGATTTTCTGCCATTTTAAAATACCTTCTGAAATAAAATATAACCCTGCAGTTGTCCCCATATATATTTCGCCTTTATATTTTGCTATACTTAAAACCGATTCTTCTTCCGGTGCCGAGAATATCATTTCTTGCCTATCGCCAATTCGATAAACGTGCCGAGATGCAGTCACATAACAGATATCGGGGACGTAAGAATCAAAAACAATATCAGTTAATTCTTCATCTTTAAATACGTATATTTTTTCGAAATTTTTTCCGTGGTCTTTGCTTTTAAAAAGCGAGTTAGCGGAGCCGACGTAAATGAGGTTTTCGTCAAGCGGCGAGATGGCGATTCTTTTTATATGCGCGTCATCTATTGTTTCAACGCTTACGAAAATTGCAAAGGCGCTTGAGACGGGTATTATTAAAAAGCAGAATAGAAGTGCCTTTTTTCTGCAAATGCTTTTTAAGTTTCTCATACTAAATTTATTATTTTAATCCGAAACTAAATCATTAAAAACAGTATAATTTTTTGTAACATAAATTTGATGATTTGTCAAATTATTTTTATTTTTGTCAAAATAACCCTTAAGCCTGATTTTCATGAAATCCTATTTTACGCTTTGGTTTTTCTTCAGCCAGCATAAGCTGACGGATAGCATCAAAAATAGCCTTTATCTCATTATCGTGTTTTTCAATTTTTCGCTCTAATTCGTTTAGCTTAACAGCAAGTTCTTTGTAGCCTGAAATGACTTCGCGAAGCTTTACAAACACACGCATAATTGCAATATTGACCTGTATTGCATGTTCGCTATTTAAAACACTGGAAAGCATTAGAATACCGTGTTCGGTAAAAACGTTTGGCGTTACCGTGGAATGTTTCAAGGCGCTGAACCGGTCACAATTTGTGACCAGTTCATTTTTTTCTTCATCCGTTAACCGAAACATGAAATCTGGCGGGAATCTTTTTGTATTCCGCTTAACTGCCTGATTTAATACCTTTGTTGAAACCTTATACAATTCAGCCAAATCTCTATCAAGCATCACTTTACGGCCGCGGATTAAATAGATTTTCCTCTCAACTGCTTCTTCAATAATTAGCATCTTATGCATAACCCCCCATATCTTAAAATCACAGATTGTGATTTTAAAGAGCTTGCACCAGGCAGAATTCGCCTAGCGCAAGCATTAGGCGAGTATTGAATCAATCACCCTGATACGCAGAAAGCACGGTTTTTCTAATAGTTTCAAGCACTTCTGGCGTTAAAGGAAAAACGTTATCGTACCACTTGCCATTTTTGCCTTTTTCCTGCGGCACTCCTACAAATAAGCCGTTTTTACCCTCAATAATTTTAAAACCCTTGACCACAAGCTGATCAGAAATTGAGATATCACACATTGCTTTTATCGCGCCGTTACCATCAAATTTGTGAAGCCTTGCAACTTTGAATTCTAACCCCATAGCAAACACCTCCTCAATGAGCGCACAACTTATGGCAGCTACGCCTGCCTCTGGCAGGCAGGGCGAACATAAGTTGTATGCGCGAATTGATACTGAGGACGCGATGAATAAGAGCGTCCGAAGTATCTTTAATAAACAAACCCTTTTCCCGTCAATCAAAAAAACTCATCAGTTGCTGTGTTTAGAAGCGCATTAGAATAGGTAGTATCTTGTAAAATGAGTTATCTATCCCCTTTACTTAATAGACGCGGCATCATGAAAAATTCTTTCAAAAATTTTTAATTTTTTAGATATGAGGATTTACCTGGGAGTGTAAATTAGATAAGCATAAATAAGGCGGGCTTTAAAAAATTATTTAACTTTTACAAATCGTGCTTGGAAAATCTGTCTTTCAGGCGGCGTGATATTTCGTCATCTTCATCATGAGAATGCTTCCGCCAGGAATCAAGCACCATGATAAGCGTACGGCCACTTTCGCTTTCGAACGCCCAGCGAAATCCGAGAATAAGCGCGCCAGCCAGAAATTGCATGAAATATTCATGAATGATAAAAGAAAGGATAAAAAATATGATTGTTGCTGCAAGAAATAAGTTCTTTTTCATTCTTCGTTTTCTGGCTGCCTTAGCTGCCTGAAGATTCTTATCAATACCAATAAGGTTTTTTGCCTTTTCGATTAAATTTTTAGGTAAAGACGGAAATTGTTCGTTACTTAGACTTTTAGCCTCTATTGCCAAGCTCAGCTGCGATAGGCAAAACCTGCATCCGCTAATATGCTCTTCTATAAGCATCAGCCCTTGTCCTGACAATTTATTCCCCATGTAATCCAATAGAGTTTCCTCTGAGGGGCAATTACTGTCCTTTTCCGGGCTGACGGAATTAAAACGTGCCGTTAGGTACTTTTTTAGTATATTTTCAATCTCTGTCATTTCCTTCTCCTCTTTAATAGACGATTGAACTTGGCATTTTCTTTCAACTCAAATAGATTGCCCGCTTATTCCATATTTACCCAGTTCTTTTTTGATTTTTTCTTTAGTCCTGGCAATTATGGTTGAGGCGGTATTAATGGGTATCCCCAGGATACCGGAAATTTCCTTATGTGTTTTTTCTTCAAGAAGATTCAAAGAAATAATGATTTTTTCCCGGTCAGAGAGGGTATTAATTATGTTTTCTAGAATGTTTATAGTTTCTCTATCGGATAAATTTTGCTCGCAATCCTTATTCTTCAATAATATAACATCTGCGATGAAACGCTGCTTGTTACGAAGCGTTCCCCGCATAAAATCAAAGGCTTTATTGGAAGCTATCATTGCCAACCAGCTGCAAATCAGCTTGGCATCTCTTAACTGAGTAAGCTTTTCGCCTTCAAGGATAGAAAGAAATACTTCCTGAAAAATATTCTGAACATCATCTTCGCTAAATGTAAAGCTGCTCGCCTTAAGCCGTTTTCTGATTGCCCAATAAATCAACCTGCTGTAACGC
Source organism: Candidatus Omnitrophota bacterium (assembly GCA_023227945.1). Taxonomy (GTDB): domain Bacteria; phylum Omnitrophota; class Gorgyraeia; order Duberdicusellales; family 4484-171; genus JAJYOP01. The sequence goes on from JALOCC010000023.1 coordinate 8,919, forward strand.
TCAACAAAGATATCCCACGCTTGTTTTTCCTTGTTTATACAGCGCCCTATAAGTTCTGTTTCATTCATCTTTGCTTATAAATTAAAAGGCCTGAGATTGAATAATGATATAGCGTTTACTATGGCTTCGAGTGAATACAAAACCGGTGAAGGCTGTCGAAGATGCAAGAAGAGTTGTTAATTTTTTAGGATAAGAACCGCAAAAATCATTTAATATCAATTATCGGCCAGCTGTTGGAAGTTGAGAAAAACAATACCGTAAAACTCAAGCAAAATAAACAGTGCCGAGGGAGAGAATCGAACTCCCCACGCATGGATTTTCAGTCCATCGCTCTACCGACTGAGCTACCTCGGCACTTGTGAAAAGCCCTTTACAGGGCTATGTTTTTATCAAAAATAAGCTATTTGCTATGTTCAAATTTTTTATTTAGACGAAACAATCTTAAAGCTAAATCCGCCTCAACGCTTGCGTAACGCTATTAAAAACGTAATGGCTAAATATTATTTATAATGTAGAGAATTATAGCATAGAGGCTTATTTAGGCAAGAGGATTTTAAGCTCCGGGACGGGTTATTCCTCCATATATTCTTTTGCAAAACTCTCGTAATCTTCAACGGCCCGGCAAGATTTATCTAACGTAAAACAGATGGATGGTTTAACTTCCCAGTAGTTTTTTCCATCTTCAGGTTTCCAGGAATATTCACCGTACTTTTTGCGGTTATAAACATCATACAGCAGCTTGTGAAAGCTTAAACGCCCGCCTTCTTCCATCTTGGCTGATTTTATATTTATAAAACATTTATTTAATTTACTGTTATAGTGATTTTGAAATCCGCAATTCTTAGGATTAAATCCATTTTCTTTAAAAAAATCGCTCGCCGCTAAAAAACACTTATTCTCTAATTCCATAATCTCGGTGGAAGATTTTGATACTGATTTAGCAGGAAACTCTTGGCTGCGAGGCAAAAATAACACAAAATAATAGGCGACCGAAAGGCTTATAATAAAAAATGACAGTAATACCCCGAGCTTAAACCAATTTTGTTTTGCCCAGATACTCATACTTAAGCCTCCTTTCGTCAAATTCTTAGAATATTTTGCTCTTATTCTTCTGGCTGCCCAAGAAATAAATCGAATGATAAGATACAAAAGATATAAAAATAATAATGTAAGCCCAAGCTTATGCAAAAATAAATATTTTACTACGTATGAATCATTTACGCCATCCGGTGGCAAACTAATACCATCCGGGATAACTACAAAAAGTTTACCGGAAAAAAAACTTTTGCTGGATTGCTCTGCTATAGCTATTGTTTTGTAATTTGGTGCTAACGTTATCAACAAAATCCCAGTTAAGAATACTAGGAATAGAATGCTTTCTCTCGTTATGCTTCTCTTTATTTTATAATTCATATAAACGGGATAAAGATAACCAGAGTTAGCTCGTAATTTTGGTAGTATCCTCTGAATCTTCTTTACAAATTGTTTTGTTTACGTAATTATGTATTTTTTTACTATCAGCAGAATTTATTTTAAAGAACTTTAAACCTACTGCAAAAGGATAATAGGCGTTATCTCTGCTATCCTGCCATATTATTTTTGCCTTGGCGATAATTGACTCTGCATAATCATCCAGTTTGAAATTTAAATTAAGGTTCATGCCCAAGTCAAGCCTTTGTAAGACATTTAGGCGCATACCCCCTTCGGAAATATCCTCACACCGGGAAGACATGCCCAAATGGCCTCCTGAAAGCCTAAAGCGCACGATTGCTGATTTATTTATTCTAAGATGCTGCCGTTGTTCTATCATCAATTTTTAATTTATCATATCCTTTTTTTATGTCAACTTATATAAAAAGATTGGCCATAGGAGCTAATTATTTTTCGCTTTTGTTTTCTTCTTTCATAAATTGCATTCTGTAACCCTCACGAAACTTCTTAATAGCTTCGTCGATTTCGCTCTTAGGCTTATTCTTAAGCTTCATTGAAGCTATAAATAAAGCATGGGTAACTGGTATGGATAAATTTTTCTCGTCATTATAGAACTCATCAATTATTAATGCAAGTTGTTCATAATTACCTATATAATAAATTTGCCTTGCGCGTTCGCCTTGCATAACTTCTGCTCCTTCGCAAATACCCTGGATAAGAACTTTACGCATTGTTCTTCCCTCTATATATCTGTTCAATAATATCCATTCCTTGCCGTCATAAGTGCTTTGCGCATAACTGCATAAATTTAGCATAACTACCAAACAGCCTAAAATAAATAGAATTTTTTTCATTTATTACCCCCTTTTATAGCGTTTAGTGTATAGCAGATAGCGTTTAGTAGGTCTCTCCACGCCCTACGCTAAACGCTATCTGCTAAATTATTAGCATCTGTGTCTTAAAAACAAAAAGCGGCTCATTTATATGAGCCGCTTTAAAGTCTAATAAATATCCATATCTTTGATAATGATACTACCTGCAAGATTTTTTTCAACAAAAATATGGATATAAGCTAAAAAATCAAATCTTGTTTTTTCCAACTCCTTCTCTGGAAAGATAATGCCGGTTATTTCCTTTAATCCATTCAATAGGGACCCAACCAGACATACCTTTATAGATTCCGCTGGTAATTACAACATGCGCCTTGCCTTTCAAAAGTTCTTCATCAAGCACAAGCACTCTGGTATCTTTTGTAACTCTTAACACATCATAAGATTCAAGTATTGCCGTAAATGCATTTTTGTCTCGCATCCTATAGGCGTATATCAAATCATCGCCTTTTCTTTCACTAAGAGCAACACCGAGGCTTTGCCAGGAATAAGGCCCGTGCATTGTAAGTTCCCTTCCAATTAATTCAGGATATTCGGCAAAAACCTCGCGAGACATACCGCAAGAAAATACCAACAAAAATATGACAAATATTGTTATCTTCATATAACACCTCCCCCGTATTATATGTTACGAAGGTTACCGTTAAGACACTTAGTTTATTGTAACCTTCGTAACTTAACCATTCCGTCATCGGCGGAATGGTTAACGTAATTTTCGTAACATCCGTAACTTTTTAGATATAACTACCTAAAAAATAACATATAATTGACAGTAAAACAAATTTGTTAATAGCAATTATGAAAACGTTTTCCCGGACGCATATATGATTTGTTTTAAATATTCTTTGAGGGTTAGAATGGTAACTCAGCTAGTTTTCCTGATAGGAAGTTATCTCTCCGTTTTTTACCTCCCACCGGATAATATGCCATGATTTTTCAACTTCTGCAGGAAAAACTTCAACCTGAGCGGTAGATAAAGGAAATATCAGCGCTAATTCTTTTACGAAAGAAAAGCTTGTTTTTTTAATCTCATTAAATGTTTCGTATTTTCCACTTGAATCTATTCTTATTGATATACTCCCATTATTACATTCGCCGTATATTTTAATAAAATGCTCTCCCCACTTCGCTGCTGCTGTTTCCAAAAACGGCATAATATCCCTATCGCAGTGTCCGGTTTCTACTATTGTATCGCCTATCGTTTTTTCTACTGCATAAGTAAAAAACCCTGGGATAAACATGATAAGTGCGAAAATAAGAATAGTTATGATTTTCATAGTTAGATTCATTTTAAAACAATACAAAGAAAAAGGCAATGTTTTTTAATTGCATTTACATATTAAAAAACGCTGACACTATTATAGTTAGCGTCAGCGTTTTTCCTCTCGACCTAAAATTAATTATTCAACTGGTATCAAAATTTTCTTACCCGCTTTAAGTTTGTTGGGGTTTTTAATAACATCCTTGTTTAATTCATAGATATATTTCCAGCGGTGCCCCTTACCTAACTCATGCTCTGCAATTTTCCAAAGTGTATCGCCTTTTTTTATCGTATACTCTCTTGTTGAAACTTTAACTTCACTCTCAACCGGCTCCTCAACCTCTTCGACAAATTTTCCTTCTTCTACTCGAGTTGCATCTGCCGGCATGCCTTCTCCGTTATAAGGAATCATAACCTCTTCTACCTCGGCAATCATAAATTGAGCATTCCTGTCTTTTTGCATCCCCGGCAGGTCTGTTACCGGGCTAACGGCATCAAGCTTTCCTCGGCTTACTATCTTAATACGCTCTTCTGGTATACCATTTTCAATCATGAAATTCTTAACTGAATACGCACGCTTACTTCCGAGCTTTAAATTGTAGCTTTCCGAGCCACGGGTATCGCAGTTACCGGTTATTAGAATATTCGTTTGCGGATTTTTGTTCAAAGTTTTTACAGCGCCTTCCAATATGGTTATAGCATCATCTCTTAAGATAGCGCTATCAAAATCAAAATACACTTTTACATTTTTGATTATTTTCTTAATGAGAAGCGATGGCCTTTTTTCCTGGGCCTGCGGCGGTGGGAGCTCTTCCTCCTTATAATCAAAAATTATCTTGTAGACATAAACATAACCACGATTTCCCCAGGGTGATGCCTGGCCGGGATTAGTTGGCCACCACCAGAAGCCTCCTGTTTTTTCATCTTTTACCGGATCAGGCTTCGCATCGCTCGGCCACCAGGTAAATTTTTCCTGAAGAAGCTTTAAATCTTCGTTTTTTTTCTCTTCGTTGGTTCCTGCAAAAGCCGGAACTATAAAGATTGAAAAAATAAAAATCGATAAGAATAAACTAGAACCTATAATGCTATTACGTAGCATTCTTCTCGATAAACTTTCAGCCTTCAAGTTTTCAGCTTTCAGGCTGACAAAGGAAATAACCGGTTTTTTATCCATAATTATTCTAAATATTTAAGCAATCTGGCCCAAGTTTGCTTACCAACGATTCCATCGGGCTTTAAATTATTTGCTTTTTGAAATTCTTTAATTGCCTCTTTGGTCTTTCTGCCTATTTTCCCGTCTATTGCACCAGAATAAAATCCCGCATTCTTCAAAGCAGTTTGAATTCTCTTTGGCGTAACCTTAGAAATGTCTACTTCCTGTGCATTTACTATTTCTTCTGATTCGGGTGTTTTTATCTTAGATAATCTTTCTTCCAAGTCGCGGACTTCTTCGTCTTTTTCCTGTAATTGCTTTTCGAGATCGGAAACTTTCGTTCGAAGCTCTTCTACTTCGCTACCTGTAGCAGTTTTCTTTGTTGTTGCGCACCCTGCCAAGGCCAAAATAATTACTACGGACAATAAAATCCTTGAAAACATTAAACACCTCCTCAATGGGCACATCATTTTTTCAAGCCCTGACCGCCGCTATGCGGGCGTGGCGCAGAAAAAATGATAGTGCGAATTGATACTGAGGACGCGATAAATAAGAGCGTCCGAAGTATCTTCTTTAATAGGCCATATCATTTTCCTTCTACGTATATTAGTTAAAAACGTTTATCCGCGGATATTTTCTTAAAAAATTACTGAAGATTACCACTCGTTGCAGATGGCGCGTCCTCTACTTTAGTCAAATAAACTCCAAGCTTTTCCCAAGTTCTTGCACCAACTTTTCCATCAACGGTTAAACCGTTTTGTGACTGAAATGCCTCAATGGCTTTTTTTGTTTTTGGGCCTATTTTGCCATCAATATTTCCTGTATATAGGCCTGCATTCTTTAGCGCTTTTTGGATGTCTTCTGCGGAAGGCTTTTCAGGAACAACTACTGTCTGAGCAGGCAACTGTTGCGTTAAAGCGTCTTTCGCAACTGCCCCTTCGGCTGGTTGCGCTTCCAACGTGCTGCCAGCTTCCGGCATAATCATTTCAGATTCCAAATCCGACTGAGGTTTTTCGGCCTTCTTAGCACAGGAAATAGAAAGTACCAGTATACATACCATTAAAAATACAATTTTTTTCATTTTTTTCTCCTTATGATTATTAGAATAACTTTCCATTGCATTATTCATATTATCTTACCATTATCGATTTTGCTGTATTTTGACCGTCGGAGTTAGTTTCGTAAACTATTACTACTTTGCTTTCGGGTTTTAAATCAGAAATAGCTAAACTGGAATCCTGACTCGTTATTAAGGTATCACTATCCACTGAAAGCATAACGTCGTTATAGCTTTCTCCAGTTTCGTCGCTAGAAAATCTCGCAACCACAGTTGAATCTAATATGTTTACAGAAAGTATCTTGCCTGAAGCTTCTTTTATAACGGGCTCGGTAATATTTTGTGAAAATGTAACAGGTAAATTCACAATTGCCGACGCCACCAAACATAAAATACATAAAGTAATCCTGTGTAACTTAATCATTCATTCACCTCCTCATAACTTTACAACAGTTACCTGGGTCCCCCATGGGGTTCTAACAGCAGGAATAAGTAAAAATTTTACAGAAAATTTATAGATTGTCAAGATTTTTGGCATATGTACGATATGCTGTTTTTATCTCTGAAAGGGTGTCGCTACCGAACTTCTCAAGGAAACTTTCGGTTATCGCTATAGCGCTCATACCTTCGGCAATAATCGCACAAGCGGCTATTGCACAGGTATCTGAACGCTCGACTATGGCTTTTTCCGCGCTCTTAGTAATTAAATTTACCGATTTAAGCGGCCTTCTTAAAGTTGCAATGGGTTTCATCGCTATTCTTAAAACAATCGGCTCTCCAGTTGAAATCCCACCCTCTATGCCTCCTGAATTATTGGTATTTCTATAAAAACCTTTAGCTTTAGAATAGTAAATTTCATCGTGAGACAAAGAACCGCGCATTTTAGCATATTCAAAACCAAGGCCGACTTCGACCCCTTTAACCGCCGGTATACTCATAAGATAATATGCAAGTTTACTATCAAGCCGCTTGTCAAAATGCATAAATGTACCAAGGCCACAGGGAACTCCTTCTATCCAGATTTCCGTAATCCCGCCCAAGCTGTCTTTCTCTGTTTGGGATTTTTCTATTTCCTTAATCATCAATTTTTCTTTTTTCTGGTCAATGCAATTAAGCTGCGATACTTTTGTTTTTGCTTTGATATCCGAAACGCTCTTTGGTTTTAATTCTGACAGAATAGTGCCTACGCCAGCTGTAAAACTTGCTATATCTATGTTAAAGTTTAAAAGAAATTGCTTGCAAACTGCACCTACGCATACTCTGGAAACAGTTTCCCGCGCGGAAGCTCTTTCAAGAATATTTCTGATATCGGATTCATTATATTTAAGCGCTCCGGATAAATCCGCATGGGCAGGCCTTGGTATGTAAAGAGGCGGGAATTCATCTTTGTTTTGGGAGAATATTTTTACATCCTTATTCTTAACCAGTATGGTTATGGGGCTTCCGAGGGTGATTTTATTACGCAGGCCCGATATAATTTCTACTTTATCATCTTCTAAAGACATTCTCTTGCCGCGGCCGACACCAGACATTCGCCTTTTTAATTCCTGATTTATAAAATCCTGCTCAATGCGTACGCCTTTGGGGAAACCTTCTATGATTGTACTTAAATATTCTCCGTGAGATTCTCCCGCAGTTAGTATTCTCATTGTACCTCCACTGTAGAGGCGGATATCCGTGGATCTATACGCGGATAAACGCTCATAGCTCGCTTGCGTAAATCCGCGTTGCTATCCGCGGGAATCCGCTTCTAGAAAACAATTCCTATAAATCTAACTATATGGTTTCCCCAAAAAAACATAGCAACAGATGCAAGGGATAAATAAGGTAAATACGGTATAAGGTGCGATTTTTTAAAAACCATTGCCACAACAGAATAAAGAAGCGCAAAAAAAGGAGCAAGGAAAAATACGAAAATAACCGCTTTTATCCCAAGAAAAATTCCAACCACTCCCATAAAATCAACATCACCAAGCCCCAAAGATTCTTTCTCGCCTTCTATTGATTCTTTTTTGCGTAATGCAAGATATATGTTAATGAATATATCACCGAACAACTTAAAAAGATATGTAAATCCTAGGCCGAAAAGTAATGCCCTAAAAGCCCTAAATATTGGCAAAAACTTAAAATCCAAAGGCATACCTGCCTTTAAGTAAACGATTGTCGCTCTTATATCAAAAAACAAACCAACCGCAATCGCCACAAAACATAAATATGCGGGAATAGCGTGATAATCTATATCTATGAAAGAAACAACTATAAGAAAGCAAAAGAAGAAAAGATATTTTATTAAATTCCAGCAAAGGCCAAAATGCGCGTAAAGGACAAGAAAAATTACGGCAGTAACGAGTTCTACGAAAGGGTATCTTAGAGAAATTGCGGCATTGCAGGCGCGGCATTTTCCTTTTAATATTAAATAACTGAGTATTGGTATGTTGTCATACCAGCGTATCATTTGTTTGCAATGTGGGCAAAAAGAACGCGGCTTAATTATAGATATATCCTTGGGGAGCCTGTGGATACAAACATTTAGAAAGCTACCTACGCAGCTGCCTAAGATAAATACCAATATTCGGCTCAGGATTTCAGGCATTTTTAATCTCCTTGTTTATGGAAACGATCGTCCAGTTTTACTTTATTTATCTCATTTATAAGCGCTTGGCGCATTACTTCGATAATTTCAAAAGGTACTTTTCGGTCTATAAAAAGTTCTAGGGAACACACGCCTTGATACAAAAGCATATTTAAACCATTTGAATGCCCTATTTTCGCTTTATTTGCTAAAGCTAATAATTTTGTTTCGGGTGGATTATAAATGAGGTCATACACAAACAAATTTTTATGAAGCATTTCTTCCGTTATCAAACAACGATCATCCGGCTTCATGCCTATCGGAGTTGCATTAATTAGCAAATTTTTTTCTTTAATCTTCAAGTCCTCTATATTGTCTACTGAATGAATAGGAAAATCAGGAAATCTATCTCTTATTAATTCCACTATATTCAGTGATTTTGTTTTGTCAATATCGTATATAGCTATTTCCTTAGCCTTATGTTCAGCTAAAACAAAGGCAACTGCCCGCGATGCTCCGCCTGCACCCAATATAGCTATTCGTTTGTCCTTCGCGCTACCGTTTTTTTCTACTAAAGCTCTGCCGAATCCAGGTATATCGGTGTTAAAGTATTTTAGGATACCGTCTCTAATTATTATTGTATTTACTGCTTTTATCTGTTTAACGTAAAACGAATTATTTTTTGACTCTAACTCTACGAACTCTAATACTTTTTCTTTATAGGGAATAGTAACGTTTAAACCGCATATACCTTTTTCCCTAAGAGAATGAAGAAAATCTTCCAATTCCTCCGGTTTTACTTCGAATCGTTTGTATTCAGCGTTTATGCCAAGCTTTTTAAACGCGGCATTATGCATAGCAGGAGAAAAACTGTGCTTAATAGGGAAACCGATAAGACCGAATATTAAAGGAGTTTTAGCCATTCAATTTTTATAGAGTGGTGAAAAACGTAGTTATTCGAACTTTACATCCACGATACTCCAGAAATAATGCCAGTGCCCGATATCAAGATAATTGAAGATAGAGAACCGGTTACGAAGAAAACTTTCGATTTCTTCTTTAGTGCGGTATCTTTTCCCGCCGTATTTACTCTTTTTGTCGTAAACAGGGTCGTAAATAAATGACCAGAAATTGCGCCAGTCAGATTCGCTGAATTTTCCAAACACATCCGGAATGAATTGGCGTAATTGTTCTTCTTTATCTATGAAGGTGGTTTTTTTTCTTCTTGAGGGAGCGAGCTCCATCTTGACATTGGCAGTCCTTGTTTTTATCATTTGCGAGAATTCGTTGAAAAATTTTTTGATTTCGTATTGGAAGGGAAGCCTATCTGTATTATTCCTGAAGGTTACGGCAAGAACAACTATAATTACTACTACAAAGATAGCAATTACGTTTACTACATATTTCATTCGCCTCACTCCGTTCGGCTTACACAGATGATCACAGATAGCATAAATTCTGTATCACGTCGCACGTAACACGTATCACGCCGTAAAGGCCTGTTACGTGTTACCTGATACGTGGTACATAAACGGTAATAATAAATCTGTGACCATCAGCTTTACATCCCCGCCGGCTGGCAGGAATTTCTTAATTCGCAGTAATTTGCGTAAATCAACCAAGCCTATTTAAGGCATCAAGGTATGCTTTAGCTGATGCCTCTAAAATATCGGTGCTTGCGCCTTTACCGTAAGTAAACTTGGCCTTCGCTTTTATTTCTACTCTGGCAAGCCCTTGAGCGTCTCTTCCTTTTGTAATAGCTTCCAGGCTATAAGTAATAAGTTTTGTCTTTATTTTTGTAATTTTGTCTATAGCTTTATAGCATGCATCAACCGGGCCGTCTCCGCTGGAGGCTGCCTCATATATTTTCTTTTTATATTTTATTTTTACGGTCGCCTGCGGCACTACATCTGTCCCGGTAAAAACCCGGATAGATAAAAGTTCATAGCCTTGCCTTTTTTCTTTTGTTTCTTCCTCAACCAAAGTAATAAGATCTTCATCGAAAATTTCTTTTTTCTTATCGGCTAATTCTTTAAATCTTTTAAAAATTAAATCTGTTTTTTTATCGTCAAGCTTAAGCCCTAAATTTTTTAATCTCGCAATAAGCGCGTGGCGGCCTGAGTGTTTGCCTAAAACAAGCTCGCTTTCCCCCATTCCCACGTCTTTAGGGTCGATTATTTCATAAGTTGTCCGTTTTTTTAAAACCGCGTCCTGGTGTATACCGCTTTCGTGCCTGAAAGCATTATCACCCACTATGGCTTTATTGGGAGGAACAACAAACCCGGTTAAGGTGCTTACCATTTTGGATGTGCGGCAAAGTTCTTTTGTATTTATATTATTGTAAAATTTACCAAATACATCTTTACGCGTCCTTAAAGCCATAACTATTTCTTCAAGGGATGCATTACCTGCGCGTTCACCAATTCCGTTTACCGTACAATGCACCTGCCGAGCACCGCCCAAAACTGCAGAAACAGAATTAGCAACAGCCATACCCAAATCATCATGGCAATGTATAGAAATTACTGCTTTATTTATATTCGGCACATTGCCGGCGATAGAAGAAATCAGGGAACTGATTTCATGCGGATAACTATAGCCTACAGTATCGGGAATATTTATTGTTTTTGCGCCTTCATCTATAGCCATTTCGATAACTTTGAACAAAAATTCTTTTTCCGTACGCGTTGCATCCTCAGGAGAAAATTCTATGTCCTCAAAATAATTCCGCGCAAGCTTTAGCGCATAGCGGCCCAAATCCAGAATCTCTTCTTCGGCTTTTTTGAATTTGTACTGAAGATGAATTTTTGAGGTAGCGAGAAAAACGTGAATGCGGGGATTCTTTGCTTTACGTAAAGATTTATATGCGGCTTCTATGTCTGCCTTAACGCACCTTGCAAGGCCGCAGACGATACAGTTTTTTATGTTGCGCGCAACGGAATTTACCGCGTTAAAATCCCCCGGGCTTGCAATAGGAAAACCTGCCTCAATTACATCTACCCCCAGCCTTTCCAGCTGGAAAGCTACCTCCAGCTTCTGCTCGGCAGTTAAAGACGCGCCGGGAGCCTGCTCCCCATCGCGTAATGTCGTATCAAATATTATTATCCTTTCCATTTTTAGCTCTCAGCTGTCAGCTCTCAGCTGTCAGCTACTGAAGGCTGACGACTGATGGCTGATAGCTATTTATTTCTTCATCCAAGGCATCATTTCTCGTAACTGCTTACCTACTTCTTCAATCTTATGCCCATCTCCGGCTTTTAAAAGACTATCGAAATTTGCTCTTCCGGTTTCATTTTCCTTAATCCATTCTTTGGCGAATTTTCCAGACTTGATTTCTTTTAGAATTTTTTTCATTTCTTTTCTTGTTCTTTCATTGATTATACGCGGGCCTCTGGTTAAATCACCGTAACAAGCTGTATTTGAAACCCTGCGGCGCATTCCGCTTATACCGTACTCCTGGATTAAATCAGTGATAAGCTTTAATTCATGCAAAACCTCAAAATATGCAATTTCAGGCTGGTATCCGGCTTCAATTAAAGTATCAAAACCCGCCTTAATCATTTCGCTAACACCGCCGCAGAGAACTGCCTGCTCTCCGAATAAATCTGTTTCAGTTTCTTCGGCAAAAGTAGTTTCAATCACACCCATACGTGTTCCGCCGATTGCTTTTGCGTAAGCTAGTGCAATCTGCTTAGCCTGTCCGGTTGCATCCTGGTGTACTGCAACGAGGCAGGGGACTCCTTTTCCTTCTTCATACATTCTTCTAACCAAAGCACCCGGGCCTTTGGGCGCGACCATAAATACATCAACTTTTTTAGGCGGCTTTATTTGCTTGAAACGTATATTAAAACCATGTGAAAAACAAAGGGCTTTTCCTTTCTTCAAATTTGCTTTAATACTTTCGCCATAAACCTTTGCCTGCACATGGTCTTGTGTAAGAATTTGTATTATATCGGCTTCTTTAGCGGCTTCGCTCGCTGAAACAGGATTAAATCCGTCTTTCTTTGCCTGTTCGTAATTAGGGGTTCCTTGCATTTCTGATACTATAACGTTACAGCCTGAATCGCGAAGGCATAATGCCTGTCCGCGGCCTTGTATACCATAGCCGATGATTGCAATAGTTTTTCCTTTTAAAAGATTCAAATCCGCATCTTTGTCGTAATACACCTTTGCCATATCAAACCTCCTTATTATGCTATAGCTAATTTACCGGTCCTAACCATTTCCTGTATGCCAAATTGCTGCAAGCTGGATAAAAGCTGTTTTATTTGGTCTTGATTGCCCATGGCTTCGATAATTGCCGCATCTGCCTTGTGAGAAACAATTTTTGCTGTATGCTTATCCAAAATTGATTCTATCTTTGTTTTGTCTTTTGAAGAATAATTTATCTTTAAAAGAACAAGCTCTCTATCAACGTGCTCTTTCTTGGTAAAATCAGTAACAGTAATTATATCTATCAATTTGTTAAGCTGTTTTTTAATCTGCTCCAGTATCCTTTCATCTTGCGCCTCAACAACCATGGTCATATACGAAATTGTCGGATCCATTGTTTCGCTTACTGCAAGAGATGCGATATTGTAGCCTCGTGCGCTAAACAAACCTGCGACCCGCGCCAGGACTCCCGGCTTATTTTCGACTGTAACTGATATCGTATGCCTCATTCGTCGCTTCGCTCCTCATACACAGATTAATATATCATAAATTGTCTTACGTCAATCGGTTGTGCGACTCGTTTCGTCCATCGTCAGACGTCTTACGTTTAACGCAACCATGACGAGCTCGCCCGCCTCCGGTGGGCGGGTAACCGCAACGTTTGACGACTATCTTTTATCTGCAATCATCTGTACCTCAAGCCATGCCACCAATCATTCTATTTATGGCTTCCCCCGCGGGAACCATCGGGAAAACATTTTCCTCCTGCTCGATATGAAAATCAATAAACACAACGTTATCTATTGATATGGCTTTTTCTATTGCTTTGCGCACTTCTTCTTTTTTCGTAACGCGTATACCTACGGCGCCGTAGCTTTCTGCAAGTTTTACAAAATCAGGCCCCGAGATACAGGTATAAGAGTAACGCTTTTTGTAAAATAGTTCCTGCCATTGCCTAACCATGCCAAGGTAACCATTATTTAGTATGGCAACTTTTACGTTTATCTTATTGCATACGCAGGTAGCAAGTTCCTGTATGTTCATTTGGATTGAACCGTCACCCGCGATATCAAAAACTGTTTTTTCCGGACAGCCTATTTTAGCGCCCATGCTTGCCGGAAAACCAAAACCCATAGTGCCTAGCCCTCCACTTGAAATAAAAGTGTGCGGATGCGTGTATTTATACCACTGGGCTGCCCACATCTGGTTTTGGCCTACTTCTGTTGTTATGATCGCCTCTCCTTTTGTAATTTCGTAAATCTCTTCCATTATATATTGAGGGCTTATTCTTTTTTTATCTTTGTAGGCCAGGGGATATTTCTTTTTCCAGCCCTCAACTATCTTAAGCCAGCTACTTGTATCACAAGCAACTTTTATCTCCTCAAGAAGCTGGCCCAAAACGTGTTTGACGTCGCCAACAATAGGGATATCTACTCTTACATTTTTACTTATCGAGGAAGGATCAATGTCTATATGTATAATTTTTGCGTTTGGCGCAAAAGCATCAATTCTACCTGTTACCCTATCGTCAAAACGAGCGCCTATGGCTATAATTAAATCCGCTTCCATTATGGCATGATTAGCATAAGCTGTTCCGTGCATACCAAGCATGCCTAAGGAAAGCTCATGCGTGGCAGGGAAACCGCCCAAACCCATTAAAGTCATTGTTACCGGCGCCTGGATTTTTTCCGCCAATTCTTTAAGTTCCTGGTACGCTCCTGAGCTTATAACTCCTCCGCCGGCATAAATAACAGGTTTTTTGGCAGAAGTTATTATTTTCGCACATCTTTTAATTTGCCCGGGATGTCCGAAATAAGTAGGCTTATATCCGCGGATAGCTACTTCATCAGGCCATACAAATTCTGTATCTTGCTGTTGTACGTCTACCGGTATATCAATTAACACGGGCCCGGGCCTGCCGGTTCGCGCCACGTGAAATGCTTCTTTTATGGTGCGTGCCAAATCACGGGCATCTTTGACCAAATAATTATGCTTGGTTATTGACCTGGTTATGCCTGTAATGTCGGCTTCCTGAAATGCATCATTTCCGATTAAAGAAGTTTTTACCTGGCCGGTTATGGCGACCATCGGTATAGAATCCATATAAGCAGTAGCTATGCCGGTAGTTAAATTTGTTGCACCTGGGCCGCTAGTTGCCAGGCAAACACCTACTTTGCCTGTTGCTCTGGCATAACCGTCAGCCATATGTGCTGCTGCCTGTTCGTGCCTGGGAAGTATAAATTTTACAGGGGCATCGTAAAGACAGTCAAAAATCGGTAAAACCGAACCGCCAGGATAGCCAAAGATAACTTCAACGTTCTCCTTCAGTAAGCTCTCGATTAATATATTTGCGCCTTTCATATCACTATTTAAATTTTTAAATAACTTTTTGCTATTTCTGGATATAACCAGCCTTTCGAAATACTGATTACTGGGGCCCGTAAGGGCGACGCCCCTTTCCACCATTCATCCCTGCCGCCAGGGGCAGCAGGGATTCAGGCAACGGGATAGATTATATCACTTAAGCCCTAAAAAACAATAATTGCTTTTACGGGTAATTTCAGCAAAAGGCAGGTGTTTTATATAAATTTAGGGGAGTTTACTAAGATATTCTTCTATGGCTTTTACTCCCTGTTCGTCATTATTTTTCTTAAATAATTCTTTTGCTTTAAGGAAATTCTCCTTTGCGTCGAGAAGCTGGCTAAGGGAATAATAAATCACGCCCAAGCCGCTATAAGCCGGCGCATATTCGGGGTTAATTTTTATAGCTTTTTTAAAATAATTGACCGCATCTTGATATTTTCCTATTGAAGCATAAGCATAGCCTAGTCCGTTTAAAGCATCTAAATTGTCCGCTTTTAACTGTAAAGTTTTTAGATAATATTTTATAGTGTCGTCATATTTGCCTAAAATATTATAAGCATAAGCCATACCATTGTAAGCATCTACGTAATTTGGCGAAAGTTCTATTGCTTTCTGAAAATACGCAAGGGACGCCTCGCATTGATTTTTAGAGCAATAGGTATATCCCAAACCATAATAGCCTTCTGCAAGGTTAGGGTCGATTTTCAATGCTTTTTCGAATTCGGCTATTGCCTCTTCATGTTTTTTCTCTCTAAAATAGTTTATACCTTTTTGAAAACATTCCTGCGCTTCTTTGACTTCACCCAAGGAAAGATTTTTTTTTGCTTGTGGTTCGAAATTTATCTTTTCTTTTACGTTGTTAAGCTCTGTTTTAACTTCAGGTTCTTTCTTTACCCCGCCAGAGGCATCACTGTGTGATACGTCACTTTCAACAAGATTTACTGCTATAGGCATAATTTTTTTCCCGTCTATGCTTTCGATATCCTCAAGATAGTAGGTCACGGCCACGCCAAATACATCTATCTTTATATATTTCTCTGTTCTTTCGACAATGCCGCCCTCTATTGATTTCCCGTTTTTTAAAACTACTGTTTCTGCGTAGACAGGCACAAAAACAGCTAAAAGCAATAATAATATGGAACACCCCACGGGCAAGCCCGTGACACCTATATATACCCGCCTACGCCAAGGCTTCGGCGGGTTATCCGCCTTCTCAGGGCTTGCCCATTTAATGACATTCGCCGAAGCATATTTTTTCACATTCACCCACAGCCATAGCGGTGACATCTTGCGAAGGCGGATAAAAAACTTCTTCCTCATATGGGTTTATTTTAATGATTAATCATAAAAAAAACAACAAAATTTTTCCAACTGAATCTCTATGGACTAAAGCTTGGGGATTTAGTTCGGGGTATCTAGCGTATCAATTAAAAAGGCAAATATAAACCCGCTTCTATGCGCTTGTCATCTGCAGCCTTTGCACGTATAAATAGATTACCGGCTGCTGCAATCTTCTTTGAAAAAGTAATCTGCAGGCCAAGAGGTTTATTTTCTTCATTTATCAGTTCAAAAATTAGCTCCTTATCGCCAGATAAACGCTTATTAAGCTTAAAAATCCAAGTCAACGCTTGCCGGCCAAAAATTGCCGTAAATTCAATTTTATCCTTAAAGTATTTGCACCTTCCATATAAAGAAATAGTTTTTATTGAATCCTTGCGTAATCCTATTGTTAAATCAATTTTTTCTTTATTAAATATTATTGTCTTTGCAGCCAGGGCAAGATCAAATTTAAGCTTATTTTTGCTTGAATTCTCTATTGTAAAATTAAGCGCGTTTCTGCCGAGCTCCCAGCTGCCGTTAAGCACCAAAGAGCTTATTATTTCTTTTTTAAGAAATCTTCTTTTGTAGAGCAGCAAAATATTGTTTTCTTTTGTAACCTGCCAGTTATTCCCAAAAATAAATTCATCGAATGCACTGGCCCTCTGAACTTCAAAAACCAGGTTATTGCAAGTATCTACATTCCATCGCCCGCTAAATTGCACTGATGTGCGGCTGCGTAATTTAGGAGTAGTTCTGTTAAGAATATTAAACCGGATATAATTTTTTGAAGCTTTCTCTATTTTTGCCGAAAAACTTATGCTTTGCCCAAAAACAGTATTGTAAGATTCATTTAAGTCGAATACGCAATTCCCATTTAAAAGGCGCCATTTGCCTTCTAATTTTAGACTATGGGGAAGTTTATTTGTTGTTTGGCTGGGAGGATAATAAAAAAGTTCGTTATTTTTTATTTCAAAATAAGCTTTGATAGGTTTCTTGGGCATAGTTTTTAAAATGACCAATAACCAAGATACAATAACCAAATAAATCCCAATAATCAATAACCAAACATTTTTTTCTTATCTTTTTGGATATTAGAATTTGGTTATTGGTTATTTTTTGGTTATTGGAAATTGGAGCTTGGTTATTTAAAATTTCAAGATTTACTTATTCTTGGAGTCTTTAAGGAGTTTGTATTCGACAGAGTCAAGCAGGGCTTGCCAGCTTGCTTCGATAATATTCTCCGAAACGCCTATGGTCGACCAGTCTTCATCCTCATCCTGCGACTGTATTAACACGCGCACCTTTCCGGCGGTGCCGCATTTCTCATCAAGAACCCTTACCTTAAAATCAGTAAGATGCATTTTAGAAATAGTCGGGTAAAATTTAGCCAGCGCTTTTCTCAAAGCATTATCCAGGGCATTAACCGGGCCATCGCCTTCTGCGGCGCTATGTTCTAATTTATCATTTATTTTAAGCTTAATTACCGCTTCCGATATAAGACGGCCATCTTCTCTTTTTTCAACGCTGACCCTAAAGCCTAGGAGGCTAAAAAACTTTTTATACTTTCTAAATTCTTTCTGCAAAAGAAGCTTAAAAGAGCCTTCTGCTGCTTCAAATTGATAGCCTTGCCTCTCAAGCTCCTGTATAAGCTTATGTATTCTTATTGCCTGCGGGGATTTTTTATTCAAATCAAATTCCAATTCCTTAGCTTTTACTACCAATGTAGATTTTCCGGCTAATTCAGAAACTATAAACCTGCTTTTGTTCCCTACTGCGGAAGGCAAAATATGTTCGTAAGCCAGGGGATTTTTGATTACTGCATCTATATGAATACCCCCTTTATGCGCAAACGCAGATTTACCTACAAAAGGATGGTTATCGTGATGAGCAACATTGCTTACTTCACTTACATAATAAGACAAATGCGCAAGTGTGGGCATTTTATTTGCAGGTATGATATCATAACCCATCTTAAGCTGAAGTATCGCCATAATTGAAATCAAATCGGCATTGCCGCAACGTTCTCCATAACCATTTATTGTCCCTTGAATATGGCTGCAGCCATATTTTACGGCAGAAATAGAGTTGCTTACGGCTAGGTCTAAATCATTATGGCAATGCATTCCAAAATCATTTATGGATAATGCCTCTTTTACCTGTTTTATGATGTCAAGCGCCTGCCAGGTAAGCGTTCCCCCGTTTGTATCGCAAAAAATAACCAAATCTGCTCCTGCTTCAAGTGCTGCACGAATGGTTTTTAATGCGTAATTGGAATTAGCTTTAAAACCGTCAAAAAAATGTTCTGCGTCATAAAAAACTTTCTTGCCTTGTTTTTTTAAAAACTTTACACTTTCAAAAATTATTTTCAGGTTATCCTCAAGCGGTATTTTAAGGATATCTCTTACGTGCAAATCCCAGGTTTTTCCAAAAATTGTTACGTATTCTGTATTGCTTTTTACAAGACTTAACAGATTTTTATCTTTTGACGCGGGGTGTGATGGATGCGCAGTAGAACCGAAAGGGACAATTTTGGCTTTTTTTAAAGGGTGCTTTCTGAAATATTCAAAAAGCTCCTTATCTTTCGGATTTGAATAAGGCCATCCGCCTTCAATAAAACTTATACCGAAATCATCAAGCCGTTTAGTGATATTAATTTTATCGTGCAACGAATAAGAAATGCCTTCGGTCTGTGCTCCGTCGCGTAAGGTTGTGTCGTAGATAAATATTTTCTTCATTTGTTCACGTATCAGGTAACACGTATCAAGTAACACGCCTTGGCTTGATGCGTGTTACATGCGACGTGCTACTATTATCCTTTTATTTTATCAAGCCCGAACTCTTTATGCAAAACCTTTAATGCTTCTTTACCTAAATCTTTTTTAACTACGCAGGAAATGCTTATTTCTGATGTAGAAATCATTTCGATATTAATTTTATGCTTTGCCAGGCAAGAAAAGCATTTTGCAGCAACTCCTGACTGCGATTTCATGCCCACTCCGACTATCGAAACTTTAGCGATTGCCTCATCAGAGATAATTCCTCCAGCACCAATGTTATCTGCAATTTTCTTGGATACCTTAAGCACTTTTGCAATGTTATCTTTAGGAACAGTAAAAGAAATATCCGTCATTTTCTTGTGGCTTAC
>JALOCC010000024.1 GCA_023227945.1 Candidatus Omnitrophota bacterium
ATCCTTACACAGTGTATACCGGCTTCCTTCATAAGTTTTCCATCTATCAACCATTGTTTATTCGTGTCAGTAAAAAATTCGTAATCGTAGCCTTTACAAATAGGCGTAGGGTTGTAAATTATACCTTTGATTAAGAATGGTTTATTGTCTACGGTAAGATAATATCCGCCATCTTTAGTTGTTTTAATTTCGGCTTTTGAAGGTTCAGCAAATAAAGACGTTTGCCTAAAAAAACTTAACCCCAATAAAATTACAAGCAATAATGCTTTTTTCATATTTTTCAAAACACAGACGAAGACGGATAGCTACGAATGTCACGGATAAATTATCCGTTTGCATCCGTAACAATCCGTCTGTATCCGTGTTTTTATTCCTTTTCGTACTTAATGTCGTCTAGGTAAAATACTATGCCTTCGGGTTCGTTTACGTCAATGTTTGTTGCCCAGCAAAAACCGCCTATTATATAGGAAAGGTCTTTACCGCGTAAGTCAACTTCATATTGCTTCCAATCTTTTGTAAGCTGTATTGGCCCTACGCTTACGCTGTCGGAATCAATGTATTCTCCGCTGGAAATGCCGCCGATTTTAAATTCATTGATGACTTCTCCGCCCTTGTCTCCTCTTGCCCAGAAGGTAAGCTTGCCTGAGCCTTGAAGGTTGTATCCTGCGTTTGCAATTGAGCCCCAGTTGTTTGCCGGTTGCTGCCAATATATTCCTGCCCAACGAGTTCCTGAGTTGTTTCTGTATTCTACGCGTATACAAGAATCTCCGCTAAAGGGTAAATTCTTCCAGTTTGTATCAAGCTTTAAATCTTTAGCTGCAGTTGCAGGCATCCATCCACTTGGGATAAAATGGTTGTCTAAAGAGCCGGCATCAGCATAAACGTAAAAAGGAAAATTCATTTTCGCTTCTTCTTTTTTAAGCTCCGCGTCATATGTGTAGTAAACATCATCGATGTATACGGTCTGCTCTGCGCCGGCTGTCTGATCCGCATTGAAAATTAAGCATAAGCCGCCGTTTATATAATGAAGGTCTTTGTCGGCTAAATTCACTGAATATTCCTGCCAATCCTTGGTTAGCCTGATTGGACCATACTCAACATTGGTTGAATCAGGGAAAGCAACTGCTTCACCAGCCGGCGTTTTTGTGATTCCGCCAATCTTAACCATATTGATAACTTCTCCGCCGTTTTTACCTTTTGCCTTGAAGACTAATTTGTTAAAACCGGTTAAATCAACACCGGTATCTTTTGTTCCCCAGTTATTTTGTGAAGATTGCCAATATATTCCTGCCCAACCGTTGCCTTGCGTTTTTTTTGCGCTGTAGTCTATTTTCATTGCTGTGGAGCCGCTTGCCGGAGATTCAGTATCCTGGTCGCTGAATTTTAAATCGCCGTAGTCACCCATCCATCCGCTTGGAATAAAATGATTGCCGGAAGCGCCCTTGTCGGTATAAACATCGAATTTTTTATTCTCAGCCTGCGCAAAAGTGCCAAGAGCCAATAGTGAAATTAGACACAAAAATAATATCTTACGCATTATTCTCCTCCTTTCTGATAAATAATTTTTTTCATCTTGGTTAATAATTGTTTTTGTAAATCGCGCTGCTTTTCACCTCCTTTAATTATCGTTCTTGAATGCTTCATCATCATTATATGTTTTAATTCCATAAGTTTTTATACATGTAATATGCTTTTTTAAGATGGCGCATGTAAGGAGAGTGTTTCCCATCGCCTTGGCCGGTTACGCCAAGCCACTCTTCGTGCATGTATCCGTCTAGAAATGGCCCGGCAAAAAGAGCTTTTTTGTCATGATAGAATGGAGCGTATGCTTTCCACCACTCATCAAGCCACTCAAATACAATTCCGCCAACGGAATCTCCTGTTCCAAAACCAGCTGAGTTACAATATATATCTGTCCAGGCTGCTTTATGGTATTCTGCCTGAAAATTTTCAGCATCAATCATCGAATAACCTTTAGCGATAGAAGGAGCGCCATATTCGGTAAGTATGGCTGCTCTGTCTGCAACTCTCCTTACTTCATCCCAAAAATCCAAAAAACCGTATTTGCCGCGATAACAATTGGAGCCGAATATATCTATATCGGGAGAATTTTTTGCAAAAATATCCAGGTATAAAGTATCCCCCGAAGCGATAGCTACAGGCCGTTTTTTCGGGTCAAGCGATTTTATCAAAAGAGCTGCTTCGTTTGCAAATTTAAAAAAGCTTTCAGGCTTTTTATCCGCGTTACAGGCAACACCATAAACATTTTCGTTACCCAGCATCCAGATAAGCACTGAATCTTCGTCCCGGAATTCCATGACCATTTCTTTTATGCTTTCGAGCATATTTTTCTTATGCTCAGGGTTATCGTAGTCAGTGCCTGGATTCCAGGCGGCTTTGCTTCCTAGGGCGTATTTTCCAAGAAAATCGCCTAATATTATATATATACCATATTTTTTATGAATTTGCCTAATAACTTCCTTATTTATTTTAAACGGCTGATGGTACAGCCTTATGCAGTTTATCCCCATTTCTTTCATAAGGTTAAAATCACCGACAGCCTCTTCCCCTGTATCCTGGGTATTATTATCGTTTAGGTCAGCCCAAGCCTCAAAAGGTGCATCTATTATACCGTTTTTATTCATATCCTGAAGGGTCCAGTTCTGCTGTGTGCCTTTATCAGGGGATTCCCCGACCCTTGTGGGCCCGTAGGTGACACCTTTAATCATAAAGGGTTTTCCGTCAACCAGCAGTTGCCAATCCCCATTTTCGTATTTTACGAGCCTTGCTTTGTTCCCCCCACGGATTTCTGTGATTTTGCCTAATTTTTTCGGTTTTGTAAGGCAAATGTCAGTTTTAGGGCAAGTCATTTTATTCCAAAGGTTAATTTTAACTAACTTACCGGGATTTACGATAAATATGTCGTTTCGGATATCGTTATCGAAGCCGTTTTCTATTTTTATTGATGCGCCTTCCAATTTAAAACCCAATTCAGGATGTTCGCGCAGCAGGTATTTTATGCGGTATAGCGAAGCTTTACCGATGTACCAAGGGGTATGCCAATAGGTCCAGCCATATTCTTTAGGAAAATGTACTAAAACAGCATAGTAAGATTTAATCGCCTGCTCAAGCAAGCCACTTCTTTCTAAAATATCTGCTATATAAAATTGCCGCACGCCTTGCGGCTCAGGAGCCATATTCCATTTATAAAAAGCAGTTTTAAAGTCCCGGCCATTAAGCACTTTCCAATGGTCAATGCCTGAAAGCCCTTTTTTTATCTTTATAAATTCCGGGTCAAACTTTACTGAGGTTGTATTCGGGTAAATACCTTCGCCCACAGCTTTAGACAAGCCGATAGGGTCTTTTATTTCATATTTATAATCTTTTGTTCCAAGCCCCTGAAACTGTCCGTATTTTGAATAATCAACAGGGAATTGTCCTTTGTCGTATAATTCAATAGGAATATTTTTTTCAATTTCCCACTTTTCATCTTTTGTTTTTCCGATAATTTCGTCTATTACTGTTTGCGAGGTTTCTTTTATTGACCAAAACGTGCCACGTGAGGGGTCGAAACCTTGGGCATACGGATATTTTTTTATAACTTCTTTGAATACTTTTACCGCTTCTTCAAAATTTCCTTCATCACGCAAAGTTTCGCCTTTTATAAAATAGCATATCGCCACATCGTTCATAATTTTATAAGCGCTTTCTTCCTGTTGAGGAGGAAATGCGGTTAAGGTTGCGGCTAGCCTGTCAGCCTCGGGAGAAAATTTAGTTATTGCTTCATCGCATATCTTATGCACTTCCTCGAGCTTGCCTTCCCCTTTAAGCGCCCAGGCTTTATTTACGTATTCGCTTGAGTCTTCTTGCGCAAAAGAGTCCATAGTCCATAGCCCATAGTCCATAGCAAGCAAAGAAAACAGAATAACAAATATACGTATTTTTCTGTGGACTATCGACTTTCGACGGCTGACTATTCTCATCATCCCACCACCGCTCCCGCTGTAAGGCCTTTAATAATTTGTTTCTGCATTTTTAAATAAAGAAAAATAATAGGTAATGCTGCAAGCGCAAGCGCTGACATTATCAGTGTATGCTGTATGATGTTTCGGTTATATATCTCCATTAAACCTACCTGAAGCGGCATAAGGCTATCCTCTGTAAACATTAATGATGCAAGGACAAATTCATTCCACACCGTCATAGCATTAAAAATTATAACCACCGCAAGCGCAGGCGCAACTAGAGGGAGGCCTACGTTCCACCAGATTTGGATGCGATTACAACCATCAATTCTCGCGGCATCTTCCAGGTCGCGCGGCAGCTGGTCAAAAAAAGTTTTAAGAAGGTAAATACTTAAGGAAAGCCCCATATTTGTCATTGCAAAAATATAACCGCCACGTTCGGCAATGGCCCATTTTTGTAAATAAGGAAATGTTGTATTGAAAAATACAAAAAACTTGTTTAATAATATGTAAACCGGCACAAATCCGGCAGGCAAGGGTATCATCATTGCGGCAAGAAACATAAAAAATATCACATTCTTTCCGGGAAAGGTAAGCCGCGCAAAAGAATAAGCAGCCAGAGAGGAAATTATCACAATGAAAAACACCGTAATAAATGTATAAAAAACACTGTTAATGAAATAATAGCCGAGTTTTCCTTCGAAGATTACTGTTTTATAGTTGTCGAAGTTAGGTTTGCTGCTTAGTTCCATTCCATAGTCCGAACGAAATTGTTCCTCGGTTTTAAGGGATACATTAAGCATCCAGACTAACGGATAAACGCAGCTTAAAGCTACGCTCAATAAGAACGTATGCAGCAAAATCAAAATAATTACTTTTTTAGCCCTGTAATACACTTGTTTCTTCCACCTCAGTTCTTATATTTTAAAACTCTAAATCCGAAACCCTAAACAAACTCGAAACTATAAATCACAAGCTCTAAACGTTTCGAGTTTATGGTTTCTTGTTTGTAGTTTGTTTAGGGTTTCGAGTTTAGGGTTTAGAGCTTCATTCATGTTACTATGTTGGTAGCACACCCCAGCGCCTGCGTACTCTTTTTGAAACGTCTAACATTACAAATGAAAAAGTTATGAGTATAATTCCAAGAACTACACCTTCTGCGCAAGCAAGCCCTACTTGATTGCCGCGTAAATGGTTGTAAATTCTCATTACCGGCACTTCTGTAAGCCCGCCCGCGCCTCTGGTTAAAGCAAGAATCATTGCAAATGCCTGCATTGTGCCTAAAATTGTAAGCACAAGAACCATGGTAATTACCGGAGTTAAAAGCGGCAGCGTGACTTTACGAAAAGTTTGCCATGCGTTTGCGCCATCAATTCGCGCTGCTTCGTAAAGCTGTTCCGGTATTGTTTGTAGCCCCGCAAGTAAAATTACGAAAGCCCAGCCAAATCCTTTCCAGCAATGGACAAGGGCGGTTGTAAGCAATACTTTATTATTGCCAAGCCAATCGTTAGCGATAAACCCCAAGCCAATATTTTTAAGCCACTGGTTTAAAATCCCTGGATTAGAGATGAGAATTTCCCGCATGAGCAGTCCGATGATGATTTCTGAAAGCACCGGCAATATAAAAAATATTACGCGGTATATTTTTCCTGTCCGTGTTGCCCTGTCTACACCAAGTGCCAGGCAAAATGCAAGTATGTTTTGAAAAGTAAATGCCCAGAAAGTAATAAACCCGCCGTTATACATTGAACGCCACCAGTCACGATCGTAAAAAAGGATTTCTTTAAAATTTGCCCATCCTACGAATTCAAGGCTGGATATAGCGTCTCCGCGGTGAAAACTTAAAATAAAGGTATAGATAAATGGGTAAATATAAAAAACAGAAAAAATCAAAAATGCCGGCAGGACAAAAGAAAAGTTTTTAAACTGGTCGGTAAATGTATTGTTGTTGCTATTCATGCTGTAAGCTAAATTTAGCTACCATGCACTTATTTGCTCATAACGCGATTTTTAACTTCTTGGATATCTTTTGCAACTTCTTCCGGTGTTTTTAAGCCCATAACAATCTGCTGTAGCCCTTTATCCATAACTTCTATTACCCTTGAATCTTCATTGTAGGGCCATGTATTTGGATGAGTTAATATCGTTAAGCTTCCAAGGAGTGTTTTTAATATAGGAGAAAGTGCCTCTTCACTTGTTTTTATGGCAGGCAAATTATTGGTTTCTTTTACGAGAAAATCCTGTTGCTGTTTTTCGGTAATCCAGTTTAAGAATTTAACTGCTTCCTCACGGTTGGCGCTATGTGCGTTTACCATAAACGATGTGCCGGCTCCACCCCATACTTTAGCGGGAAAATTTTGAGAAATTTTTGGAAGCGGAAAAAAACCATAATCTAAATCCCCGCCAAGCTGCTTATAAACATTGACTGCCCAGCTTCCGTTAAACGAAAAGGCGGCATTTCCCTTAGAGAAGGAATCTTCGGACTCTTTGTTTATCGTTGTCGTTATATTTGGAGCAAGCACGCCGCTATCACGCATTTTGGCAAAGTACGAAAAAACTTCTATCCAATTTTTATCTGTGTAGGGCACTTCACCTTTTATTGTTTTAAAAAACTTATCTTCCCCCATTAGATTTATAGCCCATTCAGTGGCAAGACAATCAAGAAGCCAGCCCTCTCCCCAACCGCATACAAATCCGTTTACATTTTTCTTTGTTTTTATCGTTTTAGCGAAATCTATAAATTCGTTGAAAGTCTTGGGCGGGTTTTCCGGGTTTAGGCCAGCTTCCTTAAACAGCGATTTGTTATATACAAAATTTATGATTGTTGTATCTATCGGGGCGCCATATATTCCTTCCGGAACCTTAAAGCTATTATCGGATTTGAATGTAACAACTTCTATGGTTTTAGGATAAAATCTTTGTTTCCATTCTGCTTGGTTTGCTTGCATGTAAGGCGTTAGGTTTAAGATGTGCCCGGCTTTGATGAATGAACCAAGCGTACGTTTTTCGCCTAAAATGCCAAAAATATCAGGCAGGTTTCCGGCGCGCGCCGCAGCGATGACCTTTTGTGAATATATATCAGCCGGAGAAAACAATTTGAATTCAACCTCAACCCCCGTTTTTGTTTTATAGTCAGCGGCAAGCTTATTGAGGGCTTCTTTGCGGTCATTTAGCCAGTGCCAGATGACGATTTTATTTTCTTTAGGTTTTTGAGGGCCGCAGCCGCCAAGCAGAATAATTATAGATAAAAACGATACAACACATTTTTTTAGATTAATCATTTTTTCTCCCTTGTTTAATAAATTCTACCGCTGCCGAAAAGACATATACTTTATCATATTTTAAATGTTAATGCAAACAAAACTTGAGTGTTTATATGCGGTTTGACCTTTACCTTTTAAGGCCTATCGTCGGGTATAATCCGATTAAGTTTCGACTCCATCGAGGCAGGTCTCGTCAATCAAAAACAACAGTTTTGTTGTTGTATACCAGTATTTTTCTTTCCAAATGCCAGCGTACAGCCCGGCTTAAAACAATTTTTTCTAAATCCTGGCCTTTAATTTTTAAATCGTCTATCGTATCTCTGTGATTTATCCTTACAGTGTCTTGTTCAATTATTGGCCCGGCATCCAGTTCCTCGGTTACGTAATGGCTGGTTGCCCCTATTATCTTTACCCCTCTTCTGTAAGCCTGGCCATAGGGATCTTCTCCTATGAATGCCGGCAAAAACGAATGATGTATATTTATTATGCGACCAGGGAATTTATCCAAAAATTTCCTGGTAAGTATCTGGCCATACCTGGCTAAAACAATTAAATCTATTTTTTCTTTGACAAGCAGCTTGGCAGTTTTATCTTCGGCTTGGGATTTGTTTTTCTTGGTAATTGGAAATTCGAAAAATTTTATGCCAAAACCTTTTACGATTTTTTCCGCAGTATAGTGGTTGCTAATTACAAGTGGTATCTCACAATGTAATTGGCCTTCGGCGTGGCGCAGCAGAAGATCGTGCAAACAATGCAAATTGCGTGAGGCAAAAATAGCAACACGCTGGATACTTTCGTTAAAGCTTAACGAATAATGCATGTTAAACTTTTTGGCCAAGGTGGAAAATTCTTTTGTGATATTTTCTTTTTTGATGTCAAAATTCTTCAATGACCATTCTATGCGCATAAAGAAAGTGTTTGTCTGGCTATCGATATGCTGGTCGGCATGCTCAATATTACCGTTATTTGTATAAATAAAATTGGAAACCTGGGCAGTGATGCCCTTCTTATCCGGACAAGAAATTAATAATATAGCAGTTAGCATATAAGTACTAATTATATTATCTTTTTTAATAAAATCAATATTTTCCTTGTTCTATCGCCTTTGCAAAACGTTAATAAGTATGGTATAATTACTAAAAGTTATACAAAGTTTTTCTATTGTTGTTTAGAAAAAGTAACATCTCTTTTTGACAAGATAAAACTTATATGATACTCTTTAACGAAAGGTAACATTATGGGTTCGAAAAAATTAAAAATATTTTGGCGATTATATTGGGTTAGAATCCTCGTTATCACCACCCTCGTAATTCTTGCTGTTTCTTTCGTGTTCGTTATTCTTTCCAGCATAAAATCATACGTAAAGATGGAATCGTTCTACAAAGAACAGATGAAGGCTAGTATGGGGGTCCAGTTCTATTTATATATAGTAGGAGGCATAATCACTGGCGCTGTTTATGTCTACTTGTTCGTAACAATGATGTATCGCGGCGGCGGAATGAAGGATCTATCCAAGATATCAACGAAGGCAATTAAAGGTGGGGATGTTGGTGTGGCATGGAAAGATGTTATTGGATTGAAAGAAGCAAAACGTGAAGCTTGGGAGGTTGTTGAATTAATACGAGAACGGGCGCGTTTAGAAAAGATGAGCGGACAAATTATAAAGGGTGTTTTATTTGTCGGTAGCCCTGGCGTAGGCAAAACTTATCTTGCTAAAGCTATAGCTACAGAGTGTGATATGCCGTTTCTTTCAGTTTTAGGAAGTGAGCTTGAAGGAATTTTTGTGGGTTTAGGCGCTAAAAAAATTGGTAAATTGTTTAATGCCGCGCGTACCTTAGCCGAGCTTCATGGCGGTTGTATTATTTTTATTGATGAGATAGATTCTGTGGCTCGTCCGCGTCGAGCTGGCGTTGGTTTGGGTGGCTCGGAAAGCTATAATATGGCAGTCAACCAGCTTCTCGCGGAAATGGATGGGCTTAGGCAAAAAGAGCATAACATAGTGGTTATTGCTGCAACAAATGTTGGCGAAGACGAGCTTGAGCCAGCGCTTATGCGGGCAGGCAGATTTGACAGAAAAATATCCATAGGTTTGCCAAGCCTTGAAGACCGAGAAGATTTATTTAGATTTTATCTTAATAAAACAGAATACGACCGCCAAAACATACATGTCGGCCGCCTGGCGCGTCTCACTGTTGGTAACAGTCCGGCAGACATAGCAAATATTGTAAAGGAAGCTTCGCTTATTGCTGCACGTCGGAAAAAATATGTGATTTCTATGGTAGATCTTCAAGAGGCTAGAGAAAAAATAGCTATGGGCATAAGGCTTAATATTAAAATGAGTGAAAAAGATAAAAAAATTGCAGCATACCACGAAGCAGGCCATGTAATAGTTACTTATCTTCTGGTGCCCACAAAGGATGTTTTTAAGGCAAGTATTGTTCCGCGCAAAAGCCATGGTGGTGCTACATGGATGATAAAGAAAGAAGAATCATTTATTCCTGACAAAGGAGACCTTTTAGCAGAAATAAAAATACTTTTGGCCGGATATTG
The DNA here is from genome assembly GCA_023227945.1 of Candidatus Omnitrophota bacterium. GTDB lineage: Bacteria > Omnitrophota > Gorgyraeia > Duberdicusellales > 4484-171 > JAJYOP01. Next base: position 9,779 of record JALOCC010000024.1, read on the forward strand.
CGCTGAAAAAGTAAAATTTGGAATCACTTCAAGCGGGGTAAGCGATGATTTAAAACGCGCGAACGAATTAGCAGAGAAGATGGTTACCTTATGGGGAATGGGCACTTCCGGTGCGACATCGGTTACTGATAGCCGTTTTGGTGCATATGGTGTAGCAGAAAGAGATAAAGACGACATAATCACTGCTTGTCTGAATGAAGTAAATGAAATGATGAGAAAAGAACTGCCGATTTTTGAGAAAATAGCTACAGATCTTTTGACGAAAGACGAATTGGATTATGATGCGATAGAAGATATATTCAAGAGTTTTGGAAAAACCAGGGTAATAGAAAAAGAAAAGGAAAAAGGCAAAAAAGAAATTGGCTGGGATGATGTAATTGGAATGGAAGAGACAAAAGAAGAAGCAAAAGAGATTGTAAGTCTCATAAAGGATAGAGCGCATTTACAGCAGGTAGGTGGAAGAATTATTCGTGGATTACTTATGTTTGGCCCTCCTGGTTGTGGCAAAACTTATCTTGCAAGCGCTATGGCTAATGAGGCGGGCGTACCTTTTTTAAACAGGGTTGGCTCTGAGTTTGTGGAAATGTATGTTGGCGTAGGAGCCAGCCGCGTTAGGCATCTTTTCCAGGAAGCTAAGGAACTGGCTTTATCAAAAGGCGGTTGTATCATTTTTATCGACGAGATTGATGCTGTGGGTGGTAAACGCGGCGATACTCATAGCGGCGGCGACAGGGAATATAATCAAACACTTAATCAACTATTGGCAGAGATGGATAACTTTAAGGAAAAGGAAGAGCAGTATAATATAGTAGTTATTGGCGCAACCAACATGAAAGAAGAATTTATGGATCCGGCGTTACTTAGGCCAGGGAGGTTTGATAGGAAAATACATGTGGATTTACCTACGTATGAAGACCGGAAAAAACTATTTAATTATTATCTTGCTAAAGTCAAATATAATCCTCAAGAGATAAATCCTGAAAAACTCGCAGGTATTACTCATGGGTGGTCTCCTGCTGATATTGCTAACCTTGTCAGGGAGGCGGCTCTTATCGCTGTGAGAAACAAGAAAGAATCAATGGAGCTTAAGGAATTTGATGAAGCCCGGGAAAGAATTTCACTGGGCCTTAAACGAAAATTAACACAGACCAAAGAAACACTTAAATTTACTGCATACCATGAGGCGGGACATTGTGTTGCCCAGTATTATGCAAAAGGAAGGTTTCCGTTTAAAGTTTCCATTGTCCCGCGTACCGGTACTTTAGGGGTAGCGTGGTATGCTTCCGAAGGCGACATCTCGAATGGAACTAAAGAAGAATTATTAGGCAGGATACGCAGTGCATTGGCTGGTTATGTTGCTGAGAAATTAAAATTTGGAACTACCACCGCGGGCGTTACCGCTGACTTTGAGAACGCTTTAAGGACCGCTCATTTCATGGTGTGGCAGGTAGGTATGGGCGCATCAGGGTATATTGGAAATTTCCAGGAAGCGTTAAGCTTTAGCAATCAGCAAAAAGAACCGTTCTTATCCGAAGAGATGCGGTCAAAGCTTGATTCGGAAACGCAGGATATACTGCGGGAATGCCTTAAACAAACAGAAGATATGTTAAAACGTGAATCAGAACTTCTTGAATATATCGCAGAACAATTATTACAAAAAGAAGAACTCTCCTATCCTGAATTAGAAGAAATTTTTAAGAAATATGCGAAAAATAAACCCACAAAATCTCCTGACTCTGAAAATCAAATTTAAAACCATCAATTTTAATCCAATTATAATTATTCTAGAATGACTAAAAGAAAATTTATTACGTGTATCTTGATTTATTGTATTACTTTTTCTGTTTCCTGTTCTCCTACGCCGCCGACTTATTCCCGTAAGGACGTTGAAGCAGCCATAAAAAATCTCTGTCAAAAAGAATTCAATATTGATGTTAAGGTCTGGGAGGTTGGCGATACTATTTGGGTTTATTCTCCGTTTGAAAAAATTGTAGATAAGAGGGGTGAATTAGAAAAAGACGTATCTGATAAAATACGTAAAATATTTCTGTCTCTTCGGCGCGTAATATTAAGTATGGACAAGCGCCCGAAATTCTACTGCTTTGTAGCCTCGGATATAACCTCAGGCTTTGATATATATTATGTTTGGTACATAAGGGATTTAGTTATGTTTGAAACTGGCTATATTTCCCTTGGTAATTTTCAGGAGCGGGAAGCTTTCATTAACGCCGTCAACACCAAGGCCCTCGGCGATACTCAAGGTGATCATATTTCGCGGTACGACATAAATTTGGGAGAATTCATTTCGTATCTTATAAAGCAAAACGTGGAAAAGAAATTTACCGAAGAGGGATTGAAAGACAATTTTAAAATAAATGATTTACATACCAAATATTATAACGGTAAACTGGAAATAAATTTCGATATTATGATAAAAAAATACAAGGAAGGTTTACCATACCCGTTCGATGAAACAATAGCCGTTACCAAGAAGATTTTAAAAATCTATGAGCATCCTGTGGAAATAAGCGAAGTTACAATCAATGATGTCTTTAATAAAAAATCCCGCTTTTATACCCGCAAAGCGTTAATGGAAGATAAATAGTATCAGAGATACGAATAAAATAACCAATAACCAAGATATCCGTCAAATTCCTTGAAATTGACGGGCAAGCTCCAAACAAATTCCAAATTCCAATGACCAATAACCAAACGATAATGTTTGGTTATTGAGATTTGGTTATTGGATATTGTTTGGATATTGTTTGGTTATTGTTTATTGGATCTTGGTTATTTATTTTCATGGACGTTACCGATAGACATAACCGATATGGGCTTCGTCCTTCGACAGGCTCAGGACGCCCTGAGCAAATGAAATGCGTCGAAGGGCGTTACCCTAACCGTAACTGAAATGTTGGAATTATATGTCTATTCCTCTCTCGATGTGAGGAGCTACTTTAATTTTTTCTTTAAGGGGTTTGCCAGTCACCTCAATAGCTATCGGTTTCGCCTCTATTCTTTTGTTTTTATCCGCTACATTCGCGCCTTCTATCGTAAAGCTTCCGGGATTTGGGGCAAAAAGATGGTAAGTTATTTTTATTGTTAAAGTTGTTCTGTTTCCTTTCGAGGTGTATTGTCTTTGCTGGCCTTGAGAGGCAATTGTAAAATTATCAAATTTAGGTATAGTTAATTTTGGCGAAAGAAACTCCCCTTCAATTTTTAACGTATAGGTAAAAATTTCACCGGTTGTAATTTTATGTTTATTGACTGAAGCTTCTATTATTGAAGGAGTTTGTGCGTAAGCTGCAGTGCTTAAAAAAATAAGAATTATGAAACGAAAAAGTGAAATTCTTAGATGCATTTTTGTGCTAAAGTAATATTGGGTTTTTATTTTTATTGAGATCCTTAACTTGCTTCGCTTATTCAGGATGAGCCCTTTTGAAATAAAACACTACAAGGGCTCAATTTCCACATTTCTATTTTTTATTTTGATACGTCTTTCCGTGAAGAGTTTAACAGCTAAGGGGTATAATTTGTGTTCCAGATTGTGTATTCTTTCTTCAAGCCTTTCGAGCGTTTCACCTCTTTTTATTTCTATGGCTTGTTGTAATATTATCGGCCCGTTATCTACTTTTTCGTCTACGAAATGAACAGTAACACCGGTTACCTTGCAGTTATGTTGTAACGCTCTGCGAATAGCATTCTCTCCCTTAAAAGCAGGCAGTAGCGCCGGATGAATATTAAGAATTCTGTTTTTGAACCTTTTTACAAATTTCGCAGAAAGTATCCGCATAAATCCGGCCAAAACAACCAAGTCTATTTTTTCTTTTTCTAAGACCTTAATCACTTCTTCGTCAAACTCAAGCCTGGATTTAAATTTTGAAGGGTCGATAAGTATATCTTTTATTTTGTTGCGTTTGGCACGCTGCCGAACATATGCATTGCTTTTGTCGGTAATTAGAACCTTGATAAAGGCTTTAATGTAACCGCGTTTTGCGGCTTTCACTATCGCCTCAAAGTTACTTCCGTTTCCTGAAGCTAAAATTGCTATATTCATGTTAACCTCGCTTCGCTCGGTTAGAGCACAGATTACAGATATTTTTTTACTTCTTCTCTGTTTTCTGTACTCTGTTATCTGTTATCTGGTTTCTTGCTAATATGCATTTAGTAGGGCATTTTTTACGCCCTTCTTCCAGAGGTTCCTTGGATAGCACTTTCTTGTAGTCTATATGAGAAAGATTATCTTTCAGGTAGTATGGTGAATCATTCACTTTCGTGCATATTCCGCAAGCAATACAGCCAACAGGGCAAACTTCGATTGTTTTTTTACCGATGTCATGAGAGCTGCAAGCAATGTAAATATCTTGCGTTATTGGTATCAAGGTAAAAAGATGTTTTGGGCACGCTCTTACGCATTTACCGCACGCCTTGCATTTGGTACTATCAATCTCGGGCAATTGTTCGTTAGTCATTTTTATCGCCCCGAATGGACAAGCTTTTTGACAGGTTCCAAAACCAAGGCAACCGAAGCGGCATTCTTTCTGCCCCTCTAAGACCAAATTTGCAGCTACGCAATCCTCTAGTCCCTGGTACAAAAATTTATCCTTTACTCTTATGCCGCCATTGCAATGGAGAACTGCAACAGTTTTTACGGTTTTTTCAAATTTTATGCCGAGTAGCGTGGCTATTTTTTCTTTTGTTTGTTCAGTGCTTACTTTACACGCCTGAAGTGGCAACTTACCGCTTAACAGGCTCTCTGCGAAACCAAAACATCCGGCTCCTCCGCAAGCGCCACAATTTGAACCAGGTAGTAATCCGTGTATCGCGTCAAGACGCTGGTTGCTTTTAACTGACAAAAACCTAGAGGCAAGAGCGAGTCCTGCGCCAAACAGTAAACCTAAACTTGCCAAAATTATTACAGGGACTAAAATTTCCATAATGAAACACCAACCAGCATGCCTATACAGTGACATCCGCCGGCTTGTCCTCTGAAGCTTTAGCGTAGGAGCAAGCCCGTCATAGCTATTACTATCCTAACAAATGGTGCAGGCGGATAAAATTTCAGAACCTAAACCCATTAAAACCAAAAAAACTCATGCTCATAATTGATGCAATAATAAAACCAAGAGGAAAATCTTTAACGCATTTAGGCACAGTGCAAAATTCAAGCCGTTCCCTTATGCCGGACATTAAAACCATGGCTATCGTATAGCCTAACCCTACGCAAATACCTTGAAAAACCGAATAATAAAAACTACCAGGCATAGCTTTGCCGTTTGTAAAAAACATATCAATGTTAAGGACTGCCACTCCAAGCACTGCGCAATTTACCGTAATGAGCGGCAAATATATGCCGAAAAATCTATACATTGGCGGGCTGATTTTTTTGATAATCATTTCTACTAGTTGCACGAATGTCGCTATAACTAAAATGAAAGATATCGTACGTAAATAGGTAATATTAAAAGGAATAAGTAAAAATTTATAAATAAGCCAGGTAATTATTGATGACATTGTAGTTACAAACATTACCGCTAAGCTCATCGCAAAAGCTGGCTTGGTTTCTTTAGAGATAGCTATGAATGAACAGAGGCCTAAGAAGCGGGAAAGAATAACGTTATAGACAAATACCGCGGAAATAAAAATAGAAAGATACTGGCCTAAATTCATTGCTTTAGCTTCCTTTCTTTTAAAATATTAAAAAAAGACATTAAAAGGCCGATAACTAAAAGTGCACCTGAAGGCAAAGCAAAAAGAAATATTGGCTCATACTCTTTTATCAAGGTATGGCCGAAAAATGTTCCTGAACCGAGAATCTCACGAATGCCGGAAATTAGAAGTAATGCCAAGGTAAAACCCAGCCCCATGCCCAAAGCATCTAATATTGAATTGAGTAAAGAAGCTTTTGAGGCATAAGCTTCAGCGCGTCCGAGGACAATACAATTTACCACAATTAAAGGAACATAAATTCCCAAAGCGCGATTTAGTGCGGGGCTATAAGCTTTCATGGTAAGCTCCGCGATAGTAACAAATGTTGCAATAACAACTATATAGCAAGGAATCCTTATTTTGTTCGGCACAAGGTTTTTTATTAATGATATAATTATATTGGAACCCAGTAAAACAAAAGTAGCAGCTATCCCCATGCCAAGGCCGTTGCTCAGCGAAGTTGAAACTGCTAATGTTGGGCATAAGCCTAACGCCAGAACGAATGTGGGGTTCTCTTTAATCAGACCTTTAATAAATTCTTTTGTGTTTATTTTCATTTTCCAAAAATACGATTTTTAGTATAACGGTCAATAATAGGAGTGGTTGCGTTCATTATTAAAATAGCGTAAGAGGCACCTTCAGGGTAACCTCCCCAAAGCCTGATAACTGCGGTAAGCACGCCACAACCAACGCCAAAAATGAGTTGCCCTTTTCTGGTTAACGGTGAAGTAACATAATCTGTGGCCATAAAAAACGCCCCCAGAATTAAACCGCCTGACAAAATAGCGAAAAGCCAATCTCCGCTAAATGCGCCTTTCGGGCCAAATATCCAGGTAAATATGGCTACCGTTAGTATGTATGTTATGGGTATATGCCAGGAAATATATTTCTTTATCAAAAGGAATAATGCTCCGGCGAGTATGGCCAATATGCATACCTCACCAATACACCCGCCGTGTTTTCCCAAGAATAAATCCATATATGAGATGCCCAATAGGGGTTTTCCTTCTTTGATCAAAGTCAAAGGCGTAGCTGCAGTTATAGCATCATAGCCAGAAAATTTAAACCATGCTTGTGTGTTTACCGGGCTGGTAAAGTTAGTCATATATTTGGGCCATGATGCCATAAGAAATACTCTACCTACCAAAGCAGGATTAAAAATATTCTGGCCTAATCCTCCAAATATTTGTTTTCCGATAGCAACTGCTATAAAGGAGCCAGTTACGGTCAGCCACCAGGGGCTGGAAACTGGAAGATTATAACTAAGCAAAAGGCCGGTAAGCGCTGCACTTCCATCTGATATAGCAACTTTCTTTTTAGCCATCAGTTGTATTAAAGCTTCCGTGGCTATGGCGCTGATTATGCCTAAGAATATCACCCATAAAGCCCGCATCCCAAAGATTAAAACCCCGGCCATACCGGAAGGTATCAAGCTTATAAATACCAACCACATAATTTTTTCTAAAGATTCTTTTGTGTGCAGATGAGGTGAATATGATGCGGTAAGGTTTTTCATTTTAAATATTTTCTAATTTCCTCGCCTTTTTGTTTTATAGATGTTATAACGCTGCTTGAAGATATGGTAGCCCCGCTTATCGTAGAAACTTTAGATAATTCGTCAATTGATTTCTTTGCGAATCGACTGGTGAATTCTTTTTCTGTTATGCGCGTGCCTAAACCAGGGGTTTCATTTTGAGCAATTACTTTTATTGCAATTATTTCGCCATTAGGTGTCATTGCTGCCATTGTTTCTATTGCACTTGAGTACCCCTTGGCTATTGCAGTAAAAACAACACCAATAATTTCTTTTTTTGCATTGCGAGCTTTATAATATAAAATTTCCTTGTTTTCCACAATCGGTTCAAATGTGGCTGCCTGTGGCAAGACCTGCTTTAAGCTTGTTTTAATTTCGGCTTGCGCTTGGGCTTCAATGCGCGGATTGGTGATAGAATATACTCCGGAAAGAAGCCCTGCGGCAGCTATGCATATAAAACAAAGAATAAGGCTATATTTTAACATTTCTTTCATCTGGGTATTTCTAATTTTGCGCGTTTTATTGATTGTAACAACATTCTGTTAGTCGGGCACACGTAATTGCACACTCCGCATTCTATGCAGTCAGTAGCGCCATATAAGGCAGATTCTTTCCAAAGTTCTCTCCTTGAGGTTAAATCTATTAAGGTAGGCATAAGAGAAACCGGGCATTCACGCACGCAGGCGCCACAACGGATACAAGGCCTTTCTGTGCCCAGTAAAACATCCTTACTTAAGAATAGAAAACCGCCCGTACCTTTTAATATAGGGTAATCAAGACTATCTAAGGCTATCCCCATCATCGGCCCACCGCAAATTATCTTTAAAGGCGCGGTTTTAAATTCCAATATTTTTTTATCAAAAAGCTCTCGCAAGATTGTGCCGATTTTTAATCGTATATTTTTAGGCGATACCAATGCATCTCCGGCAAAAGTAACCACTCTTTCAATGAGAGGCTTATCAAGATAAACTGCTTCGTAAATAGCAAAAAACGTTCCGACATTATGAACCAGACAGCCTACATCAAGCGGCAGCCTCCCTGAAGGAACTTCACGCTTGAGTAGTGAATAGATTAGTTGTTTTTCGCCCCCCTGTGGATAGGCGGTTTTAAGTATAGCCAAAGACAAGTTGGGTAGATTATATTTTTTAAGGCTCACCGCAAGGTGCAGCTTCTTTATTGCTTCTTGTTTGTTTTCTTCTACTGAAAAAACAACATTCTTTGGCTCAATGATTTTACAAACTATTTCTATCCCTCTAAATATCGCATCGAAATTTTCTACCATAAGCCGATAATCAGAGGCAAGATATGGTTCGCATTCACAGCCGTTTACAATTAGTGTTTCAATTTTTTTCGGCGGGTTTAATTTTACGTGGCTGGGAAATGCTGCACCGCCCATTCCCACTATTCCGGAGTCTTTGATTATTTTTAAGAGAGTTTCTTTGTCAAGGTTGTCTATTTTACTTTTCGGGGTAAATTTGCGTTCCTCTTCCTCTATTGGCTCAGCAATAATACATTTCGCTCTTTTTAATACCGGATGATACCAGTCATCAATACCTATAATTTTTGCTTTCTTTGGCGAATGTAACCGGCTGGAAATATAGCCATCTTCAGTTGCAATCACCTGGCCCTGTTCAACTATGTCTTGCGGTTTTATGCAAACTAAGGAAGGCTTTCCCGTATGTTGGGATAGCGGCAGGTATAGCCGCTTTGGGTTTATAAAATTTTCACAAGGCAAATTGTGTTGGGGTTCTTTGTGTTCTTCGATTTTAAGCATCAGGTTTTTCTCTTAAGAAAATATACGATAAAATCATAGTTATTATACCTACCGCTATAATTATTGTAAAGGGGCTGAACTTTTCCGCAAGATAGGAAGCAATAAACATAAAAATAATAAAAGCGATATGGATTATTATTTCCAGCGAGCTAAAAATTCTACCCCAGAATTTGTTCTCACTTTCATTGTGGATTAAAGTATTTACGGCAATGACTACCGGGGAGGCAATCAGGCCAAGGATGAAGCAGGAAATAAAAGCGAAAAGCTTATACGGGTAAAATTTCAAAAGTGAGACAAATGTAATCAAGTAAAGGCTAGAAGAAAATAAGGAAAGGTTTATTGTTTTTTGTATGGATATATTTGAGCCGATTCTGCCGTAAAAAAGTGAGCCAATAAACAGGCCGGCTCCGGAACCAACTGCAAGCCATCCAAGCGCAAAAGTGCCGGTTGAAAGCGTCTGCTGTATAAAAACAATAAAAACAGTATACAAAGAACCGATTAATGCGAAAAGAATAAACTGTACTTTTGCTGCATAACGTGTTTCTTTGGAGCTAAATATATATTTTAACCCTTCCCGCACTTCGAAAATAAATGAATTTTTGACTTTAACGATTGCGTCTTTTCCTAATTCTAAGATGTCTTTTGGGTCAAATTTTGCCTTTTCCTGCATGCGCATCATACTTATCAATATGCCGGAAACTAAAAATGTTATGGCGTTTATGAAAAATGCCTGTTCAACTCCCCATTTTTCAACAATCATACCTCCGAAGCCAAATCCTAAAACCGCCGCGATAGTTGCGGTTACAGAAACCAGAGAATTAGCCATAAAAAAACTTTCCTTTTCAACTAAAGAAGGTATTACTGCCATTTTGGCGGGAATAAAAAATCTTCCAACGCAGAAAGATAAAAAAATCAAAAAATAGACTAAAGGTATCGAATGAAATTTGGAAACCGCAATCGGTACAAGAAAAATACACAGAGAGCGTAGAAAATCGCTTGCATACATAGTTTTTCGTTTATCCCACCTGTCAACGTAGACACCAGAAATAGGAGAAATTAAAAATACCGGTATTATCGCCAAGCTAAACATTTTAGCCAGGCCCAAGGAAGAGCCGGGATTTAATTTATAAACCAACCCAATAAGAGCCATTTGGGTAAGCCGGTCTCCGAATTGTGCGATAATCTGGCTTATCCAAAGAAATACAAAATTTTTACGCCGCAGAATTTTTAAATATCCCTGTATCATAATATTTCAGAATACAGATAACAGAAAAAATCGTATTTACGACTTAAGGTGTTTTTATTTTTCTTACCATCTGTTCTCTGTACTCTGTTTTCTGTTGTCTGCTAAAAAGCCCACGAGAGGGGTCGAACCTCCGACCTGCGCTTTACGAAAGCGCTGCTCTACCAACTGAGCTACGTGGGCACTAATAACACCAAAAGCAAAATACCGAAGACTAAAGGCTATGTAGATTGTAGCAAAAACAGAAGTATATCTCAAGCAAACTTTTATTACTCAAAAAATAAAACCAAAAAATATTTTTTCTAAAATTGTTAAAAAAAATCTTGCAAGACCAATTAAATATTGTTACATTGATATTATAAACAAATGTCAAACAAAAATATAAATTTAACAACGCCATACTACCTAATTTACGAAAGTAAATTATTAAAAAATTTAAAAACAATCGATCACATAAAAAAATCGTGCGGCGCAAAATTTGTTTTGGCGCTAAAATGTTTTTCTGCCTGGAGCGTCTTTCCTCTTATGCGCAAGTACTTGGATGGAACAACCAGCAGCTCGTTATACGAAGCGCGTTTAGGATATGAGAAATTTAAAAAAGAAGTCCATGCTTATAGTGTGGCATATTCATCTCGTGAAATAAGGCAGGTAAGGCGATATGCCGATAAAATTATTTTTAATTCCATATCTCAGCTTTTGATGTTTCGGCGATATGCAGGCAATACAGAAATTGGTTTAAGGGTTAATCCCGGCGTAAGCTTTTCTTGCTTTGATTTGGCCAATCCCGCTCGCCGTTATAGCCGGCTTGGCGTAACAGATAGAAAAGCATTATTTAAAATATTACCGTCAATAAACGGGGTTATGTTTCATTTCAATTGTGAAAACAGCGATTTTGAGAATTTTTCTTCAAACCTTGATTTTATAAGCCGCAAGTATGCGGATTTTCTGAAAGAATTAAAATGGGTCAGCTTTGGCGGAGGTATTTATTTTACTAGAGGCGGTTATCCGGTGGATAAATTTTGCAAGAAAATAAATGAGTTCAGTAAGAAATTCTCCGTGCAGGTATATTTTGAACCGGGCGAAGCAGTTATTACACAATCAGCTGAGCTTGTAACAAAAGTATTGGATATCATTTATAATGGTATAGATATTGCAATAGTTGATTCCTCTATCGAAGCACATATGCTGGATTTGCTCACCTATCGGCTTAGTGCAAAAATAAAATCCGAAGATACCGGCCGTTTCAGGTATCAGATTGCGGGCCGCTCTTGCTTAGCTGGCGATGTGTTTGGCACGTATCGGTTCAAAACTCGCTTAAAGATAGGCAATATATTACGGATTAATGATGTTGCCGGTTACACCATGGTTAAAAAGAATTGGTTTAACGGCCTTTCAATGCCTTCGATTGTCGTAAAACGGCTAAATGGCGCAATTGATATAATCCGTAATTTTAAATATAAAGATTTTGTAAATAGTTTATCATGAACGGTTACGTTAATTCTTCCGCCTTCGGCGGAAGAATTAAGTTACGAAAGTTACGCAGGTTACGAAGGTTGTAATAGATCGCAATGTTTTCAATGTAACTTTTGTAACTTCCCGTAACATCCGTAACCTTCGTAACATTATCAAGCAGGAGGATAAAATAAAATGAAAAAGAATGTACTGATTATTGGCGCTGGGGGTGTTGCCGAGGTGGCTACGCATAAATGCGCCCAGAACAATGATGTCTTAGGGGATATTTGTATCGCATCCAGGACGATAGGTAAATGCGATGCAATAATTGAAAGCGTTAAAAGAAAAAACAATATAAAAAACAAAACCAAAAAATTATATTCACGCCAGATAAACGTTCTGGATATTCCCGCTACTATAAAACTAATAAAAGAAACAAATTCAGAAATTGTAATTAATCTTGCGCAAGCTTATGTGAATATGTCGGTACTTGAGGCCTGCATCCAGGCGGGTGTTGCGTATATGGATACTGCAATACATGAAGAACCAAATAAAGTGTGCGAAGACCCGCCTTGGTATGCAAATTATGAATGGAAGAGAAAAGACCGATGCAAAGAGGCTGGTATTACAGCAATTTTAGGTGCAGGGTTTGACCCCGGGGTGGTAAATGCTTATTGTGCGTATGCCGTTAAGCATTATTTCGATAAAATCGATACAATTGATATATTGGATGTAAATGCCGGAAGCCACGGCAAATATTTCGCAACTAACTTCGACCCGGAAATAAATTTCAGGGAATTCAAAAAGGTCTGGACCTGGATTGACAGGAAATGGGTGATGGAGAAAGTACATTCGATAAAAAGAGTATATGATTTTCCTGTTGTGGGCAAGCAAACCGTGTATTTAAACGGCCACGACGAGATTCATTCTTTGTCGAAAAATATAGACGCTAAAAGTATCCGGTTTTGGATGGGTTTCAGTGACCACTATATCAATGTTTTTAGTGTCCTGACTAATCTTGGTTTGACATCAGAAAAGCCTATAAAAACTGCAGAGGGCGTTGAAGTAGTTCCGCTAAAAGTTCTAAAAGCGATTTTACCGGATCCCTCCTCGCTTGCTCCTAATTACACCGGCAAAACCTGCATTGGGAATCTTATCAAAGGAAAAAAAGACGGAAAAAATAAGGAAATTTTTATATATAATGTTTGCGACCATGCTGAATGCTTTAAAGAAGTTGAATCGCAGGCAATTTCCTATACTGCGGGTGTTCCTCCGGTTGCAGCAGCTATGTTAATAGCGCAGGGCGCATGGGATGTTAAAACCATGGTTAACGTTGAAGAACTTAATCCTGACCCGTTTATCGAATTATTAAACATAATGGGTTTACCGACAGAAATTTGTGAAACCGGAATCAAAAATTTTTTTCGTCCTGAAAGTTGCTTGAAAAAAGTTTTGAAAGTATTTTAAAAAAAATCTTGCAAAGACTGTGAAAATATGTTATAAAAAACTAACTGAATTTTTTTAAAGTACGAACGAGCATTCGAAAGGCAAAAAAATAAAAATGGCAGCACAAAAATATTTAGTAAGCGAAGAAAGCACAAATTTAATGTACCCTCTTTCTAGTGAACGCAGCTTGACTTGTGTGTTAGAAAAACGCGAGCTTGCAAATGGTTTAAAAAGGAGAATAGAAGAAATGGAAAAAAAAGTATTTGGATATGAATTGGTCATGGATCTTTCCGAGTGTGACCTGTCGGTTATGCGCTCAAAGAAGAAGCTCGCCGAGTATGTTAATAAACTCTGTAAGCTTATTAAGATGAAAAAGTATGGTAAGGTTCAATTACCTTATTTTGGGCTTGAAAAGCCTCAAACAAAAGGTTATTCGCTTTTGCAATTTATCGAGACCAGTTCAATTACCGGGCATTTCTCCGAGTATTGGCGTAAATCCTACATTAATATCTTTTCCTGCAAACCTTACAACCATCGTCTTGCGGCAAACTTTACGAAAGAATTTTTCGGGACAAAGCACGCCAAAATACGCTTCCTCGTGCGCTAATCCTTTCTACCAGTTTAAATAATTTTAAGAATTTTTAAACCTTGAGGCATTTGAAGAGTTAGCTTGTTTTGTAGCTCTTGAGGGGTTATTTTTTCAGTAAAATAGAAAGTTACTTCCTCTGGCCCTTCTACTCCTACCTTGAGGGCTTTTCCAAAACTTAATTTTACGCGCGGCCTAAATCCTTGGGTATAATATAAGGGTAGGCCTGCTCTTTTTAAAGCGCGCGTAAGTATTGATACGAGGTCTAATTGAGAAAAGTAAACCATATCCTGGCTTTTTTCTATAATTGTTTTTAAGGCAAATTTTTCCGCTTGCATTTAGCTTTCCTTGCAATTTTTGCAGGTAGGTATTTCCGAATTACCGATAAAAGACCAGGGAAAATTTTTGTTTTCGCTTTGCAAATAAGTTTTATAGTCAATGCCGTTTTTATGCATCGCGTCCTGCCAAGTTGACCAATTGTTGTTTGTTTCGTAACTGGGCGAGGTATTAAATACCTCCAGAATTACCGAGGAAAAATTTCTATCAGCACGGGAGAGTATCGCTTCCAGAATACTCATCTTTGCCTGCGAGATCGAAAGATTAATATTATGTCTTTTTGGTATACAGCTTAAAACCAATTTTATTTTTTTTTCCAAAATTTCTTCTTCTGGCATCCATGCGTTTTCCCATAGCGAGAACGGTTTTGGCACAAAAATATTAATACTTACATTAAGCGAAAGTCCTGTTTCACGCCGCAGGCGTTCCAGAAAGGCACCGATTAAAAGTAAATCCTCATCTGTTTCTTCAGGAAAACCTATCATAAGGTACAATTTGATTGTTCTTAGATTCAATGATTTAATTATCTTTGCGGCTTCAAATAATCTATTCATGTCAATTTTTTTTCCTAATTTGCTTCTTAAACTGTCACTTGCGGTTTCAAGCGCAACGGTAAGCGATGTTTTCCGTAAAAAAAGAAGTTTTCGGTATAATTCACCTAATGCGCCATCAATACGCAGTGATGGCAGCGATAGCCCTACGCATTTATTTTTAAACTGCGCAATTAACGCATCCAGCAGTTCTTCAATATTTGAATAATCGGAAGCGCTTAAACTAAGCAAAGAAATATTCTCGTAACCGCTGTTTTTATAGATGTTTTTCGCAATATCGCAAATAGTTGAAATTTTTTTTTCGCGGTAGGGATGATATATTGCTCTTGCCTGGCAAAAAACGCAAGCATTTGGGCATCCTCTTGCAATTTCTACGGGCGCGCGGTCATGGATTATTTGTGTGTGAGGGGTAAGCCAGTTTACAGGATAGTAGCTTTTGTCCAAATCCTTCACATAAACTCTTTTTAGCGGAAATTGTGCATACTTGTACAGTTTATTGAATTGATATTTATTTGCACAGATACTTACGCTGTAGAAACTGGGAACGTAAAAGCCATCGATTTGCGAAAGGGCTTCGAGGCGCGTCTTTTTATCTTTGTGTTTTCTAAGTATATCGACAAACTCAGCTATTCCTTCCTCGAATTCACCGAGATAAAAAAAATCCACAAATTCCGCAAGGGGCTCCGGGTTCGCTATGCCTCCCGCAAAGACTATTGTTTCTTTTCTCTCGTTTGCTTTTATGGGAATTGCTCCAAGATGCAGTATCTTTAAAAAATTTAAGAAATTGATTTCGCAGGACAGATTAAATCCTATGGCTTCAAAATTATCCAGGGTGGTCTTTGTTTCAAGGGAAAATAGTTTAAGATTATTGTTGGATAAATTTACGGCTAAATCCTCACCCGGGAGAAAAACTCTTTCACAAACTACATCTTCGAATTCATTAAGCAAACCATAGATTATGCGTAGTCCCAGGTTGCTCATTCCTATTTCGTACAAATCAGGATATGATAGGCAGATAGGAATTTTTCCCTGGCGAGGCTTTTTAACTACATTCCACTCGTTGCCGATATAACGTTGGGGCTTTTGTATCGTGCTTAAATCAATCATTTTTATTAGCGCGGATGTAACGGATGGTTGCAGATGCCACGGATAAATTCATCCGTTTGAATCCGTAATAATCCATGACATCGGTTTATAAAAAAGTTATTGCCTGTAGATATTAAGAAAAATTCCAAGCAGCATAAAACTTACGAGTAAGTGTGTGCCTCCGTAACTTACAAATAATAAAGGTATTCCCACAACCGGAAGTATTCCAAGGGTCATGCCGATATTAATAAAAACATGAAGAAAAAACAGACAAGCCATTCCAACCAAAATTAATTGGGCAAAATTATCTTTTTGGTATCGTGCAACTAAAAGTATGTTATTGATTATTAATAGATAAATCAAAAGAAGCACCATCGCTCCGGCAAAACCCCATTCTTCGGCAATTACGGTGAATATAAAATCAGTATGGCGTTCCGGCAAAAAATTAAACTGGTTTTGTGTTCCGGAAAGAAAACCCTTGCCGAAAATCTTTCCTGACCCTATTGCAATTTTTGATTGTATTATTGTGTAGCCTGCACCAAGAGGTTCTGCGTTTGGATTAAGAAATACTATCAACCTTTTTTTCTGATAATCCTTAAGATGATTCCACGCTAAAGGAGAAAGCATAATGGCTGCAATTATTATAGCTATAAAATATCTTTTTTTATTACGACTTGCGAACCCCATTAGAAAAAACAGAAGGACTAAAACCATGGCTGTGCCTAAATCCGGCTGTTTGATTATCAGTAGAACATTTATCATTAAAAGTGAAAATGGAAACAATGCTCCTTTCAAAAAGCCTTTATTCGTTTGTGAAGAAAAAACCCTTGCCAGGAAAAAAATAGTTATAATTTTAGATAATTCCGATGGTTGAAAATTGAATCCCCCAATATTTAACCAGCGTTGCGCGCCCAAAGCGCTTCTTCCAAAAAGGTCTACGGCAATTAATAAAAATATGTTTATAGCGTATAATACATACGCTAAATCAAAATATACTCGGTAATTTAATAAGAAAAAAAGTATAAGAATTACCCAGGAAATTGCAACCCACATAACTTCTTTGTAAAAAATTTCCTGCTCTTTTAATTCCCCCGCCTGATGCAAGCTGCTATAAATGGAACTTAAACTTAAAATTGTAAGCAATATTAGGCAGGCAATAATTATTTTTGCCGGTTTAAAGTTTGTTTTTATGCGTACAATATTATTAAACATTTTATAATAGTTGTTGTTCTTTTAACTTTTCAAGAAAATAATAGGCTACCTTTAATGCCTCATAACTTGAACCGCCGTTTTCCAGAAAAACACATATGGTGTATTTTGGTGCATCTGCCGGAAAAAATCCGACAAACCAGCCATGCGGACGGCCAGATGTTTGAGCGGTACCGGTTTTACCGGCAATTGAGAGATTAAGTGGTTTTAGCAGCCGCGCAGTGCCTTCATCGCTCTCTACTACTTGCTTGAGAGCATTCTTTACTATCGTAAGATTCTGAGCAGAAATATTGAGTTTATTGCTATAGGGCATTGCAATCTCAGTATTATCTATTTTTTTGATTAAATGCGGCTTAACGAGAAATCCGCCGTTAGCGAAGACGTTGATTGCCAGCATAATTTCTATGGGCGAACATTCGGTATAGCCTTGGCCTATTGAAAAATTCAGGGTATCACCTAAATACCAACGACCTCTAAGTTTCAGGCTGGATACCGGTATAGTTCCTTTTTTCTCATATGGAAGGTCTATGCCGGAGGCCGAATTTAGGCCTAATTTTTCTGCATAGTTGGCCATAAGTTGCCGGCCAAGCAGCATACCAACATTGTAAAAATACACATTACATGAATGCATCAGTGCCTCATAGAGATTTTCGTCATCGTGAACATTCTCGCATTCAAATTCCGCTTTTCCTATATTAAGTTTACCTTTGCATATAAACGTAGTTGATGGTTTTAGTTTATTCTCTTCTAGCCCGGCAATAGCAACTATGGGTTTAAAGGTAGAACCCAGCGGAAATGCTGACTGTATTGCTCTGTTTTGCATAGGTTTATTTGTATCGGTAAAAACTTTCGTAATCTCGTCTTTTCCTTTAACAAAGCTATTAGGGTCAAATGAAGGGTAGGAAACCAGCGCGAAAACTTCACCGTCTTTTGAATCCATAAAAATAAGCGCACCTTTCTTGCCGGAAATTGCCTGGTAAGCAGTTTGCTGCATTTTGGAATCAACTGTTAAGTATATATCTTTGCCCCGGATAGAGTTGCGTTTCCCCAGAAAGCCGATTATTCTGCCGCTTGAGTTAACTTCGATCAAATCTCCACCGTCTTCTCCGCGTAAATAATCATCATAATATTGTTCTATGCCGGATATTCCTATGCGCTCGTTAGGCGAGTAGCCATATTTTTTAAGACGTTCAGAAAAAGCAGCTGCTTCTTTGACGTAACCGAGCAAGTGGGAAGTTTCATACGGGTAGTCATAATGCCGTTGCGGTTGCGGGTCAATGGATACTTCGTCTTTGAATTTTT